>CANBQJ010000007.1 GCA_947371645.1 Burkholderiales bacterium | reverse complement strand
GTGGTCGTCAGGTTGGCGACCTGGGCGGTGCTCAGGGCAGCGACCTGGGCCGAGCTCAGCGCGACGAGGTTGTCGGTGCTCAGCGCAGCGGTGGCGGCGGTGCTCAGGGCCTTGACCTCGGTGGTCAGCAGGGCCATGACCTGGCTGGTGCTCAGGATGGCAGCCTGTGCGGTGGACAGTGCGGCGACCTGGGCGGTGCTGAGGTTGGCGACGTCGGCGGTGTTGAGCGCAGCGATGTCGTTGGTGTTGAGTGCAGCGATCTGCGCGGTGCTCAGCGCGGCGACCTGGGTGGTCTTGAACGCGGCGACCTGGTCGGTGGTCAGCGCTGCGATGTCGGAAGTGCTCAGGGCGCGGATGTCGGCGGTGTTGAGGGCGCGGACCTGATCCGAACTCAACGTCTGGACCTGGGCGGTGCCCAGCGCGGCGATCTGCGCGGTGCTCAGGTTGGCCACGGCCGCGGTGGACAGCAGGGCGACCTGGTCGGTGCTCAGCGTGGCGACCTGGGCGGTGCTCAGGGCAGCGGCCTGGGTGGAGCTGAAGACAGCGATCTGGTCGGTGGTCAGGGCGTGAACCTGGGTGGTGCTCAATGCCCGCACATCGGCGGTGCTCAGGCCGGCGATGTCGGCGGCCTCGATGGCGGCGACCTGGGCGGTGGTGAGGTTGGCGACCTGGGCGGTGCTCAGCGCAGCGACCTGGGCAGAGCTCAGCGCGACGATGTTGTCGGTGCTCAGTGCAGAGGTGGCGGCGGTGCTCAGGGCCTTGACCTCGGTGGTCAGCAGGGCCATGACCTGGCTGGTGCTCAGGATGGCAGCCTGTGCGGTGGACAGTACGGCGACCTGAGCGGTGCTCAGGTTGGCGACGTCGGCCGTGCTCAGCGCCGAGATCTGGTCGGTGCTCACGGTGGCGACCTGGGCGGTGCTCAGGGCAGCGACCTGCGTGGTGCTCAGGCCGGCCACCTGATCTGTGGTCAGGGCCAAAACTGCAGAGGTGCTCAGCGCGCGGATGTCCGCGGTGCTCAGACCGGCGAGATCGACCACCTCGATGGCTTGTGCCTGATGGGTACGCAGCGGGGCCACTTGAGCCGTGCTCATGGCTGCAATCTGGGTGCTTGACAAGGCGACGATCTGATCTGTTGTCAGTGCGGCAATGTCGGCGGTGCTCAGTGCACGGATTTCCGTCGTGGTCAGGGCACCGATCTGATCGGTGCTCAGTGCGGCGGCCTGAGCGGTGCTCAGGGCAGCGACCTGAGCGGTGCTGAGGTTGGCAATGTCGGCGGTGTTGAGCGCCGCGATGTCATTGGTGTTGAGCGCTGCGATCTGCGCGGTGCTCAGCGCGGCGACCTGGGTGGTCTTGAACGCGGCGATCTGGTCGGTGGTCAGCGCGGCGATGTCCGAGGTGTTCAGGGCACGGATGTCGGCGGTGTTGAGCGCGCCAATTTGGTCCGAGCTCAGCGTCTGAACCTGAGCGGTGCCCAGCGCGGCGATCTGCGCGGTCGTCAGTCCAGCAATGGCGGAGGATGAAATCACCGCAACCTGGCTGGTGCTCAACGAAGCCACCTGAGCCGTCGTGAAAGCCGCCACCTGGGCGCTGCTGAAGGTGGCGAGCTGGTCAGACGTGATGGCGCTCACCTGGTTGGTGTTCCAGGCGCGGATGTCTGCCGTGCTCAGTCCGGCCACATCGACAACCTCGATCGCGGCAATCTGGGCGGTTGAAAGTGCCGCTGCCTGGCTGGTGCTCAGCGCAGCAAGCTGGCTGGAGCTCAAGGCCACGACGTTGTCGGTGGACAGTGCGGCCAGCGCACTCGTGTTCAGTGCGCGGATTTCAGCCGTCGACAGTGCGCTCACCTGGTCCGTGCTCAACCAGGATGCCTGAACCGAATTCAACGCTGCGACCTGTGCTGTGCTCAGGCTGGCGATGTCCGCCGTATTCAATGCGGTGATCTGGCTGGTGCTCAGCGTGCCGACCTGGGTCGTGCTCAGTGCCACAACCTGCGTGGTGCTCAAGGCTGCGATCTGGTCAGTCGACAGGGCTTGTACCTGTGAGGTGCCCAGTGCGCGCAGGTCTGCGGTGCTGAGACCCACCACGTCTGTCGCCTCAATGGCGGCCACCTGGCTGGTGGTCATGCCCGCCACCTGGCTGGTGGTCAAGGCGCCGATTTGCGAAGAGCTCAGGGCCACGATCTGGTCCGTGCCCAGCGCGGCGAAGGCGCGCGTGCTCAATGCCCGAACGTCATTCGTCGACAGTGCTGTCACCTGATCGGTGCTCAGCGCTGCAGCCTGAGCCGATTGCAGGGCAGCCACTTGCACGGTGCTCAGGCTGGCAATGTCGGCATTGCTCAGCGAAGCGATCTGCGAGGTGCCCAGGGACTGCACCTGCGCCGTGCCCAACGCAGCCACCTGGGTGGTCTGCAAGGCCGTCACCTGATCCGTGCTCAGGTTCGCGATGACCGTGGTGCTCAAGGCGCGGATGTCTGCCGTGTTGAGCGAGCGGATCTGGTCCGAACTCAGCACTGCAATCTGGTTGGTGCTCAGGGCTGTGACTTGCAAGGTGCTCAGCCCGGCGATGGCCGAGGACGAGATCACGGCCACCTGGTCCGTCGACAGGGCGGCGACTTGCGCGGTGGACAGCGCAGTGATCTGGTTGCTGGTCAGTGCCCCCATCTGGTCAGTGGTCAGCGCGCGGATGGTGTTGGTGTTGAAGGCCCGGATGTCGGCCGTTGTCAGGCCAGCCAGGTCCACGATCTCGATGCTCGCAACCATCGCGGTCGACAAGGCGGCCACTTGCGCCGTGCTCAGGGCGCCGATCTGGGTCGAGCTGAAGGCCACGATCTGGTCGGTGGTCATGGCCGCGATGTCCAGCGTGCTGACCGCACGGACGTCGGCTGTGGACAGCGCGTGAATCTGGTCAGAACTCAAGCTGCTGAACTGAGCTGTGGTCATGGCGTTAACCTGGGCTGTTGACAACGCAGCAACCTCGGCGGTCGAGAACGCGGCGAGTTGTGCGGTGGACAGGGCGGTGATCTGGCTGGTGCTGAAGGCCGCCACCTGTGTGGTGCTCAGCGTTGGCAACTGATCGGTTGTCAGGGCAGCAATCTGGTTGGTGTTCAAGGCCCGGACATCGGCCGTGGACAGGCCGGCCAGATCCTGAGCTTCGATCGCAGCCACTTGCGCGGTGGTCAGGGCGGCCACCTGGCTGGTGCTCAAGGCAGCGATCTGGCTTGACGTCAGCGCAATGATCTGGTCTGTGCCGAAGGCAGTCACCGCCGACGTGCTCAGGGCACGAACGTCAGCCGTGCTCAATGCAGTGACTTGGCTTGTGCTGAACGCCGAAGTCTGGGTGGTGTTGAAGGCTGCGACCTGTGCGGTAGAGAGCGCTGCAACGTCGGCGGTGGACAAGGCCGTGATCTGCGAGGTGCCGAATGCGGCAACCTGCGCAGTGCTCATGGCCTGCACCTGCAGGGTGTTCAATGACGACACCTGATCCGTGCTGAGGATGGCAATGGCTGCGGTGCTCAGGGCGCGGACAGCCGATGTGTTCAATGCCCCCAACACCGACGAGCCAATGGCGGCCACCTGAGCCGTGTTCAGGGCGGCGACTTGCAAACTGGACAAAGCTGCCGCCTGGGTGCTTTGAATCACGCTGATCTGATCGGTGCTCAGCGCGGCCATGTCGGCCGTCGACAGCACACGAACCGCGGTGGTGCCCAAGCCCGCCACCTGATCCGTGGTCAGCGCATGGATCTGGCCCGTGCTCATGGCCGCGATCTGGTTGGTTTGCAAGGCCTGCAGGTCGACCACCTCGATGGCCGCCACCTGCGTGGTGCTCAAGGCACTGATTTGGCTGGTTGCGAGTGTGCTGATCTGGCTGGTGGTCAGCGCCACGATCTGGTCCGTCGTCAGCGCCGCAAAGTCGCTGGTGCTCAGCGACCTCAACATCGTGCTGCTGAAGCCCTGCAGGTCGACCGCCTCGATGGCAGCCACCTGCGTGGTGGTCAGGGCCCCCAGCTGCGTCGTGCTCAGTCCGGAGAACTGGCTGGTGGTGAAGGCCGCGATCTGATCGGTGGTGAAGGACGTGAGCACCGACGTGGCCAGCCCCTTGATGCCGGCGGAGCTGATGGCCGGAACCTGGTCCGTGGTCAGGGCCTGGAGCTGCGCGGTGGTGAACGATGCCCAGTCCGTGGTGGTCAGCTTTGCGACCGATGCCGTGTCAAGCGAGGCAATCGAGGACGTGGACATCAAGGTGATCAGAGACGGCATACAAACCCCTTTGGTCTGAACCTGCATCACCAGCGGACCTGGTGGAGGCACAGGAAACTCAATCGATTCCAAGGCTAGGCTTTGCGTCTTGACCTGAAGGTTCAATAAGCCGGGTCCGGTCTAACCGTTTTCGATACCCGCAAAAAGCATTTGCCTTGAGGTCGGTTTATCGGGAGGGTGATTGGCAACTTGAGGTACCCCAAATTTGGAATTGATGGCTTTCGGGCAGGCAATTGCCCAGGGCGTGCGCAATCACACGAAGCTGCGATTCGAGCTCGTGTCTGGGGGGCTCTGCGTCAAAATGGGAATACTGATAAATCTGCGCGTTGACGGCAGAGTTCAGTTCTATTTCATCTGTTTTGACCAGATTTGCAGGTTCAGCCAGTGGGCGACGACGGCATCCAGGTGGGCTGGGTCAGCGCTGGTCCACATCTGCATTTGGCTTGTCCTGGCACCCTTGGCGGGCAGCGACGCGCTCAACCTGGCGGCCTGATCCGCCACAGCTTCGGCCGTGTCGATGATGTCGACATCCGGGCCAAATTCGTCTGCGAAGAGGTGGCGCACAAACGGATAGTGCGTGCAGCCCAAAACCACGGTGTCCACCTTGCATTCGCGCAATGGGGCGGCCAAACGCCGAACCAGCGACTTCAGCGCAGGGTCGTCCAGGCGCGCATGCTCGATGGCGGCGGCCAGACCAGGGCAGGGCTGCGTCACGATGCGTGCGAGGCGGCCATGGCGAGCCACCAGGTCTTTGAACTTCTGGCTGTCCAGCGTACGGGGCGTTGCCAGTACACCAATGACACCACCCGGTGAACGCGCCACAGCGGGCTTGACCCCGGGCTCGACCCCGACGATCGGCACATCTGGGTGCAGGGTCCGCATGTGATGGATGGCTGCAGCGGTGGCCGTGTTGCAGGCCACGACGATCAACTGCGCACCCTGGTCCAGCAAAAAGCGGCACAAAACCTGGCTGCGCTGTGCAATGAAGTCTTCGTCGCGCTCTCCGTAAGGGGCGTGGGCCGAGTCGGCCACATAGAGCAACTCTGCCTGGGGCAATCTCGCGCGCAGGGCTTTCAGAACGGAGAGCCCGCCCAGGCCGGAGTCGAACACCCCAATGCGCACGCCCATGCCCGCCTCGCCCAGAGGAGAGTCGCCTGTGACGCCTGCGGGTGCAGTCTGGGCGATGGTGGGCAGGTTGGCGGGCTGGTCTGGCATGGGCCAACATTGTGCCCGCAGCCCATGGCGCGTCTTGCCCGCCGCGAGGGGCGATGAACCACCTTTGCGTCCCAAAACTTTGCACAGACGCTCAAAGTCAGGCTAGAATCGAACGATCGTGCTTTTTTGGCGCGGCTCATCCAATTTAACTCTTCCTCATGACGCAGGAGAACATCGCATGAAGGTTCTGGTTCCGGTCAAGCGGGTTGTGGACTACAACGTGAAGGTTCGCGTGAAGTCCGACGGCTCTGGTGTCGACATCGCCAACGTCAAGATGTCCATGAACCCCTTCGACGAAATCGCCGTCGAAGAGGCCACTCGCCTGAAGGAAAAGGGCATTGTCACCGAGATCATCGCCGTGTCCATCGGCGTGGCTCAGTGCCAGGAAACCCTGCGCACGGCCATGGCCATCGGTGCCGACCGCGGCATCCTGGTCGAGACCGATGTCGACGTGCAGCCCCTGGCCGTGGCCAAGGTGCTCAAGGCGCTGATCGACAAGGAAAAGCCTGACCTGATCATCCTGGGCAAGCAAGCCATCGATGACGACAGCAACCAGACCGGCCAGATGCTGGCTGCCCTGGCTGGTCTGCCCCAAGGCACCTTCGCCTCCAAGGTCGAAGTGGCTGGCGGCAAGGTCGCGGTGACCCGCGAAGTCGACGGTGGTCTGGAAACCGTGTCGCTGAGCCTGCCGGTCGTGATCACGACCGACCTGCGCCTCAATGAGCCGCGCTACGTCACCCTGCCCAACATCATGAAGGCCAAGAAGAAGCCTCTTGAAACGTTCAAGCCGGCCGATCTGGGCGTGGACGTGGCGCCTCGCGTGAAGACCCTGAGCGTGGCCGAGCCTCCCAAGCGTTCCGCTGGCATCAAGGTGGCCGACGTGGCCGCTCTGGTCGACAAGCTGAAAAACGTCGCCAAAGTGATCTGAGGAGATAGCGCACCATGACCACTCTCGTTATTGCTGAACACGACAACAACAGCATCAAGTCCGCCACGCTGAACGTGGTGACCGCTGCCAAGGCACTGGGTGCTGACGTGCACGTGCTGGTGGCTGGCTTCAATGCCGGTGCCGCCGCCGCTGCCGCTGCCCAGATCGCTGGCGTGGCCAAGGTCCTGCACGCCGACGGCGCCCAGCTGGCCGATGGCCTGGCTGAGAACCTGGCTGCCCAGGTGCTGGCCGTGGCTTCTTCCTACAGCCACCTGCTGTTCCCCGCCACCGCCTCTGGCAAGAACGTGTCGCCCCGCGTGGCCGCCAAGCTGGACGTCGCCCAGATCTCGGAAATCACCAAGATCATCTCGGGTGACACCTTCGAGCGCCCCATCTACGCCGGCAACGCCATCGCCACCGTGCAATCGGCTGACGCGGTGAAGGTGCTGACCGTTCGCGGCACCGCCTTCGACCCCGCTGTCACCACCGGTGGTTCGGCTGCTGTGGAAGCCGTGGCCGCTGTGGCCGATTCTGGCTCCTCGTCCTTCGTGAGCCGTGAAGTGACCAAGTCTGCTCGCCCCGAGCTGACCGCCGCCAAGATCATCGTCTCCGGTGGCCGCGCCCTGGGCTCTGCCGAGAAGTTCAACGAAGTCATGTCGCCCCTGGCCGACAAGCTCAACGCTGGCCTGGGTGCTTCCCGCGCTGCCGTCGACGCTGGTTACGCCCCCAACGACCTGCAAGTTGGTCAGACCGGCAAGATCGTGGCGCCTCAGCTGTACATCGCTTGCGGCATCTCCGGCGCCATCCAGCACTTGGCCGGCATGAAGGACTCCAAGGTCATCGTCGCCATCAACAAGGATCCGGAAGCGCCGATCTTCCAGGTGGCAGACTTCGGTCTGGAAGCCGACTTGTTCACGGCCGTGCCCGAACTGGTCAAGGCCCTGTAATCACCTTTCAGACACCATGTCTGACTGAACCCCTCAAGGCGTCTTTCGGGACGCCTTTTTTTGTCCAACCATGCAGCACTGTATGGTGGCATTTTGCGGAGACACACCATGGCATTCGTCGCCCCCGTCAAAGACCAACTGTTTTGCATCAAAGAGCTGGCCGGCATCGACCAGATCGCCCAGCTGCCCGGTTTTGAAGATGCCGGTTATGAAACCGCCCAAGCCGTGCTGGAAGAGTCGGCCAAGTTCAACGAAGGCGTGGTGGCCCCGCTGAACTGGAGCGGCGACCAGGACCACGGCTCGTGGGACGACGGCGTGGTGCGCGCCTCCAAGGGCTTCAAGGAGGCTTACCAGGCGCTGGCTGAAGCCGGCTGGCAAGGCCTGCAGCAGCCCGTGGAATACGGCGGCCAAGGCCTGCCCAAGACCATTGGTGCGGCCTGCATCGAGCAGACCACTGCAGCCAACCTGAGCTTCTCGCTGTGCTCCATCCTGACTGGTGGCGCCATCGAAGCCCTGATCACGGCTGGCAGCGCCGAGCTCAAGACCCGCTACATCCCCAAGATGATCAGCGGCGAGTGGACGGGCACCATGAACCTGACCGAGCCACAAGCCGGCTCCGACCTGGCCCTGGTGCGCTCCAAGGCCGTGAAGCAGGCCGATGGCGCCTACCGCATCTCGGGCCAGAAGATCTTCATCACCTACGGTGAGCACGACATGTCCGAGAACATCGTGCACCTGGTGCTGGCGCGCACGCCCGATGCGCCCGAAGGCGTCAAGGGCATCAGCCTGTTCGTGGTGCCCAAGTTCCTGGTCAACGAAGACGGCTCGCTGGGTGCGCGCAACGACGTGTACTGCGCCTCCATCGAAGACAAGCTGGGCATCAAGGCCTCGCCCACAGCCGTGCTGGTCTATGGCGACGACAAGGGTGCCGTGGGCCAGGGCGCCATCGGCTACATCGTGGGTGAAGAAAACCGCGGCCTGGAGTACATGTTCATCATGATGAACGCCGCCCGCTTTGACGTGGGCGTGCAGGGCATTGGCGTGTCCGAACGTGCCTACCAGCATGCCGTGGCCTACGCCCGCGACCGCGTGCAGTCGCGCCCGGTGGACGGCTCGCTGCCGGGCTCGGCCGCGATCATCCACCACCCTGATGTGAAGCGCATGCTGATGACCATGCGTGGCCTGATCGAAGGTGAACGCGCCGTGGCCCTGGTGGGTGCCGCCGCCTACGACACCGCCCACCACCACCCGGATGCCGAGACCGCCAAGCGCGCCCAGGCCTTCTACGAGTTCCTGGTGCCCCTGATCAAGGGCTACAGCACCGAGAACGCCAACGAGGTGACCTCGCTGGGCGTGCAGGTGCACGGCGGCATGGGCTTCATCGAAGAAACCGGTGCCGCCCAGTACTACCGCGACGCCCGCATCCTCGCCATCTACGAAGGCACGACCGCCATCCAGGCCAATGACCTGGTGGGCCGCAAGACCGCCCGCGACGGCGGCGCCATGGCCCGCACCGTGGCCGCCCAGATCGCCGACACCGAAGGCCAGTTGGCCGCCCGTGACAGCGCCGCAGGCAAGAAGCTGGCGGTGCAGCTCAAGGCGGCACGCGAGGCTTTCCTGCAGGTGGTCGACTTTGTCGTGGCCAACGTCAAGACCAAGCCCAACGACGTCTTCGCGGGCTCAGTGCCTTACCTCTTCCTGACGGCCAACCTGGTGTGCGCCTGGCAACTGGGCCGCGCCCTGATCGCCGCAGAAGACAACCTGGCTGCCGGCAACGACGCGCCTTTCATGCAAGCCAAGATCGCCACGGCCCGCTTCTACGGGGACCACATCCTGTCGCGCGTGGCCTCGCAGCGCGATGCCATCCTGGGCGGTGGCGAGAGCGTGACGGCCATGGCGCTGGACGCGTTCTGATTGGCTGCTTGGCCATGACGATTTGAACGCCCGCGCTGCGGGCGTTTTTCATCGTGCCGCGCGTGTGGCGGGATCGCACGGCATGCTGCGAACGCCCCTCATTCAGGGGGGCGTCAGCACGGGGGCAAGTCATAGACTGCCCCCGTCGTCGTGTCGACGGCCTCATACATGGGGATCGCCAAATGAAGAAAAACGTTGCGGCCGCGCTGTTGGCCATGGTCTGTTCCAGCGCTTTTGCGGGGGGCTATGTTGAAGCGTCTGTGGGTGCGTCGCACTTGAATGCAGATTGCAGCGGCACCGTGAGTTGCAAGAACACTGACGTGGCTTTCAAGCTGGTGGGAGGTTTCTACCGCGTCAATCCTGTGTTGGCGGTCGAGTTGGGCTACTTGAACTTTGGCAAGGCGACTCAGTCGGGCTACCCGCCTTCAGTGCCGGTTCTCATCAAGGTGGATGTGCAATCGGAAGCGCCTTTTGTGGGTTTGGCATTGCGCGGTGAACTGGATTCGGATTTGGCGGGCACCGTTCGGTTGGCGGTCGCCAATGTGGTCAACCGGACGTCGGTCACTGGCGGGTACAGCGAGCGGAATTCGAAAGTGGTGCCGCTGTTTGGTTTGGGCGTCCAGTACAAGGTCGATGCCAACGTCAGCATCGTTGGCGGGATTGACTTCACCCGCTCCGCCGACGTGCTTGGCCAGAGTGGTGGCAGCCTGCGCCTGTTTTCGGCCGGCGCCCGCTACAGCTTCTGACCCTGGCGCTGCCCGCGCCCGGCGAGCATGAACGGGTATTCTCCAGGGCCTTGCAGCTTGCGCTGAAGTTTTGGAGATGTGCCCCATGCCTTTGCCCGCCGTGTTGAAGCGTGTTGCGTTTCCGGTGATCGCCTCACCGATGTTCATCATCAGCACGCCCAAGCTGGTGATTGCGCAATGCCAGGCGGGCGTCGTGGGCTCGATGCCTGCGCTCAACGCCCGGCCGGCGGCGCAACTGGACGACTGGCTGGCCGAGATCACCGAGACCCTGGCCGCCTGGGATGCCGCCCACCCGGGCCAGCCTTCGGCGCCATTCGCCATCAACCAGATCGTCCACAAGAGCAACAACCGGCTGGATGAAGACCTGGCCGTGTGCGCCAGGTACCAGGTGCCGCTGGTCATCACATCTCTGGGGGCCCGTGAGGACGTGAACCAGGCGGTGCACGCCTGGGGCGGTGTGGTGATGCACGACGTGATCAACAACCGGTTTGCGCACAAGGCGGTGGAGAAGGGCGCCGACGGCCTGATCGCCGTGGCCGCAGGCGCCGGCGGCCATGCGGGCACCACCAGCCCCTTTGCCTTGGTCCAGGAAATCCGCGAGTGGTTCGATGGCCCGCTGGCCTTGTCAGGGGCCATCGCCACGGGCCGAGCCGTCCTGGCCGCGCAGGCCATGGGCGCCGACTTTGCCTACATCGGCTCGGCCTTCATCGCCACCGACGAAGCGCGTGCGCAGGAGGCCTACAAGCAGATGGTGGTGAACAGCGCCAGCCAGGACGTGGTCTACACGAACCACTTTTCGGGCGTCCATGGCAACTACCTGAAGGGCTCGATCGCGGCGGCGGGCCTGGACCCGGATCACCTGCCCGAGGCCGACCCGACCAGGATGAATTTCGGCACGGCCGCCGATGGCAGCGACACCGGGGCCACCCGCAAGGTCTGGAAGGACATCTGGGGCTGTGGCCAGGGCATCGGCGCGGTCAAGGCCGTGGTGCCGGTGGCCGAACTGGTGTCAAGGCTGAAGCGCGAACATGCCGATGCGCGCGCGGCCTTGCTGAGCTGAGCCCTCGGGCCAGCGCTCAGCGCAGGCCCAGCTTGAAGCCGATCATCGCCCGCAACTTGGTGGGCACCACCGGCTTGATCAGCACGTGGAAGTTGTAGGCCTGCGCGTCGGCTTCGTGGCCGGTCATGGTGCTGCCGGTGATCATGATGGCGGGCAGGTCCTTGCCAAAACGGCCACGTACGGCCTTGATGGCGTCGATGCCGGTGAGTTGTTCTGGCAGGCGATAGTCCACGATCAGCAAGTCAGGGCGAGCCGTGTCGGCATCCAGCCGTTCAGCCCATTGCTGAACCGCGGCCACCGAGTCGAAGGCGCTCACGGTGGCGCCCCAACCTTTCAGCAGCACCTGCAGGCCTTCGAGCACGGCGGCTTCGTCTTCCACCACCACGATGTGGCGGCGGTCCAGGGTGACGCCCAGGGTGGGCTTGCTGGGCACGCTCAGGGGTTGCATGCGGGGTGCCCTGCCCACGGGCAGTTCCAGCGAGAACACGGTGCCATGGCCTACCCTGGAGCGCAGAGTGAGGGTCTCTTGCATGAGGTCTGCGAGGCGCTTGACGATGGCCAGACCGAGGCCCAGGCCCTTGCGGTGGTGGGGCTCCAGCGGGCGGCTGCTTTGCGTCTGGTAGAACTCTTCGAAGATGCGGCCCTGTTCCTTGTCGGTGATGCCGATGCCGCTGTCCCAGATCTGCATCAGCAGCTTGTCGCCGCGCTTGCGGCAGGTCACCAGCACGCCGCCGTCTTCGGTGTAGCGGATGGCGTTGGACACCAGGTTGCGCAGGATGCGCTCGACCACCAGGGGGTCGGCATAGACATGGTGCTGGTCGCCACGGAAGCGCAGCATCAGGCCCTTTTCGAAGGCGTTGGGCTCGAAGGTCAGGCGGATGCGGTTGAACAGGTCGCGCATGGCGAAATGCTCGGGCTGGATGTCGACGCCGCCGGTGTCGATCTTGGTGATGTCGAGCAGCTCGCTGAACAGGCCTTCCAGGGCATCGACCGAGCTGTTGATGCTGTTGACCAGGTGGGCCACTTCTTCATCTTTGCTGCGCTGGCGCAGGGCCTCGGCAAACAGGCCCATGGCATGCAAGGGCTGGCGCAGGTCGTGGCTGGCGGCGGCAAAGAACTGCGTTTTGGCCCGGTTGGCGAGTTCGGCCTCGTGCTTGGCGGCTTCGGCCACGGCCATTTCACCCTTGAGTTGGTTGGCCAGGTCTTGCGTGCGGATGCGCAGGCTGACCATCTCGCCGAACACGTTGCGAAATCCGCGTCCCAGGGCCAGCGCGCACAGGAACACCAGGCAAAGGATCACGGCAATGGTCTGCTCGCTGGCCGTGTTCTGCACCGCCGTGCGCACGATCATGGGCAGGAAGTACAGGCCCATGGACACCATGAACAAGCGTGGCTGCGAAGCCATGTTGGGCACCGCGCCGAGTGCCAACGAATAGATGATCAACAACATGGCGGTGCGCTCTGAAGGCCCGCCATGCTGGAAAAAGAGCATGGACGCCGTGCTCCACATGCCCACGCCCAGCAACATGCCCACGTTCCAGCGCACGAGCCACCGCTTGCTGTCGATGCGGCCTTGCAGTGCGGCGCGGTCGTAGCTCAGCAGGTACACAAAGCGCCCGGCCCAGATCACCGCGAAGGCTGCCGCCCAGGCACCCAGCAGGGCATGAGGGGCGCTGCGCCAGAAGACGGCAACCAGCACCACCATGCCCAGGAAGTGGGCCATGAGTGCCGCACTGGTCTGACGGTAGACCAGCCGGGTGGTGTCTTGCATCAGGGCCGTGTCGGACGGCGTCGGCAAGGCCGGGTAGACCTCGGTGTCAAGGGTGGGCTGGCCGGTGGGGCTGCCCATGGGGAGCACGCTCATGGTGTCGGTACTGCGGAGGTGAACCGTGACTGCCCACGCATGTTCAGCGAGGGCGCCAGGCGCCGGCTTGACCAGGCGGGGTCGCGGCACCCTGCTTTTGCAGCATCTGGCTGACGGCGATCACCGCCTGGGTTCGCGAACTCACACCCAGAGAGCGCAAGACCGCGGCGACGTGGTCCTTGACCGTTTCAACGGACAGGCCCAGTTCGCGCGCGATCAGCTTGTTGGGCTGGCCTTTGAGCAGCAGGCCCAGCACGTCGGACTGGCGGGGGGTCAGGCCCAGCTGCACGAGCGAGGGCACCGTCTGGTATTGCGTGTCCATGGCCTGGCTGCGCAGCTGCTGCAGTGAGCCGGCGGCATTCAGGGTGGGATGGTGGTCGGCGCCCATGCTCATGGGGGGCACATAGACCCCGCCCGACATCACCTGCTGCAGGGCATCAAAGAGGGTCTCGTTGGTGGCGCGCTTGGGCACAAAGCCCATGGCGCCCATGTCGATGGCGCGGATGACGTCGCTGGTGCGGTCCGAGGCCGAAATCACCACCACCGGCAGCGCGGGGTACTTGGTGCGCAATTCGGCCAGCAGGTCAAAGCCATCGGCGTCGCCCAGTTGAAGGTCCAGCAAGACCAGGTCGTGGTTGGCGTCCTGGCGCAGCGCTTCTCGTGCCGCACGCCCGCTGTCTGCCGTTGACACCACCACGTTGTCACCCAGCCCCTGAATCACGGATTGCAGGGCGGACAGGATCAGCGGGTGGTCGTCGATCAGCAACACCTTCATGGTGGCAACTCCTGGATTGTGTTGGCGCTGGCGCGGTGCGCAATCACCTTTCACGATGTGCAGGCGCCAGCACCAGAAACGGAAGGCACGGGGCCTGAATCCGCCAGACTGAGAAATATTTCCTGATCATAGGGGCAAGCGTGGCCGAAATCACGGACAGCCCTGATCAAGTTTGTCGAGGAAAGCCACCTTGAATCTGCTCACGCCCACCCGACCTTCGCCGCCTGCGGCCAAGGGCGCGGGCGGCACCGATGAGGTCCCCGTCGCGTCTTCGCTGGTGGTGCCGGATGCCGCGCCGGCGGACGCCGTCGCCTGTCTGCACGCTTTCGCGGCAGCCTGGTCATGGTCCCTGGGGGTGGCCACCTTGTTGTCTCACATCCAGACCCGGCTTCACGCTTACAGGGTGTCGCTGGCCTGGCGACGGGGCACAGGCGTGAGCCTGATGGCCTGGTCGGATGTGGTGCCGCTGGACGAAGGTGTGGGCGTCAACGAACTGGAGGCCGCGTGCAACGAGGCCCGTCAATGGTCGCAGGCAGCGGCCTGGCCGCGGTGTCCGGCCCAGGGCATTTCCGAAAACGACATGCCCGCTCACCTGGGTCTGTTCAGATCGCAGGGGCTCACGGCGGTGATGAGCGTGCCTTTGCGCAATGACCGTGGCCAGGTGGTGGGTGTCTTGAGTTGCGAGCGCATCCCATTCGGGCAGGTCCAGGCCGGTCAAGAAGACGGTGTCCGGCCTGCCTATGTCTTTGTGGAAGAAGACCGAATCTGGCTGCAGCAGCTGGCGGCATTGGTCGGGCCCGTGGTGGCCATGAGGCGGGTGCTGTCGCAACCTTGGTACCTGCACAGCTGGAGCTGGATGGAGGCGCTGGGCCAGCGGCTGAGCGACCCGCGTGAGCGCTGGCTGCGTTGGTCGGTGCTGGCGTTTTTTGGTGTGGCCGCGTTCATGGCGGGCTGGCCCTTGCCCTACACCCTGGCGGTACCCGCGCGCCTGGAGCCCCAGGTGCTGACCGCCGTGGTGGCCCCGGCAGATGCGGTGGTGCTGTCTTCGCAGGTGAAGGTGGGCGACATGGTGCAGTCAGGTCAGAGCATGGGACGCCTGTCACCCGAGCCCAGTTTGCGCCAGCGCGATGCCCTGGCCGAGCAGCTGTTGCGCTTGGATGGCGCCATGCAGGCGGCACTCTTGGTGGGCGATGCGCTGGCTGCAGGCCGTTGGCGAGAGGTGCGGGCGGACCTGCAGCAACGCCTGGATGCGCTCAAGGATGTGGAGGCCCTGTCGTCGGTGCGCGCGCCCTTTGATGGTGTGCTCATCCGCCAGGCCGAAGGGGGGGCTGCCGGCAGCCGGGTGCAGCGCGGTGATGTCCTGTGGGTGGTGTCGCCCGGGCTGGATTGGCGCGTGGTGTTGGAGGTGGGTGAAGGCGATGTCGCGGCACTCAAGCCCGGGCAACATGCGACCTTGCGCCTGGCCAGCGAGACCGGCCGCAGCGTGCCGTTGTTGCTAAAACGCCCCGTTCCTGCGGCGGTGGCCGATGAGGCCTCACCGCATTTTGATGTGGACGCACAGGCGGCCGGCGGGGGGCTGGCGGGTTTGCGACCGGGCATGAAGGGCATGGCCCACATCGACATGCCGCCCAGACCGGTGCTGTGGCGGGTTTTTGACCGCCTGCGTGCCTGGTGGTGGTTGGCGGTCTGGGGCTTGTGGTGAAGGGGTCTGTGGCCAGTGGACAAGCCTCGCTCCCATGGCGCGATGGCACCGCCGCCGGGAGGCCATTGTCATGGGCGCTGGCCGTCGTCACCAGTGTGGAGTGGGGGCTGGCCTCTGTCCTCCTGGTGATGGGTCACCTGGCCTGGATGGTCGGCAACTGGTCCGACATCCACAGGCAATGGCAACAGGACTGGCTGAGTGGCCCAGCGCCGTGGCTGACGCTGCTTTTCCTGCCCACGTCGTGGGCCTTCCACGAGTTGGGGCGGTGGCTGATGTGGCTGCGCTGGCGCGGGCGATCGGCCCGCTGGCGCCTGAGTTGGACCGGAGGGCTGCCGGTGGCCTGCCTCGACCCGGCAGATGTGGGGGCACTGCGCAGCCGCGCGCTGCGCGTTTCGGTTCACCTGTGGGGCCTGGTGCATGCGGGCTTGCTCATGAGTCTGGCCTGGACGCTGTCTCGGCTGCTCACGGATCCGGTGACCCAGCTGTTGGCGCGCGCCTGGTTGTATGCGGCCAGCATCACGCTGGTCTTCGTTGACCTCAACCCGCTGTGGCGAGGTGCCGTGCTTCAGCTGTTGCAGGAATGGTGGCGCCAGCCTGACCTGGCCGGCCGCAGCACGGCCTGGTGGCGCGGCCAGTGCCTGCGCCTGGCGGGCCGCATGGCGGGCATGGACCGCGGTGGCCTGCATGATGCCGTGCCCTGGGTCCACCTGCCTGGCTGGGCCATCTGGCACGCCCCGCTGGCCTGGTGTGTGAACTGGGTGGCGGCCGCCTGGTTGGCGCAGGCCCTCAGCCCACGGCATCCGCACCTGGCCTTGCTGGTGCTGGCCAGCGCGACCTTGGCCTTGCTGGTGCAGCCCTTGTGGCGTGGGCTGCGAGCGATCCTGGCCTGGCCTGCGATGGCGGCTCACCGGTCTCGGTTGATGTGGGTGCTGGTCTTGCCTGCGGCCGTGCTGACGATGTTGTTGCTGGCCTGCCCATGGCCCCAGCAACTGGTGGTGCCAGGCGTCGTCTGGTTGCCGGAGCGATCGCGGGTGGTGGCCCCGGTGGATGGGGTGATCGCGGCCATGCAGGTGCATGACGGGCAGCCGGTTTACGAAGGGCAAGCCTTGTGGAGCCTGGCGCCGCTGCACTTGCGCGCCGTGAACATGGACGCAGACCACATGGTCGATGCGGCCGGTGACTGGGGGCAAGTGGCCTTGCACAGCCCGGATGCGGGCGCCTTGATCGTGTCGATGGCCGGTGAGCTGGATGGCCGTGTGGTGCGACAGGGGCAGGTTCTGGGGCAGGTCTTGCCACAGGGTGCGGCCACCGTCCGGTGGGTGGTGCCAGCATCGCGAGCCCAGGACCTGCTGGGCGTGCAGCGGCTGTCGGTGCGGCTGTTGGAACAACCTGAATTGGTCATCCCCGCGGTGTTGTCGCCACAAGGTGCGATGCCGGTGACGCAGTTGCCATCGAGGTCACTCAGTGCCCGGGCAGGCGGGCCCGTGGCCGTCTTCCAGGGCGACCCGCAAGGGCTCACACCGGCCGAGCCCATGGTCTGGATGGATGCTCGCCTGGACCGGGCCTGGCCGCGCTCTGGGGGCCTGGCCTGGGTGAAGCTGGAGTTGGCACCACGGCCCTTGGGCTGGCAATGGTGGGCCCGTTTGAGGCAGCTGTGGCGGGCTGGCTTCTGATCAGGTGCGCCAGATGCGGGGCGCTTCGCCACCCAGTTGCCACTGCTGCTGGCGCCAGGCGCCTCTCACGGCGGTGAACAACTGCATCAGCGGTTCCACCCGCGCGGCCAGTGCACGCAGCACCACCACGCGGGCATGAGGGCTGGTGGCGCCAGCCTGGCGAGCCAGTGGCGAGGCCATTGCCTGTGCGCGGGCCAGGTCCAGCAGCTGCTCTCGGGTGGCGTTGGGCCAGTCGCTGCCCGCCGCCATCCACAAGGTGCCCAGCACCCGTTGACCATCCCAGCCCAGGGGGCTGTCGAGCAGCATCTGGTCAGTCGCCTTGACGGTGCCACGTTCCAGCCACACGCCGGGCAGCTCGATGCTTTGGGTGAACTGGCCTTGCGTGTGGGTGGGGGCATCGAAAGCCTGGTGGGCTGCGGGCAGGCCCAGGGCCAGCATGTCCCATCCGATCATCTCGGCCCCGGGCGCCAGCTCGAAATGCATGCGGTTGTGGGCGATGCAACCGGGGTAGGCGAGGGTCTCCAGCGGCAGCCATTCCAGCCGCGCGCCTGGCGCCACCTGGGCGTGCAGACTTTGTTCGGCGGTGGCACCGGCGCTGCGGTAAAAGCGCGTGGCCCCAGGGGTGGTGATGAGGGCATGGGTGCCTTCGGCGAGCTGGGCTCGCATCTCCAGGATGTCGCCGCCGGCCACGCCCCCCGGGGGGTGCACCAGCACGTGGTGGCAGATGGCATCGCCCTCGGGGTACAGGCGCTGCAGCACGCGCAGCGGGCCCTCGTGCCGGTCGTGTGCCACGGTGCGCTCGCCTTCACGGCGGTAGTCCAGGGTCAGGAGGCCGCGCCAGCTCATGCCAGGGCCTCGCTCAAGGGGGCGGGCAGGCAGCGCACGGCGTCGCCCACCTTGAAGGCACCGCCTCGCAGCACGCGTGCGGTCATGCCGCCATGGCCACGCATGGCGTTGTGGCCGCCCGGGCCCAGCAGCGCTTCCATGCGGCTGCAGGGGTCGCAGGGGCCGGTCACCTCCAGCACCACCTCGTCGCCAATGTGCAGGTGCAAGGCCTGGTCCTTGAGCAGGCTGCGCGCGGCCAGCAGGTTGAGGCCAGCCACCACCAGATTGCGGCGCAGGTGGCCTGCGTCCAACCGGGGCATCCCGCTGAGCGCGGCGATCACAGGCAGGTGCTCGGCCTGGATCAAGGTGACCTGGCGTTTGCCGCCGCCGGCACCTGCTTTGGCCGTGAGGGCGTAACGGTCGCCTTGCAGGCCCCGACCTGCCACTGCGGTGGCGGTGCTCACCAGCTGCGCAGCTGCCAGGCGCTCGGGCCTCAGGAAGATGGCCTGCAACTGGCCAGGGCGGGGAAACTGGGCGCAGAGTTCGCGCAGGGTCAGGGTGGTGGCAGCGGACATGGGGGCGGCATCAAACGTGGTCAACATCATGCCAGCGCCTCAGGGCCGCGCGGCCGGTCAGGCGACAATGCGCCCATGAGCGACGAAGCCCTGTATCTGGATGCCACCCGCCTGTGGCTGACCGAGGCCGTGATTGGCCTCAACCTCTGCCCCTTTGCGAAGGGCGTGCACGTCAAGGACCAGATCCGCTATGTGGTGTCTGCGGCGACCACGCCCGAGGCCTTGCAGGCCGATCTGCTGGTCGAACTGAAGCACCTGGACCAGGCCGACCCGGAGTTGCTGGACACCACCTTGCTGATCCACCCGCACGTGTTGCAGGACTTCCTGGACTTCAACGATTTCCTGGACGTGGTGGACCAGACGGTGGCCGACGCCGATCTGGAAGGCGTTTTGCAGGTAGCGAGCTTCCACCCGCAGTTCCAGTTTGGTGACGCCGGGCCGGACGACATCGAAAACTACACCAACCGCACGCCGTACCCAGTGCTCCACCTGCTGCGCGAAGCCAGCATCGACCGGGCGGTGGAGGCCTACCCGGAGGCCGAGGACATCTATGAGCGCAACATGGCCACCCTGCGTGGCCTGGGCCTTGAGGGCTGGCGGCGCTTGTTTCGCATGGGGCAAAGCGGCTGATCAGGCCGGCGCCTGGCAACCGGCCGCGTAGGCGCCCAGTTCGGCCGCCAGGTGCTTGAACAAGGCTTGTGCGGGGCCGTGGCGGCGCAAGTCGGCGTGCATGACCAGCCACATGTCCAGGCTGAACCTGACGGCATCGGGCAAAACGGGCACCAGATCGGGGTCTCGCCGAGCGATGCCCCACTGCATGCCTCCCACGCCCAGGCCGGCGCGCGTGGCGTTCATCTGGGCCAGGTCGCTGTCGCAGCGGAACTGGAACACCTCGCGGTTCAGGGTCACGCCCACCTGCTGACCGAGCCTGGCAATGGTCGGGTCCTGGTCGGCACCGATCAGGGTGTGCCGGCCCAGGTCGGCCTGGCTCGCGGGCACGCCGTGGCGTTGAAGGTAGCTGCGGTGCGCGAACAGACCGATGTCCACCCGCCCCAGCTTGCGAGACACCAGCGCCTGTTGCGTCGGGCGGGCCATGCGCACGGCCAGGTCGGCCTCGCCTTGCAGCAGGTCTTCATTGCGGTTGTTGAGCGACAACTCCAGGGTGACCTGCGGATGGCGTACCCGAAAGCGCGCCAGCACGGCGGGCAGCACCTCACCGCCCACGATCTGGCTGGCGGTGATGCGCAGCGTGGCCTGGCCATCTTGTGCCTGGCCTTCGGCCGTGCGCGTCAATTTCTGGGCCGCAGCCGACATGGCCTGCATCGCAGGTTGCAGGCTCAAGGCCAGTGCCGTGGGCAGCAGCCCCGTGGGGCTGCGCGTGAACAGGGGCTGGCCCAGTTGGGCTTCCAGGGCCGCGATGTGCCGCCCGATGCTGGGCTGGGTGCTGCCCAGGGCGCGTGCAGCGCCGGACAGGCTGCCTTCCTGGAGCACGGCAAGGCAGCTGCGGTAGAGGTTCCAGTCTGGTGTGGTCATGCATGAATGTATAGCGGATCTACAAGATCATGCATGGATGAATGATGGCAGATTGCCTACATTGAACGCTGTGGCTTGCGTGTGGACGAGCCTTGCGGGAGATGGGCATGGACGCGGACAAGGCAACTTCAGGGCAGGCGCCCCTGGCGCTCATCGTGGGCGCACGAGGAGGGTGGGGTGGCGCCATGGCCCAGACCCTGGTGCGCAGGGGCTGGCGCGTGCGGGCCATGGCGCGGGGCAGCTTGCCTGCGGCGGCCTCTGCCGATGGCTTGAGCTGGGTGCAAGGCGACGCCCTGCTGCCAGGCGATGTGATGCGCGCGGCCGAAGGGGCACAGGTCCTGGTGCACGCGGCCAACCCGCCGGGCTATGTGCGCTGGCGCGAACTGGCCATCCCGATGCTCCAGCACAGCATGGCCGCGGCCCGGCAACAAGGCGCTCGCCTGATGATGCCGGGCAACGTCTACAACTTCGGGCCGGATGCGGGCAGCCGCGTGGGCGAAGGCGCGCCTCAACACCCGCTCACGCGAAAAGGCGCTGTGCGGGTGGAAATGGAAGACCTGCTGCAGGAGGCCGCGTCGCAGCACGGCTTGCGCTCGCTGGTGTTGCGGGCGGGTGACTTCTTCGGTGGCGAGGGCCCGTCGTCGTGGTTCAACACCGTGATGGTCAAACCGGGCAAGCCGGTCACCCAGGTGGTCGACCCGCACACGCCCGGGGTGGGGCACAGCTGGGCCTACCTGCCGGATGCGGTACTGGCCGCCACCCTGTGCCTGGAGCTGGACCTCCGACAACCCGGGCGCCTGGCCACGGCAGAGCGCTTGCACTTCCGTGGCCACGAGCTGGGCGATGGCCGCGAGTTGCTGCGCTGTGTGGCCGAGGTGGTCATGCAGTCACGGGCCCATTCTGGCCAGGCAGGCAAACCGGTGAAGATCCGGTCCTTGCCCTGGCCCGTGCTGTCGGCCCTGGCGCTGGTGTCGCCCTTCATGCGCGAGGTGCGCGAGATGCGCTACCTCTGGCAGCAGCCCCTGGCGCTGGACAACCGGCGGCTGCTGGCGCTGTTGAGTGAGCTGGGCGAGGTGGAGCCCCACACGCCCTTGCCGCAAGCCGTGAAGGCCAGTTTGCAGCGCATGGGCTGCCTGCCTGGCATGGGCGCGGGCACCGAACCAGGCGCAGCCCTGCCGGTCACAGCAGGCTGAGCGTGGGCGCGAAGATGGCCACCGAGATGGCCTGCGCCACGAACCACACCAGCGAGCGCAGCGTGGCCTGGTTGGCCAGGTAGATGGCCGTGTAGACCAGGCGCGTGGCGATGAAGGCGATGGCCAGGTGGTCGGTGCGGGCCTGGTCCAGCTGGGCCATCTGCGCCGCCAGCACGGCGAACACGAACAGGGGCAGGGCCTCGAAACCATTGTTCTGGGCAGCTGCGGCGCGGGCCTGCCAGCCGCTGAGCTTGGCCGTCCAGTCGCGCGGGTGGTTGTTGTCGTAACCACCCTGGCTGCGGCGCTGGCGGGCGGTGCTGGCCTTGGCCATGCCCACCGTGGCGATGGGAAGGAAAGCGGCAATCAGCACGCAGGTGTTGGCGATCGTCATGGGTGTCTCCTGTGGTCCTGTTGGTCTGTGCAGTGAGAGGGGCGCCAGACGTGGCAAGCCCCAGGGCGTCTGCACTGTAAACGCAGACGGGCCTGGGGCAGGGCAGGCTGGGCGACAGGTCGGCGTCTTCCGATCGACCTCCGGCGCCTCACATCGGTGGTTGTTCGGTCAAGGCTTCAGCCAGCCAGCGCGGGGTAATCGGTGTAGCCGTGAGGGCCTTGACCACCGTACAGCGGTGCGTCCTTGAACAGCGCATTGAGCGGTGCGCCCGTCTGGAAGCGGCGGGGCAGGTCGGGGTTGCTGATCATCAGGCGGCCAAAGGACACCAGGTCGGCATGCCCCTCCGCGACGGCGGCCTCGGCCATGGCCTGGTCGTAGCCGTTGTTGACCATCCAGACGCCGCTGTAGAGGTGGCGCAGGGCGGTGTAGTCAAACGGGGCGTTGTCGCGCGGGCCGCCGGTGGCGCCCTCCACCACGTGGATGTAGACCGGATGCAGCTTCTCCAGTTCGCGCACCACGTGCTCGAACAGGGGCTGTGGCTGGCTCTCGGTGGAGTCGTTGACCGGCGAGACGGGCGACAGGCGCACGCCCACCCTGTCGGCGCCGATCTCGGCGGTGACGGCTGCCATCACCTCCAGCAGGAAGCGGGCGCGGTGTGCGATGCTGCCGCCATAGGCGTCGGTGCGGTGGTTGGAGCCGTCACGCAGGAAGGCGTCCAGCAGGTAGCCATGGGCACCGTGCACCTCGATGCCATCGAAGCCGGCGTCGATGGCGTGGCGGGCTGCGGTGCGGAAGTCGTTGACGATGCCGGGGATTTCTGCCGCGTCCAGCGCGCGTGGCGTGGAGGTGGGCACGAAGCCCTGGCCGGCGATGTAGGTCTGGGCTTTGGCGGCAATGGCCGACGGTGCCACGGGGGCCTGCTCGCCTGGCTGGAAGGACGTGTGGGACATGCGGCCGGTGTGCCAGATCTGCAGGAAGATGCGGCCACCGCGCTGGTGCACGGCATCGGTCACTTTTTTCCAGGCGGCGATCTGCTCGGGGCTGTGCACGCCAGGCGTGGACACATAGCCCTGAGCCTGGGCCGAGACCTGAGTGGCCTCGGCGATGATCAGGCCGACGCCGGCGCGCTGGGCGTAGTACTCGATCGTCATCGGGCCCGGGACGTTGCCGGTTTCGGCGCGGTTGCGGGTCAAGGGGGCCATGACCATGCGGTTGGACAGGGTGATGGTGCCCAGCTTGAAGGGCTGGTAGAGGCTGGCGGGGGACAGGGCAGCTTGGCTCATGGGTTTCCTGAGGTGGCAGTGCGGCCACGATGGCCGGGGAAGAATCGGGCAGGCAGTGGGGCCTGGCGGGCGAGCGCTTCAGGCCGATGCGGAGGCGGCTTGTGCGCCGGGTGGCACGAAAATCTTGTCGAGCATCAGGCGCAGCGTGTCTTGCAGGGGGGTGATTTCGCCCGCCACCTTGGCGCGCAGCAGCGCACCCTCCCAGGCATCCCAGAAGAAGCTGGACAAGGTGAGGCTGTCGAGGTCGGTGCGCACCTGGCCGGCGGCCTGCGCCTGGGCGATCAGGGCCGCGAGTTGCCGGCGCCAGGCCAGCAGGATGTCGCCGAGCACCTGGCGGCACATCGGGCTGGCGCGCACCATCTCACCCGCGAAATTGCCCACCAGGCAGCCCTGGCACTGGTTGCGGCCGTGGTGGGCGATGAAGGCGCTGAAGACGTGTTCGATGGCGCCCAGTGGCGACGGTGGCGCCGTGCTCAGGGCCTCTTGCCAGGCCACGCTGACCAGGTCGGCGTAGTGGCGCAGGATGCTGGCGGCAAAGGCTTCCTTGCTCTCGAAATGGTTGTAGAACGAGCCCTTGGGCACGCCAGCCTGGTCGGTGATCTGGGCGATGCCGGTGGCGTTGTAGCCCGCCTGGTTGAACAAGGCATAGCCAGCGGCCGTCAGGCGGCGGGGGATGTCGGTGGGGTCTGCGGTGCGGGCCATGGGTCAATAATATGACCAGTCGTCTTGAGTGTGCCGATGCGCTGGAATACCAAAGTACTTCAGTCTGACAAGCAAGGCCCGAGGGGGTCAGCGCAGTTCGCTGTCGTGCCAGCCGCCCAGCACCCAGCGGCTCAAACCTGCCAGGCTCATGAACACGGCGATGCCGGTCAGCGTGATCAACACCAGGGCCGCGAACAGGCGCGGGATGTTGAGCTGGTAGCCGCTTTGCAGGATCTGATAGGCCAGGCCTGTGCCGGTGCCGCCCGTGCCCGCGACGAATTCCGCCACCACCGCACCGATCAGCGCCAGCCCGCCTGAGATGCGCAGGCCTGCAAAGAAGTAGGGCAGGGCAGAGGGGATGCGCAGGTGCAGCAAGGTCTGCCAGCGGGTGGCGCCTTGCAGCTGGAAGTAGGCCGCCAGCCCGGGGTTGACGGTGCGCAAGCCAATGGTGGTGTTGGAGATGATGGGGAAGAGGGCCACCAGCGTGGCGCAGACCACCAGCGAGGCGGTCGGGTCTTTCACCCAGATGATGATGAGCGGCGCAATGGCCACGATGGGCGTGACCTGCAGCAGCACGGCATACGGGAAGAAGGCGGCCTCGATCCAGCGGCTTTGCACGAAGGCAAAGGCAATCAGTGTGCCCAGCAGCACCGCGCAGGCCAGTGACATGGCGGTGATGCGCACGGTGACCCACAAGGCGGGCGCCAGCAGCGGCCAGTCGGCCACCAGGGTGCGGGCGATCTCCAGCGGCGAGGGCACCAGGTAAGAGGGCACCTGCGCCCAGACCGTCCAGGCCTGCCACAAGACCAGCAAAGCCGCAGCGACCAGGGTGGGCCACAGGCTGCGGCGCAGGGCGGATGTCAGCGTGGCGGTCAGCGTGGAGGTCGGGCCGTTGTGCATCATGCGGCACCCGCTTCCGACGCACTGAGCAACTGACGTTGCAACGCGCGCACCACATCATTGAAGGCCGGCGAGGTGCGCACGTCATCGGGCCGTGGCCAGGTTTGCGAGACCGCCTCCACATGCGTCACCCGGCCAGGCCTTGCGGCCATCACCACCACGCGGTCAGACAGAAAGGCCGCCTCGCTCAGGCTGTGCGTGACGAAGAGCACCGTCAGGCCCTGGGCCTGACAGAGCGCGAGCAACTCGGCGTCCAGCTTGTGGCGGGTGATGTCATCCAGCGCGCCAAAGGGCTCGTCCATCAGCAGCAGGCGCGGTCGGGTGACCAGGCCCCGCGCGATGGACACGCGCATCTGCATGCCACCAGAGAGCTCGCGCGGGCGGTGCGTGGCGAAGGCAGAGAGGCCCACCAGCTGGAGCGCATCGGCCACGCGCTGATCGGCTTCATCGCGGGCCACGTGGGCCAGGTCGAGCGGCAGTCGCACATTGGCCTGCACGTTGGCCCAGGGCATGAGCGTGGCTTCCTGGAAGACGAAGGCCACCTGTCCCGCAGCTTGCACCTGCAGCTGGCCCGCGCTGGGCTTGAGCAGGCCGGCGACCAGCCTGAGCAGCGTGCTTTTGCCACAGCCGGAAGGGCCCAGCAGGCTGACGAACTCGCCGGGACGCACCTGCAGGCTCACCGGGCGCAAGGCTTCGGTGCCGTTGGGGTAGGTCAGGGCGACGCCCTGGATGTCGATCATCAAAGCGTGTGGCCCCGACAGCTCAGGGCAGGACCTTGATGTCTTGCATGAAGCGGGTGGTGTAGGTCTTCTTCAGGTCGACTTTGCTTGGGTCCAGCAGCTTGTGCTTGACCAGCAGGTCGTAGGTCTGCTTCATGCGGGCATCGGAGATGGTGCCGATGCCCAGCCTGGCCGCGTCGCCACCCATGACCATGCCCTCCTGCTTGATCTTGAGGATGCCGTAGGCCAGCAGCTCGTCGGTCATGTCGGGGTTGTCCTTTTTGATCAGGGCGTTGCCGGGCTTCGGGTCGCCTTGCAGGTAGCTCTTCCAGCCCGCCATCGATGCCTTCAGGAAGGCGCTGACCTGTTTGGGCCTTTTCTCCAGCGTCTGTGCCGAGCACACCACCGTCATCGCATACGGCGGCCAGCCCAGGTCACCCAGGATCAACACCTTGGGCTTGATGCCGGTCTGCTTCTCGATGCTGAAGGGCTCGGAGGCCAGGTAGCCCTGCTGAGCCAGGTTCTTGTCTGCCACAAAGGGCTGGATGTTGAAGTTGTAGGGGCGGACCTGGGCGTCGGTGAAACCGTACTGGGCCTTGAGCCAGGGCCAGTAGCTGACCTGGCCGGCGCTGCCGATGAGCAGGGTTTTGCCCTTGAGGTCTTCGATTTTCTTGACGTCCGGGTGGGCCACCAGCACCACCGGGTCTTTCTGGAAGGCTGCCGCCACGGTGACGGCGGGGATGCCCTTTTCCCAGGCCTGCATCACCTGCACATCAAAGCCCATGATGCAGTCGGCCTGGCCGGCCATCATCAGCTGCATCATGTTGACCTGGGGGCCGCCCATCTTGAGCATGACGTCCAGCCCGGCCTGGGTGTAGAGCCCGGTGGCCTGCGCCTGGTAGAAGCCACCGTGCTCGGCTTCGGCGTACCAGTTGGTGACGTAGACGAAGGGCTCGCCGGCCTGCGCGCCGGGCGTTGCCGACCAGGCGCTCAAGGTCATGGCCAGTGTGGCTGCGGCGCGGCGCAGTGCGGTGTGCCGAGGCGTGGTCCGGTGCGGTGTGGGCATGGTGCGTTCTGGCGACGTGTACGGGTTGAACAGGGCAAGCAAGCCGCAGCTTAAGACATCTGCGGCGGTGCACAAGTGGCCGTGGCCTAAAATCCCCGGCCGCTGTGTGCAAGGCCGTTCGTGGCCATGAGTCAGCGGCCATCCCAAGAAAGTTCTGTCGTGTCTCTTCCCTTTTCCGAACGGGCCTTCGTGGCCTTGCAGCACGTGCTGCCCAAGCAACTGCTGACCGAGCTGGCGGGCGCCTTCGCGGGGCGCCAGGGTGGAGCGGCCACCACCGCCTTCATCCGCTGGTTCGTGGGCAAGTACGGCGTGAACATGGCCGAGGCCTCGGAGCCCGACATTGGCCGCTACGCGACGTTCAACGCGTTCTTCACGCGGCCGCTGAAGGCCGGGGCACGCCCCTTGGCGACGGGCACCTGGGTGAGCCCGGTGGACGGTGCCATCAGCCAGTACGGTGCGATCGACCGGGACCAGGTCTTCCAGGCCAAGGGCCACAGCTACTCCACCCGCGCCCTGGTGGGCGGTGACGCCGAACTGGCCGCGCAGTTCCAGGACGGCCACTTCGCCACCCTCTACCTCAGCCCCAAGGATTACCACCGCATCCACATGCCGTGTGCAGGCCAACTGCGCCGCATGACCTACGTGCCGGGCGAGCTGTTCTCGGTGAACCCGGCCACGGCGCGCGGCGTGCCAGGGCTGTTCGCGCGCAACGAGCGCGTGGTCTGCGTGTTCGACACGGCCCATGGCCCCATGGTGCTGACGCTGGTGGGTGCCACCATCGTGGGCAGCATGGCCACCACCTGGCATGGCGTGGTCAACCCGCCCAGAGCCAGGCAGGTGTCCGAATGGCGCTATGACGAGCAGGCGATCGATTTCCGGCAGGGCGACGAAATGGGGCGCTTTTTGCTGGGCTCGACCGTGGTGATGCTTTTCCCCAAGGGGCCGATGGCCTTCAACCCGGCCTGGGCGCCGGGCAAGGCCATCCGCATGGGCGAGTTGATGGCCGAGGGTTGATCAGCGCGCAGGCCAGGCGGCCACCTGGGCCAGGCTCAACCGGCGCATGGAGGTGAAGCTGCGGTGCTGCCCCGTGATGGGGTCCTCGAAGGCCATGTGCCAGGCCAGCAGCTGCAGGGGCTGGCTGAAATCCGGTGCCTGATCCGCAGGCGGGGTGGGCTGCAGGATGGGGTAGATGCGGTCGCCGCACAAAGGCATGCCCAGCGCCGCCATGTGCACGCGCAGCTGGTGGCGCTGTCCGGTGACCGGGCTCAGGCTGAAGCGGCCCAGGCTTTGCGCCACCTCGTCGAGCTGAACGTGGGTGTCGGCGTTGGGTGGCGGGCCCTCAGGTGAAGCGGGCAGCTCCTGCATGGTCATGAAGTGGGTGCCGTCTGCCAGGTGGCTGATGCGGCGTTCCTGCCTGCCCACGTGCCAGCCGGGTGCCAATGGCGCGATGGCCTGGTAGCGCTTGTGCACCTGCTTGTCCCGGAACAAGGCCTGGTAGGCGCCACGCGTGTGTGGCTGGATGGTGAAGGCCACCAGGCCGGCCGTTTCCAGGTCGATGCGGTGCATCGGCGCCAGGGCCTCGATGCCTGTGCGGCGCTTGAGGCGCACCAGCAGGGTCTCGTGAAGGTGACGGCCCTTGGGCGTGACGGGCAGGAAGTGCGGCTTGTCGGCCACCAGCAGCCAGTCGTCCTGGAAGACGATGTGTTCGTCAAAAGGCACGGGGTGTTCGAAGGGCAGCTGGCGCCAGTAGTAGAGCTTGGCCTGTGGCCTGAAGGGGGCTTCCGGGGGCACGGCCTGGCCCATGGCGTCCACCACATCGCCTTGCTGCATGCGCAGCGCCCAGTCTGCGCGGCTGACCTTGGGCAGGCGCACAGCCAGGAAGTCCAGCACCGTGGGCCAGGGGCCGCTGGGCAGGGCCACGCAGCTGGGGCTTACGCCGTCGCGGGTGGGCAGCTTGGGGCTGGGCGTGGCCATGGGGCAGGCTTGCGGACCGTTCGTTCCGTCAGTCGGTTTGCTCGGAGCCGGCTTTGGGCTTGCCCTTGCCCTTGCGCGTGCTCTGGTCCAGCCGGTGGGCGCGCTCCAGGCGCCAGGCCTCGTCCGGCGCGTCCGAGTACACCTGGTCGATGGTTGTGGAGGCTTCCTGCAGGTGGGTGTCGATGGCCACGCGGTTGTCGAAAACGTAGCACTCGCCCTCCCAGTCGCGCTCGGCATCCGGCATGGCCTGGAAATAGCCGACGATGCCGCCGTCCAGCTGCACCACGTCCAGCCCCAGATCGCTTTGCATCCAGCTGCCGGTCTTCTCGCAGCGGATGCCGCCGGTGCAGTACATGGCCACGCGCTTGCCTTCGGCCTTCCACTGCGGCGCCATGGCCTGCACGTAGTCGGGGAAGTCGCGGAAGTTGCCCACGGCGGGGTCTTCTGCCTGCTTGAAACGGCCCAGGCGATATTCAAAGTGGTTGCGGTTGTCCAGCACGACCACGTCGTCGCGCTGGATGAGCTCGCGCCATTGCTGCGGGCTGACGTGGGTGTTGGCGTCGTGCGGGCGGGGCAGGCCACTCACGCCGGGCACGCCCAGCGCCACAATTTCCTTGCGGCGGCGCACCTTGACTTTCCAGAACGGGGCGGTGGTGCAGGCGCTGTGCTTGAAGGGCATGCCCATGAAGGCACCTTTCAGCCGCGGGTCGTGCTGAATGGCTTGCTCGAAGGCGCTCATGAGCGATTCGGGTGCGGCCAGGGCACCGCTGATGCCTTCTTCAGCCACCAGGATGGCGCCCTTGAGCGGGGCCACGAGTTCGCGCAGGACCTCGGCCACGAAGTCCGGGTCGGGCAGGGCCACGAAGCGGTAAAACGAACTGTGCACCAGCGGTGCGGCGTCGTCAGAAGGCGGGGAAGGGGCGGTTGGGGCGGCGGGCGTCATGCTGAGCGTGATTGTCGCTGCAAGCCCATGCCCTGTGGTGCGTTCAGCCAGGACGCCGGGCACCCAAATCGGCGGGTGCCCGGGGGCGGCCCGTGGCCTCAGGCGCGCAACAGGTCCAGCAGGGTGCGGGCCACCACCTTCGTGGCCCGGCGCAGGTCTTCGAGCACCAGGTGCTCGTCGGCGCGCTTGGCATTGGATTCGAGCACGGTGCGGGGCCCTGCGCCATAGATCACCGCCGGGATGCCCTGGGCGCAGTACAGGCGCACGTCGGTGTACAGCGGCGTGCCCTTGACGGGGATGGGCTCGCCGATGACGGCCTCGCCGTGGCGCTGCAGGGCGGCCACCAGCGGGGCGTTGCCAGGCAGCGGCTGCAGCGGGTAGGCCAGCAGCAAACGTTTGACTTCAACGCGGATGCCGGGAAAGGTGGCGGCGGCCTCGTCGATGACGCGTCGGATTTCGGCTTCGACCTCGACCGGGTCTTCTTCGGGGATCATGCGGCGGTCCAGCTTGAAGCTGACCTTGCCGGGCACGACGTTGGTGTTGGTGCCACCTTCGATGCGGCCCACGTTCAGGTAGGGGTGGGTGATGCCCGGCACCTGGGACGTGACGGCCTGGTAGGCGACGTTGCGCGCATACAGGGCGTTGAGCAAGGTGACCGCGCCTTGCAGGGCATCGATGCCGGTGTGCGGGATGGCTGCATGCGCCATCAGGCCATGCACGGTGACTTCCATCTGCAGGCAGCCGTTGTGGGCGGTGACCACCTCGTAGCTGAAGCCGGCGGCGATCAGCAGGTCCGGGTTGGTGAGGCCTTGCTTGAGCAGCCAACCGGGGCCCAGTTCGCCGCCAAACTCTTCGTCGTAGGTGAAGTGCAGCTCCACGCCGCCTTTCAGCGTGGGGGCGTTGGCCTGCCTGGACAAGGCGTCCAGCGCACGCAGGGCAAAGGTGAAGCTGGCGAAGTCGCCCTTGCTCACGGCGGAGGCGCGGCCATAGAGCTTGCCGTCGGCGATGTCGCCACCATAGGGCGGGTGGGTCCAGCCTTCACCGGGGGGGACGACGTCGCCGTGGGCATTGAGCGCGACGGTGAGGCCGCCGTCCGTGAAACGGTGGCGCACGATGAGGTTGGTCAGGCTCTGCAGGCCATAGGCATGCACCTGTGCTTCGGGCACGGGGTGGGCCTCGGCCAGGTATCCCCATTGGGCCAGCAGCTCGGCGGTGCGCACCGCGTGCGGTGCATTGTTGCCGGGCGGGGTGTCGGTGGGCACCTGCACCAGGGCTTGCAGGTAGGCCACTTCTTCGTCGAAGTGGGCGTTGATCCAGGCGTCCAGGGCCTGGTAGCTGGGGTCGGTGACAGCGGGCAGGGGGGTGGTCATGCGGTCTCCAGGCCTTGCAGCAAATGCATGAAGGCCGTGACGGCGCGCTGGGCGTCGTCGTTGGTGATGGTCTCCAGCGGGTTGTGGCTGATGCCGGCGTTGCCGCCGCGCACGAAGAGCATGGCCTGGGGCATCAGTTCGTGCAGCTTCATGGCGTCGTGGCCGGCACCGCTGAGCAGCTTGAAAACGGGCAGGCCCATCCTGGCCACGGCAGCTTCCCATCGGGCTTGCCAGGCCGGGTCTGAGGGGGCCGCAGCGGCGGTGAGGTTCAGCTCGGTCTTGATCTGCAGCCGACGGCGCGTGGCGATCTCGTCGATGGCCGCCAGCACGTCGGCAGCCATGGCGTCACGCTGGGCGTCGTGGGGGGCGCGCAGGTCCAGGGTGAACAGGCAGCGGCCGGGCACCACGTTGATCGAGCCATTGGGCACCTGCAGCACGCCCACGGTGCCCACGGATGGCCCATGCGGGGACCGGGCGTCTTGCATGGCGCGTTGCTCCACATGCAGGATGGCTTCGGCCACGGCAGCCGCAGCGTCCTGGCGCATGGACATGGGCGTGGTGCCGGCGTGGCACGCGGTGCCAATGGCTTCGCAGGTGAAACGCTTCGCGCCATTGATGGACGTGACCACGCCCAGCGGCATGTCCAGCTCGTCCAGCACGGGGCCTTGTTCGATGTGCACCTCGACGAAGCCCAGGTATCTGGCCGGGTCGCGCTTCAGGGCGGTGATGTCTTGCAGCTCACCGCTGAGGCCTGCGGCTTGCATGGCCTGGCGCACGGTGATGCCGTCGGCGTCGGCGAGGTCCAGCCAGGCGGGGTTGAACTGGCCCACCAGCGCGCCGGAGCCCAGGAAGGTGGCCTTGTAGCGCTGGCCTTCTTCTTCGGCAAAGCCCACCACCTCGATGCCGTGCTTCAGTCGACGGCCTTGTTCGTGCAGGGCCTTGACACAGGCCATGGGCACGAAGATGCCCAGGCGCCCGTCGTGGGCGCCGCCATTGCGCACGGTGTCGTAGTGAGAGCCGGTGAGCAGGCAGGGCGCCTGCCGGTCTGTGCCGTGGTAGCGGCCCACGACATTGCCCACGGCGTCCAGGCTCACCTCGTCAAAGCCGCAGTCACGCATCCAGGTTTGCAGCAGCGCGGCGCAGGCCTGGTGGGCGGGGGTGAGGTAGGTGACCGTCAGCGGCGGGCGGTCGTCCAGGCCATTGGTCAGGCCTTGGCCTTCGCCTTCGGTGTGCAGCGCCAGCTCATCGGCCCATTGCAGGACCAGGTTGCCCTGCGTGGGCGTGACGCCGAACTTGTCGTTGAGGCGGATCTCTGCGATGCGGTGGATGTGGCGCAGGCATTCGGCGCGCTCGAAGTCGGCCGTGTTGTGCAGCCGGCGCGCGAAGGTGCGGACGATGTCGGCACGGCTCAGGCCCAGGCCGCGGGGGCCACGCACGGCCAGGATGAAGGGGAAGCCGAACCTGGCCTTGTAATCGGCATTGAGCTGCTGCAGGCGTGCGAACTCTTCAGGGCTGCAGTGGGTGAGGCCAGCCTTGGCCTGTTCGTTGGTGGATTCTGCCGTGAGCGTGCCAGCCACCGCGGCCTTGCCGGCCAGCTCGGGGTGGGCACGGATGAGGCCCAGCTGTGCGTCCACTGGCGACTGGCGCACCACCTGGGCCAGCGTCACCTTCAGCTGGTCCAGGCTGGTGAAGCCGCCTGAACCACTTGACGGCTTGCGGGCAAAGGCAGCTTCGGCGATCCACGGCGAGTGTTCGTAGACGCCGTCCAGCAAGGCCACGAAGCCTGCCAGATCGGCGGCGTTGAGGGTGTCGAGGGTCAGCATGGGTGTCTCGGTCTCACAGGCTGGGCGCAGGGTGGGTGGCCAGCCAGTGCCGCGCGATGTCGATGCGGCGTGCCACCCACACGTCGGGGAGGGACTGGATGTGGTCCAGGAACTTCTGCAGTGCGCGCAGGCGGCCCGGTCGGCCCAGCAAGCGGCAATGCATGCCGACGCTCATCATCTTGGGGCGGTCCAGGCCTTGGGGGTCGCCTTCGGCATAGAGCACGTCGAAGGTGTCGCGCAGGTAGGTGAAGAAGTCATCGCCCTGCGAGAAGCCCTGGGGCAGGCAAAAGCGCATGTCGTTGGTGTCCATCGTGTAGGGCACGATGAGCTGCTGCACCACCTTGCCATCGCTTTTGGTGACGGGCATCCAGAAAGGGAGGTCGTCCCCGTAGTGGTCGCTGTCGTAGGTGAAGCCGCCAAAGTCGGCCACCAGGCGGTGGGTGTTGGGGCTGTCACGGCCGGTGTACCAGCCCAGAGGGCGCTCGCCCGTCAGGCGCTCGATGATGGCCATGCCACGCTGCATGTGTTCGCGCTCGGTGGCTTCGTCGAGCTGCTGGTAGCTGATCCAGCGCCAGCCGTGGCAGGCGATCTCGTGGCCCAGGTCGACGAATGCCTGCGTCAGCTCGGGGTGGCGTTCCAGGGCCATGCTGACGCCGAAGATGGTCAGTGGCATGCCGCGCTGCTCGAATTCACGCAGCAAGCGCCACACGCCCGCGCGAGAGCCGTACTCGTAGATGGACTCCATGCTCATGTGCCGGTCGGGAAAGGCCGGCGGGTTGAACATTTCGCTGAGGAACTGCTCGCTGCCGGCGTCGCCATGCAGCACGCTGTTTTCGCTGCCTTCTTCATAGTTCAGCACGAACTGCACGGCGATGCGTGCGCCACCCGGCCAGCGGGCGTGCGGCGGGTTGCGGCCGTGGCCGATGAGGTCGCGCGGGTAGGGGCTGGGTGGCGTCGGGTGGGTGCTGGGCATGGGCATGAGGGCGGCTGTCCTTGGTGGCAAGTCAGGGCGAAGCTCGCCGCGTCGGTGGAGGGGGGCTTGCAGGTGCTGTGCCTGCGCCGGGGCGGGGCACGCGGGGCGCGGTGGTGAGTTGGGCCACCACGGCCCTGAGGTGATCTTGTAGCAGGCGCACGGCCAGATCGGCATCGCGCTGTTCAATGGCCTGGAGGATGTCGGCGTGTTCGGCGCTGGAGGCCTGGGCGTCGTCGGCAGACTGGTACATGAGGGTGATCAGCGCGCAGCGTGAGACCAGCTCCTGCATCCAGTGCACCAGCACGCTGTTGCCCAGGACTTCGGCCAGGCGCACGTGGAAGTCGAACAGCAAGCGGGTGCGGGCGGCCACGTCCACACGGCCCACGGCTTCGCGCTCGGCCTTGAGGTGGGCGCGCAGGCGTTTGAGGTCTGCTGGCGTGGCACGGGCCACGACGTCACGCAGCATCTGGCCCTCGATCATTTGTCGCACCGCAAACACCTCTTGGGCTTCCTTGACCGAGGGCGCGGCCACGAATGCACCACGAGCGGGCTCCAGCTGCACCAATTTCATCTCTGCCAGGCGGTTCAGCGCCTGGCGCACCACCGTGCGCGACACCTGAAAGCGGTCGCCCAGGCGCTGTTCCACCAGCTTCTCGCCCGGGCGCAGGTGGTGTTCAACGATGGCCTGGGTGATGGCCAGCACGATCTGGTCGGTGCGTGAGCCGTCGGCGTGTGCAGCGTCGGCCACATCCAGCGAAATCAGGCTGGCGTCGGCGCGCGGCACGCGTCGTGGCTCAGGTGTGGACAAGGGCTTGCGGGCGGCGGACATCGTGTTTAAAGTGTATACACTTTCAGCCTTGGCAAGCAAGTGAACCCGCCTGGAAAGCCATGCTGGCTTGGTGCTTGCTCCCGGATTCAACAGCATCACACACGGACATGAACCGCATGAGCGCCAGCCCATCCCCATCCGCCGCCGGCTACCTCACCACCCACGTGCTGGACACGGTACACGGTACGCCCGCTCAGGGCATGAAGCTGGAGTTGTACGTGCGTGAAGGCACCGCAGACGGCTGCGCCGAAGGGCGCTGGCTGTCGCTGCGCAGCGTCACCACCAATGAAGATGGCCGCCTCGACGGGCCCTTGCTGTCGGGCGATGACTTCAAGACAGGCTGCTATCGCCTGGTCTTTGACGTCGAGGGCTACTTTCGTGCCCAGGGCGTGGCCTTGCCGCAGCCCAGCTTCCTGGGCAAGGTGCCGCTGGACTTCGGCATCGCAGACGCCAGCTCGCACTACCACGTGCCTCTGCTGGTGAGCCCCTGGTCGTATTCCACCTACCGGGGTAGCTGAACCATGCTGGACGCACCTCTGTTGACCTATGCCCTGGACTGGGCCAACCTGCTGCTGCGCTGGGCCCACGTGATCGTGGCCATCGCCTGGGTGGGCTCCTCGTTTTACTTCGTGTGGCTGGACAACACGCTCACACCGCCCGAAGACCCCAAGCTCAAAGCGCAGGGCGTGGGCGGCGAGTTGTGGGCCCTGCACGGCGGGGGCTTCTACAACCCGCAGAAGTACAAAGGCGCCCCGCCCAAGCTGCCCGAGCATCTGCACTGGTTCTACTGGGAAAGCTATTCCACCTGGCTGACGGGTTTTGGCCTGTTCACGGTGCTCTACCTGTTCAACGCGGGCACGTTCTTGATCGACAAGTCGGTGCACAACTGGAGCCCGTTGGCGGCGGTGCACACGGCGCTGGCCTTCCTTGCGGTGTTCTGGGTGGTCTATGACCTGGTCTGCCGCACGCTGGGCAAAGGCCCCAAGGGTGATGCCGTGGTGGGGGCGGTGGTTTTCGGCATGGTGGTGCTGGGCGCATGGCTGGCTTGCCAGCTGTTTGCCGGCCGCGCGGCCTTCCTGCTGGTGGGGGCCATGATCGCCACGACCATGAGCGCCAATGTGTTCTTCTGGATCATCCCGGGCCAGCGCAAGATGGTGGCCGCCATGAAGGCCGGCCAGCCGGTGGACCCGGTGCATGGCCTGCGGGGCAAGCAGCGCAGCGTGCACAACACCTACTTCACGCTGCCTGTGTTGTTCGCCATGTTGAGCAACCACTATGGGTGGGCCTGGGGGCACACGCACAACTGGCTGGTGCTGGTGCTGATCATGCTGGCGGGTGCCCTGATCCGTCAGTTCTTTGTGGCCCGTCACCAGACAGCCAAGGCAGGTGCGCCGGCGCCTTGGCCTTGGGCTGTTGCTGGTGTGGCGGTGCTGCTGGGTGTGGCCGTGTGGCTGGCCCCGCCGCCAGCGCCGCCGGTGGCTGCCGCCCCGGCTGTGCCCACCCTGGCCGAGGTGCAGGCCCTGGTCAACCAGCGCTGCGTGCTTTGCCACAACGCCCAGCTGGCCAACAAGGGCGTGATGCTGCACACGCCAGAACTCATCCAGTCGCATGCGCAGCAGATCTACCAGCAGGCGGTGGTGCTCAAGGCCATGCCCATGAACAACGCCACCGGCATCACCGATGCCGAGCGTGCGGTGCTCAAGCGTTGGTACGAGGCCGCAGGCGCAAGCACTGGGCAACCCTCTCCCTGATTCGCGGGGGGCACGCTGAGCAAGCTGCCGCAAGGCGTGACATCCGACACGCATTCCGGTTCGCTGGGCCATGCTCAGGGGGCAATGTCGCTGCCGACACCCCCACATTCTGGTTACAGTGTGGGCACGCCAGCAGTCCAAGGAAGTACCGTGAAACGCATCGCCCAAGTCCTCGTCGGTTTGTCGCTGACCGCCTTGACGGTCGCACATGCCGCTGTTCAGGTGGTGGACACCACGGCCTACGCCATCAGCTATGACGACACGGTGTTCTCGTTCTCCAGCGTGGCGGGCTTGTCGCTCAAGCTGCCTGATGGGCTGAGCACCACGGATTTCGCTGGCGACACCTATCAGATTGGCGCCTCCGGCCCTCTGCTGACCCTCAGCGCCAAGTCGGGCTACCTGATCACGGGCGTGGGGCAGACCTTGTCTGGCTCGGTGGACGTGAGCGCGCCGGCACTGGCCGTGGTCTACGCCCGCACGGCCTGGGCCGAGCCGGCCACCAGTGCTTTGTTTGCCAACGAGCTGCTGGACCCTGAACTGGGTTCCGGTGCTTTCGTGCGCAGCAGCGTGGCCGATGCCACAGGCACAAGCGGCAAGTTCCTGACCTTGGTCAACCTCTCCTGGGCCGTTGCCGTGGACAGTTCCAACGGTGGTGCGGGTTCGGTGAACCTGAACAGCTACAAGTTGAATGTGCAGACCATGGCGGTCGGCAGCGTGTCTCCTGTGCCTGAACCCGAGGGCATCGCCCTGGCCTTGGCTGGCATGGGTGTGCTGGCCTTGCGCCGCCGCGTGCGCAGCAACTGATCGACTGCAAGCTTGCATGGGCGGGTGGTGGACCCGCATGGACAGCGCGCATGAGCGGCACACCTGGTGTGCCGTTCCTTTTCAGGCACGCCTTCGGGCGTGCCATTTTTTTGTGTGCGCGGCGGCCGCGCCTCGGGGCTCAGTGGCCGGCCAGTTGGCTTGCACAGCGCCGGTGCCGCTCCAGCAGCACGGGGAGGTCCACGGTGGTGAGCTGGCCTTGCCGGGCCACGATGCGGCCGTGGACAATCGTCCAGGCGGTGGGGCCGGGGTGGGTCATCAAGAGCGCGGCCACCGGGTCATGCACTGCGGCGCCCGCCATCGACAGCGTGTTCAAGTCGAAGATGGCCAGGTCGGCGGCCATGCCCGGGCCGATCTGACCGATGTCGTCGCGGCCCAGCACGGCAGCGCTGCCGCGTGTGGCCAGGCGCAGCGCGTCGCGGGCGCTCATGTCGGCAGGGCCGTGGTCGCAACCAAAGGGCTGCAGGCTGCGGCCCACGCGGGCCAGCAGCATGGCCTGGCGGGCCTCGGCCAGCAGGTGGCCGGCGTCGTTGCTGGCCGAGCCGTCAACCCCCAAGCCCACAGGCACGCCCGCGTCCAGCATGCGGCGGATGGGCGCAATGCCCGAGGCCAGGCGCATGTTGCTGCAGGGGCAGTGGGCCACGCCGGTGTGCGTGGCGGCGAAGCGGCCAACGCCGTGGTCGTCGAGCTTCACGCAGTGCGCGTGCCAGACGTCGTCGCCCAGCCAGCCCAGCGCTTCTGCATAGTCGGTGGGCGTGCAGCCGAACTTGGCGCGGCTGTAGGCCACGTCGTGGTCGTTCTCTGCCAGGTGGGTGTGCAGGCGCACACCGCGCCGGTGGCTGCGCGCCAGGGTGGCCGATTCGCGCATCAGCTCGGGGCTCACCGAGAACGGCGAGCAGGGCGCCAGGGCGATGCGCAACATGGCGTGTCGCCCGTCGTCGTGGAAGGCCTCGATCAGGCGCTGGCTGTCTTTCAGGATGTCGGTTTCGCGCTCCACCAGGCTGTCGGGCGGCAGGCCGCCGGCGCTCTCGCCCACGCTCATCGAGCCCCGGCTGGCATGGAATCGCATGCCGATCTCCCGCGCGGCCGCGATGCTGTCGTCCAGCCGGACGCCGTTGGGGTAGAGGTAGAGGTGGTCGCTGCTGGTGGTGCAGCCGCCAATGAGCAGCTCGGCCATGGCCGTCTGGGTGGACACGTGCACCATGTCGGGCGTGAGGCCGGCCCACAGCGGGTAGAGCGTGCGCAGCCAGGTGAAGAGCTCGGCGTCCTGCGCTTGCGGAACCGCCCGCGTCAGGCTCTGGTACATGTGGTGGTGGGTGTTGACCAGGCCGGGGATGACGATGTGGCCGCGTGCGTCGATCACCTCGTCGGCCTGGGTCAGCAGTTCGGGCGGCAGGCTGGCGGTGGGGCCGGCGGCGATGACCTCGTGGCCGCGGATCAGCACGCTGGCGTTGCGCCACTCTTCGCCCTGGTCGTTCATGCTGAGCACGCAGTCGGCGTCGCGGATCAGCAGGGTGCGGGTGGAGGCGTTCATGGGGCGGGTCGGTCGGACGTCAGGGCCAGCAGCTGGGCGACGATGGCCACGGCCATCACCTCGGGCGCTTTGCCGGTGATGCCCGCCAGGCCGATGGGGCAGGTGAGGCCTTGCAGTTGCTGCGCGCTCAGGCCGCGTTCGGCCAGGCGCTTGAGGAAGCGCGCGCGCTTGGTTTGCGAGCCAATGAGCCCGACAAAGTGGTGGTCCGCGCGGCGCAGGATGGCTTCGGTGATGTCGAAGTCCAGGTCGTGGCGGTGGGTGAGCACCAGGTGGCAGGCGCCAGGCGGTGCATCGGCCACCTCGTCGGCCGGGTGAGGGCTGTTGAGGTACTGGATCTGCGCAGGCAACTGGCCCAGCCAGGCCGCATCGGGCTGGCCTGGCCATCCGGCCTCGTGGTCGCGGGCGTCGATCCAGCGCACGCTGCAGTCCAGCGTGGCCAGCAGGCGCACCACGGCCTGGCCCACGTGGCCG
>CANBQJ010000006.1 GCA_947371645.1 Burkholderiales bacterium | reverse complement strand
CACGCCTACCTGATGTACGGCTTCCCCACCCAGACCGTGCAAGACACGGTGGACGCGCTGGAGTACGTGCGCCAACTGTTCGAAGCCGGCTGCATACAGAGCGGCTTCTTCCACCGCTTTGCCTGCACCGTGCATTCGCCCGTGGGCCTGGACCCGGGCGCCTACGGCGTGACGCTGCAACACCGGCCGCACCAGGGCTTTGCCCGCAACGATGTGGCCTTTGTGGACCCCAGCGGGGTGGACCACGACGCCATGGGCCGTGCGCTCAAGAAGGCCATCTACAACTTCATGCACGGCCACCTGCTGGACGCCGACGTGCGCAGCTGGTTCGACGTCAAGGTGCCCCGGACCACGGTGCCGCGCCATTTCATCGACCAGGCGCTGGCCACGCGCTGACTTGACCTGCCGCAAGGCGGCCGCCGGGGCGCTGCCCACAATGGCATCAGGGCCGAACCCGCAGGCGCGATCTCCGTGCCGAGTCGGCCACCTGGAGCCCGCCATGTGCCCCCAAGCCGCTGCAGCCACCACCGCCAGCCCCAAGGCCACCCCCCGCACCGTCCAGCCCTTTGACGTGCTCGACGCCTGCCATCAGCAAATGGCCACCGCCTTGGTCCAGTTGGGCGAGCTGGTCACGCACGTGCAAGACCAGGGCGTGGACAGCAGCGCCCGCACCCTGGCGCGAGACCTCTTCCAGTTCTTCACGCACACGGCACGCGAACACCACCGCGATGAAGAGTTGCACATCTTCCCGGCCCTGATCCGCAGCGGCGACGACGAGCTGGTGCGCACCACGCTGCGCCTGCAGCAGGACCACGGCTGGATCGAAGAAGACTGGCTGGAGCTGGCACCTCAGATCGAATCGATTGCCGCGGGCTACAACTGGCACAACATCGACCAGTTGCTGCATGCCGTGCCAGTCTTCCAGGCGCTCTACCAGGACCACATGGCCCTGGAAGAATCGCTCATCTACCCCGAGGCCCGGTCCCGCATCGCCGAATGGGACCTCAAGGGCATGGGCCGCGAGATGGCCCAGCGGCGGCGCAACAACCGCACCTGAACGGCCACCCCAAACTCGGAGTGGGATCACACCGCTGCCGGTGAATCCGCAGGAGAGTCAGCAGGCGCTGCGGCCGGCTGCTCGGCCAGCCGCAGCGCCTCCAGCGTGGCCTCCAGCACCGGCCACAAGGCCTTCAGCTGCTGCCGCATGGCCTGGTGCCGGCTGGGCACATCCAGCAGGGCACAGGCCTCGGCGTCACGCGATGCGGCGCTCAACCAGCTGGCCCCCACCGTGGCCGCATCGGCCTTGAGCTGGTGGAGGTGCTTGCTCAGCGCGGGCCATTGCGCCGCTTCCAGCCAGGCCCGCTGACGGGCTTGGGCATCGGCGTGAGACTGGATGAACATGGCGCTGAGTCGCGCATACAGGACGGGGTCGTTGGCACACACGGCCAGGCCCACGTCGCGGTCCAGCACAGGCGCCTGCTCCGGCTCACCCGCATGCACGGCGGCGGGCCTGGCCTCGCCACACAAGCGCGCCAGCGTGGTCCACAGCGCCATGTGGTCGATGGGCTTGGTGAGGTAGGCGTTCATGCCAGCCAGCAAGGCCTGCTCCCGGTCTCTGGACATGGCGTTGGCGCTCATGCCGACGATGGGCAGCCTGGCCCACTCGGGTCGGCTGCGGATGCGCCGTGTGGCCGTCAAGCCGTCCATCACCGGCATTTGCACGTCCATCAGCACAGCGTCCACATGGGCGGCAGACAGGTGGTCCAGCGCCTGCTGGCCATCGCCAGCCACTTCGGTGTGCACGCCAGCCAGCGCCAACATGCCAGCGGCCACCTCCTGGTTGAGCGGGTTGTCTTCCACCAGCAGCACCTTCAGCCCCTGAAGCGCGATGGGGGGGGCCTCCAGCGACATCGTGCTCACGACGGCGGCCGGCGGCTGCGGGCGTGCGGCAGGTGAAGCGCCCAGGGCAGCCTGAAGCCAGGCGCGGCGCAGCCCCGAGGCCGTGCCCGGCCAGTGCAGCCAGGCTTCCCCGGTGTCCTGGTGATGGGTCACGTCGTGCTCGCGAGGCACCCAGGCTGCGCCCCAGGGCAGCAGCCGGCACACCTTGACGCTGCGGCCTGACAAGATCGGCATCAGGGCATCGAGCAATTCGTGGGCTCGGGCCCCTTCCCAACTTGGCCCCAGCCAGAGCCCCATCACTTCAGGCGCTGCCAAAGCAGCCTGGCCATGCGCCCAGACCCGTGCCTGCGCCAGGTCGGCGGCCACCGTGACCTGCACGCCGGCCTCTTGCAGGCACAAGGCCAGCGGTGTGGCCACGCGCTCCTGGGGCTCGATGACCAGGCCCACGACGGGCGCCCTGGACCATGGCAGGGGCGGCATCGCCTGCTCGTCCACCGGCAGGGTCATGGTCGCCGTGAACTGGCAGCCCTGCCCCACGTCGCTGTCCAGCTGGATGCGTCCGCCCATGGCGTGCACCAGCTCCTGGCTGATGGCCAGGCCCAGACCCGTGCCCCCGTGGCGGCGCTGGTGCGTTTCATCGACCTGGCTGAAAGGCAGGAACAGCCGGGCCTGCGCGCTCAGGTCCATGCCAGGCCCGGTGTCGTGCACCGTCCAGGTCCACTGGGTGAAGCCTTCACCTTGAGGCGTTGCCCGCAGGCTCAGGCTCACACGGCCATGGGGCGTGAACTTGATGGCGTTGAAGCACAGGTTGGTCAGCACCTGCTTGAGGCGCAGGGCGTCGCCCACCACGCGGCGCGGCACCTGCGGGCCCACGTCCACCACGAAGCCCAGGCCTTTGTCTCGCGCCGGCAGGGCCACCAGGGCGATGAGGTCGTCGAGCAGCTCATCGAGGTCGAAGGGGCGGAGGTCCAGCTCCAGCTTGCCCGCCTCGATCTTGGAGAAGTCCAGGATGTCGTGGATGATGCCCAGCAAGGTCTGCGCGGCCTGCCTGGACTTGCTCAGCAGGTCGCGCTGGGTGGTGGACAAGGCGGTGTGCAGGGCCAGCTCGGTGAGGCCGATCACGGCGTTGAGCGGCGTGCGGATCTCGTGGCTCATGTTGGCCAGAAAGGCACTTTTGGTTCGTGTGGCCGACAGGGCCTGCTCGCGTGCCTCGATCAGCGTGCGCTCCACTTCGCGGCGCTGGCTGAGGTCACGCAGCACGATGTGGATGCGGATGGGGCGGTCTTCGTGGTCGCGCTCCATCACCGACAGGCTCACCTCCATGGGCATCGTGCGGCCCGCCGTGTGTTTGAGCGTCAGCTCGCAAGCCACCAGGCGCGAGGCCTGCGTCAGGCGCAGCAGCAGCTCAGGCCAGGCAGGCTCGGCCAGCCAGTCGGCCACCGGGGCCCGACCTGGCCACAGGTGGCGCACCCAGCCCATCATGTCGGTCCAGGCCGGGTTGGCCGCCACGATGGTGCCGGCGGCATCCAGCACCCCGGCCCCGTCTGCGGTGAAGCTCAGCAGCTCGTCGAGCTGCTGGGTCTGGGTGGCCAGCAGCTTGTTGAGCTGGGCCTTTTGAGCGGCCAGGGTCGCGGCCACGGCCTCGCGGTCGTCCAGTTGGGCCGCCAGGGCCTCCTGCAGGCGGCTGATGCCTTCTGCGAGCTGGCGCATCTCACGGGCCAGGGCGACGGGGGGGTGCGGCAGCGGCGTGTGCAAGCGGTCGGCAGACAGCGCGTTGACGTGCTGGGTCAGGCTGCGCACCGGCTGGCTCACGCGGCGGTACACCAGCACGAACACCATCAAGGCCATCACGCCCAGCAAAGGCAGCACCAGGCCAATGAAGCGCACAGTCTGGAGCCAGACCTCCTGGCTCAAGGCGCGGGCATCGCAGGTCAGGGTCCAGGTGGCCACCGGCTTGTCACCGTCCGAGGTCACCAGGGGCACGCTGATGACCTCGCCCGCGTCGGCGGCAGAGGAGTGGGCCTTCTGGTAGCGCTCGTGAAGGCCGTCGCCCTGCACCTCGGCGATCAACACGGCAGGAAAGTGCTTGAGCGCGTCCAGCTGCAGGCGCACGGCCGCTTCATCCAGCTCCCACACCGACTTGGCCAGCGCGCTCTGGTGGGCCGCGATCACCGCATTCAGCTGGTTGCGCTGGCGAACCAGCTCCTGCTCCTGATTGAAATGCGCCGCCAGCAAGGTGGCCAACAGGGTCAGCAACACGCTCATGCCCACCACCCGCCACAACAGCACGCTGGAGAGCGACGCAGTTGGCGGCGGGCCCGAAGACACGGGTGTCGCGATCGGCAGCATGGATGTGGTCGAGGTCATGGCTTGTCTGTTGGTGGTCAGGGGTGGACAGCCCCGCTGCCTTGATGAAGGGTGGCCCCCGTCCTGATCAAGGGCTCAACGGCTTCGCCCAGGCTGATGCGCTTGAGCGCCAGATAGGCTTGTCGTCCCATCGTCTCGAAATCGATGGCGGCCAGCCCGCCGATCAGGCCCTCGCGCAGCAGTTGCAGCTCCTGAGGTGTGGACGTGCCCGTGCCCACGAACACGCGCTGCCCGGCATCGGGTCGGGTGACCTGAATGCGGCGCACCAGGGCCGCGTAGGCCTGCAAGTCAAGCAAGGGCCAGGCGCCGACCGAGATGAGCACGTCCACGCGCGGGTCTTGCAGCGACGTGCCCAGCTGCTTGAGCGCACGGTCCTGGCTGTCACCATTGAACCAGGGGCAACGGGGTGATTCGGTCCAGCCGCCCTGACCCGTGAGTTTGAGTTGCCCCGAGGGCCAGCGCGAATCGCCGGACAGCGCTTGCCGCACACCCTGCAGGCGGGCCTGCAGATTGGGGTCGTGAGGGTCTGCGCTCATCAGGCAGGCGATGCCGCCCTGCGGCCACCGCCACCGGACAAGCTGACCCAGATCAAGCCCGAAGCTCAGGTTGTCGGGGCCCACGTAGCTGCGCCGCATGCCCCTTTGCAACTCGTCCAGGTCGGAGTCGAAGGTGACGATGGGCACGCCTTTGGCCTGCGCGGCCTTCAAGGCGTGCCCGGCCAGGAAGCCGGAGTGGGTGACGGACACCGCGATGCCATCGCTGTGATGGCTCAGGTGTGCCGCCAGGGCTTCGTCCTGAGCCCGCGCATTGGCAGGCCCGGGCTGCCCCAGGTGCACACACTGGTCGCCCTGCTTGCGGGCTTCGTCTTCGCAGCCTCGCCAGACGGTGATGAACACCGGGTCATCCACCCGCTTGCCCGACAGGCCAAAGACCTTGGTCTGAGCCCACAAGGCCCCACTGAGCGACAGCAGCACGCAGCCCAGCGCCCAACTGCACACTGGCTTGCGTCCACGCCACGTTAAGCCAAGGGTTCGCATGCGCATCCCCATTGCAGATTCACGTTGACACCAAACCGGTGCCCAGCAGAACACAGCTTGGCGACCCCGTCAACGGGCCTGGGGCGCCTGGGCCATCAGGCTTTTTGCCATCCCAGGCCTGGACGGGTCGACGAGCCCGGCGCAGGCTGCGCGGCCAGCCCCAGAACCTCACGCTGCGCCTTGCGCATCGGTACACCGGACAATGCGGCCAGCACCTTGCTGTGCTGGTTCACTTGCTTGTAGACGCCACAGCCCATCACCAGGTTGTCGGCGATGGCCTCGACATAGGAGGTCTTGAGGTCGGACTTGCCCGTCAAGGGGTTGGCGAACTCGTAGTCCACCCAACCACCGCCGTGGGCAGCACGCTCGAAGGCGTCGCGCACCAGCTTGTCGCCGTCGACACCGGGCACGGCGCGCACATTGGTGCCCACCTTTTCCGGCTTGCCGGCAAACGACTGGTACTGCCCTTGCCGGTCAAAGACAAAGACATACATGTCACGGTCGGCATAGCGCTCACCCTGTTGCGTGATCTGCTGCAAGGCCGACATGCCCTGGCTGCGGAACAGCTGCAAGCCTTGCTGCACCAGCGCCAGTGCCTCGTCCGCGCTGCCTTGCCGCAAGCGGAAGCCGGCCACGGCCTGAGACAGGCGGCGGGCACGCTCGCTGAGTTGACCCGAGCTGTCTGCGGCCTGCTGCACCACGCTCGTGCTATGGCGCGTGATCTGGTCCAGCTGGGCCATCGCCTGGGCGACCTGGTCCAGCGCCTGGCTCTGGTCCTGGGTGTTGGCGGCGATGTTGCGCACCTCGTCGGCCACGGTGCGGATGCCCTGCAAGATGCGCTCGAAGGCCTCTCGGGTGCCATGGATCTGCTGCACGCCCTGGTCGACGTGCGCCACGGACTCGCCGATGAGCTGCTTGATTTCTTTGGCGGACGTGGCGCTGCGCTGCGCCAGCGAGCGCACTTCGGCCGCCACCACGGCAAACCCTCTCCCCTGCTCGCCCGCACGGGCCGCTTCCACGGCGGCATTCAGGGCCAGGATGTTGGTCTGGAAGGCGATGCCTTCGATGACGGCGATGATGTCCTGCATGCGGCGCGAGCTGGCCTGGATGTCCTGCACGGAGGTCACCGCGCTGTGGACGGCTGCCCCGCCCGCCTCGGCAATCTGGCGCACCTGGGCCACCTGCTCGTCCACCGCCTGCGCGCTGCGGGCGCTGCTGCTCACGGCGGCATTGACATCGCGCACGCGCTGCGCCGTGGTCTCCAGGTTGCGGGCCTGGTCGTCCACCTGGGCGGCCATGGCCTGGGTGTCTTCGGCCAGGCGGATGCCCGACTGCGCCACCATGGTCGAGGTGCTGCGGATGTCCGACACCATCTGGGAGATGTAGCCGGTGGCCTGGTCCATGGTGTCGCCCACGACCGCCAGCTCATCGGTGGTCCGCAAGCGGATGCGCGCGGCCAGGTCGCCCGCGGCCAGCTGCGCCACCGAGGCCTGCAGCACGCGCGTGGCACCCAGCAAGGTGCGGACGTACGCGGCGAACACATAGAGCGCCAGCCCACCCGAGAGCACGGCCACATTGGCCAGCTGCTCGACTGTGCAGCCGGGGTAGAGCCACTGGCACAGCACCGGCACGAAAGGCCCCACCGCGGCGCACAGGCCGACCAGGCTCAGCTTGGCCGCCGGCGGCAAGCGCCGCATGAGCCACATGCCCGGTCGAAAAATGAAATGTGTTCCGCTGAAACCGGCTGACGCCATGCACTACCCCGTGTCCAAAGGCGGGACCGTGGTGACGCCCCTTGCGCCCTCGCCCCTGTACGTACGGTTTCGGCGTCAGCGGCAACGGCCTGAAGGCGAGCAAGCCCTGCAGGGGGCGCTGGCCACGCTGCGCCGGCACATTGTCACGGCCGAGCGATCAGAGCTGGTCCAGCCACGACAGGAAAACAGGCAGGTCGATGGCAAAACCTTGCGCCCGTGGTGTGCACACGAAGAAGCCAAAGCGCATGTCCAGCGCGTCGGTGTATTCCTTGTACTGCAGGCAAAAGCGCGTGGGCGGCTGAAGCACCACCAGCGTGGCCTGCTCGGCCATCGAAAAAATGGCGTGAGAAATCTGGCTGCCCTCCACGCTGACCACCAGGCTGGCGTCGAGGGTCAAGCGGGCGATGTCCCGAGCCGAGGTCTGCATCGGGTCCAGGATCAGGAAGCCCTGGCCCGCCAGCGCCGCTTCGAGCTCGGGCTCATTGACCAGCAGGCGCTGCTGCCCGGCGCCACCTCGACGCAAGTAGACGCGGGGGCCGCCGGACGCCTCACCCTGGTGTGGCCCCACGCGCTCGCGCAATGCCCGGCGCAGCCGCCGGTAGCGGTCTGATTTGGATGGGTTGTGGGGCGGGTCCACCCACACGGTGAGCTCGTCCACACGGGTGCGACGCAGCTCACGTCGGGGCTGCAAGCCCAGCAGTTCACGGTAGCCCGCTTCGTGGCCCGAAGGCCGCGATGGCACGCACACTTTGGGCGCGTCGCCTTCGGCCAGGAGCTCGATGGGGAAGTCGTCGAGCAAGAGGCAGCCGAAAAACTCGCAGCCCGACCGCGTGGACACCAGGCTGGCTTCTTTCACTGGCGGCTCCGAGGGCGCCGCCGCCAAACGCCAACCTGGCGACGAGGCGCCCACGCGGTCTTCCCAGGCCCCGCAATACAGCTGACCGTCCACCAGGTCGACGCCTTGAAAGCGGTGTGCCGTGGTGGCCCCCAGCAGCTGCTCGCCACCCTGGATGAGCGCCTCTTCTGTGGCCCACTGCCGGTAAGGCGACAGCTGCTGGATGGCTTCGATGGCGCCAGGCGGGTGCAGGGCCGGCGCCACCTGCACCGTGCTTTCGGGGCAGATCACCCAGCTGCGCGAGGTGGCTTCGGCCATGCTCACGGCACGGCCTTTGAGCAGCCGGTGCACCGTGCGCCGGGCTTTGGGAAAGTTGAACGCCATCAGACCAGCACTTCGGTGACAGCCGGGTGGCCCAGGAAGCCCTGCGGACTGGCCGATGCACCGTAGGCGCCCGACTGGCCGATCACCACCAGGTCGCCCACCTCCACCGGCGGCAGCTTGCAGCGGTCGCCCAGCAGGTCCAGCGGCGTGCACAAGGGACCGACCACGGACACCGGGCTCAGCGGCGCATTGGCCGCCCCTGCCCCGGCCTTGACCAGGCGCACGGGGTAGTTCTTGCGGATCACCTGGCCAAAGTTGCCCGAGGCCGACAGGTGGTGGTGCAAGCCGCCATCGGTGACCGCGTAGACATGGCCACGCGAGACCTTCACGTCCAACACGCGGCTGACGTAGAGCCCTGCCTCGCCCACCAGGTAGCGGCCCAGCTCGATGGACAACTGCGCCTGCGGCATGTCCTGGCGCGCGGCGTCCACCAAGGCCGACAACTTGTCGCCGATGGGGCCCAGCTCCAGGTGCTTGTCACCGGGGAAATAGGGGATGCCGAAGCCTCCACCGAGGTTGAGGTGGCGCACGGGCGCTGGCGCCAAGGCCGCCAACCTGAGCGCCAGTTCATACGACTTCTGCTGCGCCTCGGTGACGGCAGCCGCCTGCAGGTTCTGCGAACCGGCATAGATGTGGAAACCTTCGAACTGCAGGCCCAGGGCGCCGATCTCGGCCAGCGCCTGGGGCACGGCTTCGGCGTCGATGCCGAACTGCTTGGGCCCACCGCCCATCTTCATGCCCGAACTCTTGAGGTCGAAGTCGGGGTTCACGCGCACGGCCACCCTGGCAGCCAAGCCCAGGCGCTGCGACGCGGCCGCCAGGATGGGCAGCTCGCGCATGGACTCCAGGTTGAGCAAGATGCCGGCGGCCACAGCCTGCCACAGCTCCGCTTCCGATTTGCCCGGGCCCGCAAAGCTGATGTGCTGGCAGTGCATCCCGGCATCCAGGGCCACCTTCATCTCACCCACAGAGGCCACGTCCAGCCCGTCCAGCAAACCCGCCATGTGCTGCACCACAGCTGGCATGGGGTTGGCCTTCATCGCATAGCTGATGCGCAAGCCCGAAGGCAAGGTGGCACGCAACTGGGCCACGCGTGCACTCAGGGCCGAGCGGTCATAGGCATAAAACGGCGTGCGGCCAACGCGCGCAGCCAGGCGCAGCAGGGGCAGGCCGCCCTCTTGACCACCGACATGGCAGGCCTCGTCGCGCTCGGGAAAAAAGCTGGAGGGCGCGTGCACGGGCAACAGCGGGGCTTGCTCAGACATCCTGACCTTTCTGATCTTTCAACTGGGCGGCCAACAAGGTGCGGTCCATCTTGCCATTGGGGTTGCGAGGCAGGCCACCCGAGCGCACGTCCACGCGCCGGGGCACCATATAGGGCGGCATGCCCAGGCGACAGGCGGCCAGCAGGGCATTGGCGTCCAGCGTCGACTCGCCTGGCCGAGGCGTCACCACCACGGCGATGACGTGGCCCAGGCTGGCGTCGGGCAGGCCAAAGGCCGCGCACTCGCCCACCAGCCCGGTGGCGTACAAGGCCTCTTCCACCTCGGTCGGGCTGACCCGGTAGCCGGAGGTCTTGATCATCTCGTCGCTGCGGCCGATGAAGTACAGGAAGCCCTCGGCGTCACGGCGCACCGTGTCACCAGAGAACACCGCCACCTCGGGCAACACCACCGCCGCGTTGCGCACGCCGGCCTGGGCCGGCAGGGGCTTGAAACGCTCTGCGGTGCGCTCGGGGCTGTTCCAGTAGCCCAGCGCCACCAGCGGGCCGCGCTGCACCAGCTCGCCAGGCTCGTCGGCATCGCAAGGGCTGCCATCGGGGCGCAACACCAGGATCTCGGAATGGGGGATGGCCTTGCCTATGGAATCGGGCCGGCGGTCCACCTCTTCTGGCGGCAGGTAGGTGGCGCGGAAGGCCTCCGTCAGGCCATACATCAGGTAGGGCTTGCTGTCGGGAAAGTGCTGGCGCAATGCGGTCAAGGTGTCCAGCGGCATGCGCCCGCCCGTGTTGGCAAAGTAGCGCAGGTGCGCCGCCACCGACGCGGGCCACTTCTGTGGCACCAGCTGGATCCACAAGGGCGGCACCAGGGTCAGGCCGGTGACGCGCTCCCTGGCCACCGCCTTGACCACGTCCTGCGGCAGCACATGGTTGAGCAGCACCACCCTTGCGCCCACATGAAAGCCCGTGCTCAGCTGCGAGAAGCCTGCGTCAAAGGACAGGGGCAGGACGGCCAGCAACACGTCATCGGCGCGGTTCTCCAGGTACTGGGCCACACTCTTGGCGCCCATGACCATGTTGCGGTGGGTCAGCACCACGCCCTTGGGCAGGCCCGTGCTGCCCGAGGTGTAAAAAATGGCGGCCACATCGCTGTCGATGACACGGTGCCCCGCACGCGGGGGCCGTTGCAGCCAGTCCGCCAGACGAACCATCTGCTGGCGCGGCGGTGATGCGGGCTCGCCGCCATCGGTGAGCACGATGCAGGACAAGGCCGGGCAATCCTGGAGCACATCGCCCAGGCTGTCGAGGCGCTGCGTCGAGGTGACCAGCACGCGCACGCCCCCATCCTTGAGGATGTGCGCCACCTGGGCCGGCCGGAGGATGGGGTTGACCGGCACGAAGACCGCGCCGGCGGCGCTGCTGCCGAACATCGCGATCACGTGCTCGGGCCGCTTTTCCAGGTACACGGCCACCCGCTCGCCACGGTCCAGCCCCAGTTCCATCAAGCCAGCGGCGAACCCATGGAGTTCGGCCTGCAAGCGGCCGTAAGACCGTTGATCGTCTCCAAAGGTCAGGGCAATCGCCTCAGGGCCGCGTGCGGCAGACACCTGGATCAGGTCATGAAGGAGGTGGGACTCGGTCATCGGCAAGTGGTCAAAGGTCGGCTCAGGCTTGGCCCCACATCTTGCCCGCGGAAGATGCAGGGGATGCGTGTCCAATGTCACAGCCCCCTTGATCGCGTGCGCACCCTGGGCGCTGCCCCCCTTTGACAGGGGAGCCAGACCCTGGCCGACAGGGGCCTTCATGTTAAGCTTTATTTAAGATTCATTCGCATTGCCGAGGCGTGATTGCCGGGCCATCGCGACTTGCTGGCATGGCCCGGGAAGCCGGGTGTGCGGCCTGCCGGATTGCCTGTCGAACACCCACCTTCACAGAGGTTTCACCTTGTCCAACCATGTGCGCCAAGTCCTGGCGATGCTCGACGACACCTTGAACTTGCATGGCCGCAGCGCCGGCTTCACGCGCGAGACCCCCTTGCTGGGCGCCTTGCCGGAACTGGATTCCATGGCCGTGGCGGCCCTGATCACGGCCATCGAAGAAACCTTTGGTGTGTCCATCGCCGATGACGACATCGACGGGTCCACATTTGAATCGGTGGGCTCGCTGGCCGACTTCATCGCGGCCAAACTGAATTGAGCATCCATGCGCGTCGAGCGTGAGGTGTTCTTCCTGGGCAAACGCCTGGACAGGCGCTTTGTCTTCGTCAACCGGCCAGAAGGCCCGCCGGTGGGCATCCTGATCCACGCACATGCGTTCGCCGAAGAGCTCAACCGCGCGCGTCACATGGTTGCGCAGGCCGCACACGCTTTTGCGCAAGCGGGCTGGCTGGTGGTGCAGGTCGATCACCACGGCTGTGGCGACAGTGCCGGTGACTTTGGCGCCGCCACCTGGCGCAGCTGGCAAGACGACATCGACCTGGCGCTGCAATGGGCCCGCACCCAGGCCAACGCGCCCATGGCCTTGTGGACCTTGCGCGCCGGCAGCCTGCTGGCCAGCAGCTGGTTGCACAGCCGACAGACCCGGGCCGGCGTTCTGGCCTGGCAGCCCGTGCTCACCGGCAAGCAGTACCTCACGCAGTTCCTGCGCATCCGGCTGGGCGCCGACCTGGCGCAGAGCAAACAGGCCCAGCAGGTGCTGACCGACCTGCGCGACAGCCTGGCCCGAGGTGAATCGACCTGGGTGGCCGGCTACGAGCTGTCGGCGCAGCTGGCCGCAGGACTGGAAGGCGCCGACTTCAACCCGCCCCCGGGCTGCGCCACCCACGTGCTGGAGCTGGCCATCGCCGATGGTGAACTCCTGCCAGGCACACAACGCTGGCTGGAGCAGGTGCAAGCCACAGGGCTGGATGTGCAAGGCTTCAGTGTGGGCGGCCCCAAGTTCTGGCAGACCCCGGAGATTGAAACGGCGCCGGCATTGATCGCCCCCTCCTTGGCCGCCTTGCGCAGGCTCCTGCCGCCATGAAGCACGAAGAACACGCCTTCCTGTTTGACTGCGCGGGCGCGCAGTCGGTGGGCATCGTGAGCCGGCCCGCAGAAGGCCCACCAGGTCAGGTCGGCCTGCTGATCGTGGTGGGCGGCCCGCAGTACCGTGTCGGCAGCCATCGCCTGTTCGTTCAACTGGCGCGCCATGCCGCGGAGCAAGGTTTGCCTGCCATGCGCTTCGACTACCGGGGCATGGGCGACTCGCTGGACAGTGCGCGCAGCTTCGAATCCGTCGATGCCGACCTGGCCTGCGCCGTGGACGCCTTCGTGCATCAGGTGCCCAGCCTGAGACGCATCGTCATCTGGGGCCTGTGCGATGGCGCCAGTGCCGCCTGCATGTACGCGCCGCACGATGCCCGCGTGAGTGGCCTCATCCTCGTCAACCCGTGGGTGCGCACGGACGCCGGACAAGCCACCACGCGGCTGCGCCACTACTACGTGCAACGCCTGCTCAGCCGGACCTTCTGGGCCAAAGTGCTGCAAGGCAAGGTTGGCTTGCAAGCCGCCATCGAACTGAAGAAGACGGTGTTGCGCGTGCTGCGCAAGCGCCGGGCCAGTTCAACGCCAGGCAGCCCGCACGTCGGCCATGAGCACCACGCCCCCCTGCCCGAGCGCCTGGGCCGCCTGGCCCTGCGCAGCAAGCTGCCCCTGGCCTTCGCCTTGAGCCAGGACGACGCCGTCGCCCGGGAGTTCGAAGACCAGGCCCTCAGCACGCCGCTGTGGCAAAAGGTGGTGGTCAATCAGCTGCATGCGCGCATCGACCTGCCCGAGGCCGACCACACCGTCAGCGGCCCACAAGCCGCCGCACTGCTGTGTGAGCGCACCGTGGCCTGGGCGCGCGCCATGGCGGCGCGCTGACGGCCCGGCGGCAAGCAAGGTCACCCACTCACCAGGGCGCTTCGGTGTCCGGCACGGGCAGTGGCTGGGGCTGAACGGCCGAGGGTGGCTGCACAGGCGCTGCCTTGGGCGCACCGCCCAGCGTGGCGCTTTCACCGCCCAGCGCTTCGATCAGGTCAGGAATCAGGTCCATCATTTCGCCCATGGTGATGGCGGCATTGGCGTCAAACGCTTCTTCCTGCTCGGTCTTGCTGGCGGCCAGGCCGGCGCCCTCGAACACCAGGTCGAGGAAGGCCAGCTTCTTGAGCTGCATGCTCTCGGTGAGCATGAACGAGACACGGTCACGCCAGGTCAAGGCCAGCCGCGTGGGCACCTTGCCCGTGAGGATGTGCTGCTTGACCTCGTCGGTGTCCAGGGGGTGACGTGCATAGCGCACCACGGACTTCATCTCGTCGGCCGACTTGAGCTCGCACTCGCGGTCCACGCTGAACTGGTAGGGCGCCTCGCCCGAACCCAGCCAGTGCGCCATCGCCATGGCCGGTGACATCTCGGTGTGGACCAGGCTGAGCACCAGGCCGTCGATGGCCTGGATCAGCAGCGTGACCACCTCGTCGCAGCGGGCCTGGCTCGCGGTGTCCAACATCAGCAGCTGCGACTTGGGCGAGACCCACACGCGGGTGCCGGACTGCTTGGTGAAGGCCATGGGCAGCAGCTCATGCAGCGCCTGCTCCTTGAGCTCCTTCATCTGCTTCTTGCCTGGCTTGCGCCCGCTCTGCTGCTCGATGTGCTCGGCCATCTCTTCGGTGCGGCGCTTGACCACGCTGCCCGGCACCACACGCTGCTCGCTTTGCAGCTGCAGCAGCACCTGGCCGTCGATCACCTCGACGAAGGGGCTGTGCGCCTGGCCACGAGGTGGCACCCAGCCTGAGCTGCGTTGCTGGCTGGCGCCGCAAGGCACAAAGGCCGTCTTGGCGAGGGTGGATTCCAGCGCCGTGCGGTCGAAAGACCAGCCCGGGCCCATGCGGTAAACGGTGAGGTTCTTGAACACGCGGTGCCTGAAATGAAAAAAGCCACCTGTGAAGGTGGCTTTTTGGTCTAGGTCGCATGTTGCGCCTAGAGAAAGTTGGTGGGCCCTGAGTGACTCGAACACTCGACCAACGGATTAAGAGTCCGCTGCTCTACCAACTGAGCTAAGAGCCCGATCTTTGCTTCAACCGCTTGCTTTTCAGCACTCAGCGAAGACTCTCATTATATACACAAGATTTGTGTCTTGTCGTGCACCTTGCGAGTGGCATGCACATTTTTTGCTGCATTTTTGCTGGTGGGTCGGGCGGGACTCGAACCCGCGACCAACGGATTAAAAGTCCGCTGCTCTACCAACTGAGCTACCGACCCAGCAAAGCCTAAGATTATAGCACGCAGTTCATAGCGTGAGCTGCGGCCACCATCCCGAAGGTGGCGGTGACCATCACGCTGGAGCCGTAGCCCGCACAGTTGAGCGACCCGCTTTGCTGGGGTTGTTCGCAGCTCGCAGACTGCGAGCCCCGCACCGGTTCGCGCGAGAACACACAACTCACGCGCATGCTCCCCTGGCGAGGGGCCTCATGCCGCTGGCGCAAGCGTTGCCGCAGGCTGGCCAGCAGCGGGTCATGGGTCACTTCAGACAGGTCGGCCAGTTGCACCAGTTGCGGCTGGGTCTTGCCCCCTGCCGCGCCCACGGTGACGACGGGGCGTCCGGCACGCCAGGCCCACGCGATCAAGGCCGCCTTGGCCTTGACCTGATCGCAGCAATCGATGATGACGTCGCTGTCGTGCATGGACAACAAGGCGTCCACATTGGCCTCGTCGATGAACTCTTCCACCGCGTCGACCTGGCAGCCGGGGTGGATCAGCGCGATGCGTTCTTGCAGCGCCAGCACCTTGGCCTGGCCCAGCGTGGGCGTCAGGGCATGCACCTGCCGGTTGACGTTGGACTCGGCGACGTGGTCCAGGTCGATGAGTGTGAGGCGGCTGACACCGCTGCGCGCCAGGGCTTCTGCCGCCCAGGAGCCCACGCCACCCACGCCGACCACGGTGAAGCGGGCCGCACGCAGGCGGGCATAGGCCTCAGGGCCGTAAAGGCGTTCCAGCCCACCGAAGCGGCGCGCCAGGTCTGCCTGGTCGTCGGGCAGCCCCCCTTCGGCAGGCTTGCCGGGCGTGGCGGCGGCAGCGATCAGGCTCACTTGGCCTTGCGCGGCTTGGCGGGCGCAGCAGGTGCCGGCGCAGGCGGCGCGGGCAATGTGGCCAGTCGGTCACGCGCTGCCTGAGCGGCCTCGGCCTGCGGGTACTGGCGCGTCACCAGGTCCAGCGTCTTGCGGGCGGTGTCCAGGTCTTTCAGCTCGCTGAAGCAATTGGCGATCGACAACAAGGCTTCGGGTGCGCGCTGGTGGTCGGGGCTGGTGTCCACCAGCAGCTTGAAGGCCGCGATGGACTCCTTGTACTGGCGCAAGCCGTAATAGGCGTTGCCCAGCCAGTACCAGGCAGATTCGCGGTAGCCCGTGGACGGGTAACGCTGCAGCAGGCCGGTCATGCCTGCCGCGCCGCCGGCGAAGTCGGCGGCACGCATGCGGGCCATGGCCTCGTCGAACTCGCGCTTTTCATCGGGGTCGACCTTGAAGACCTTGCCGTCCAGCGTCATGGACTGGGGCTCGAGCTTGCGGACGCGGTCGTCCAGCGAGCCTTGCAGGTCTTTTTGCTTGCGCTGCAACTCGGACAGGTCGCGGGCCAGGAGCTCGTCCTGGCCGCGTTGTTTGGCCAGGTCGGCACGCAGCAGTTCCAGCTGGGCGTTCATGTCCAGCAGGCTGCGCTTGAGCTGGTCGATCTGGGCATTCAGTGCTGCCGTCTGGGCCTTGTCGGCCTCGATGTCCTGCAGCCGCTGCTGGCGCAGTTCGGTGACGGCGCGGCGCGCTTCGTCGTCTTCAAACAGCCCGGCGTGTGCCTGGGCGCCACCCAGCATGAGCGCCACCAGGGCCAAGCGGTTCAGTCTCGCTGGCCAGCGCAGCGCAGCGTGTTGAAAGGCCTGGGTCCAGGATCGGGTCATGTGGGCAATTCCTCAATGGGGCAGAAAGGGCGGCACGGGCACCGCCCCTCAGGCGGAGCAGATCAACGGTCCTTGATTTCGGCGCGGCGGTTCTTGGCCCAGGCGTCTTCATTGCTGCCTTGGGCAACCGGGCGCTCCTTGCCAAAGCTCACGGCTTCGATCTGGCCGGCACCCGCGCCCAGCAGGGTCAGGGACTTCTGCACGGCTTCGGCGCGGCGCTGGCCCAGCGCCAGGTTGTACTCGCTGCCGCCACGCTCGTCGGTGTGGCCTTCAACGGTGACCTTCCGGCCGGCGTTGCCGCTCAGGCGCTTGGCGTTGCTTTCGATGGCGCCACGGAACTCGTCTTTGATGACGTTGCTGTCAAAGTCGAAATAGATGACGCGGGCCAGGTCTGCATCAGCAGCGGCGGCGGCCGCGTTGCCAGCACCCTGGCTGCCCTTGCTCAGGTCCACCGGTTGCACGGCGGTGCTGGGCACGCCGTTGTTGTTGGCGCCATTGGCGTTGGCGTTGGTGGCCGGCTTGGCTTCGGCAATGGGGGCAGCACCCTTGTTGGCATCGGCCTGGGTGGCGGTGGAGCTGCAACCGGCCATCCACAGGGCGGCAGCGGCGGCGGCGGTCAGGGCGGTCAGGCGCAGAACAGAGCGGGTGGTCGTGGTTTGCATTGTGGAATCTCCGGGAACAAGCTGCTGGTGTTTACCAAGGTGTGATTATCAACGGCGCGCACCGCCAGACGGCGGCGCCCAGACGGGTTCGCGCACATCGGCGGCAGGGGTGGCCAGTCGGGCCTTGATGCGACCATCAAGGGAGGTCATCATCAGCACGTCACGGCCTTGAGCGCGCGTGGCGTAGATGATTTGTCGGCTGTTGGGCGCAAAACTGGGGCTCTCGTCGTCACGGCCGTCGGTCAACATGCGCACATTGCCCGTGGACAAATCCATGACATGCACGCGAAACGCGCCGTCCACCTGGCTGATGTAGGCCATCCACCGGCCATCGGGGCTGATGGCGGGGCTGATGTTGTAGCCGCCATTGAAGGTGACACGCTGAACGTCACCACCCGCAGCCGAGATCTTGTAGATTTGCGGCCCGCCGCCCCGGTCGCTCACGAAGTAGACGGTGCGGCCGTCAGGCGACCAGGCGGCCTCGGTGTCGATGGCGCTGCTCTGGGTGAGGCGGCGCACGCCGTCGCCATCCGGCGTCATCAGGTAGAGCTGCGAGCCGCCTTCGCGGCTCAGCGTCACCGCGATCAGGCGGCCATCGGGCGACCAGGCAGGCGCGCTGTTGCTGCCCTTGAAGGCGGCGATGATGCGGCGGCGGCCACTGAGCACCTCTTGCGAGATGACCTCGGCCTTGCCGTGCTCGAAGGACACATAGGCCAGCTGGTTGCCATCGGGCGACCAGCAGGGCGAGATGATGGGCTGCACGCTGTTGAGCGCGTTCTGCGCGCCCTCGCCATCGGAATCGGCGATGACCAGGGTGTAGCGGTTGCTCACCTTGCTGACGTAGGCGATGCGGGTGGCGAAGTAGCCCTTGTCGCCGGTCATGTGCTCGTAGATGTCGTCGGCGATGCGGTGGGCCGCCTGACGCAGGTCGCCAGCAGGCACGACCACGCTCAGGCCGCCCAGGTCCTTGCCCTTGAGCACGTCCCAGAGGTGGTAGCGGATGTCGAAGCGGCCATCGGCCAGGGCCGTGACCGAACCCGCGGCCAGGCCGTCGGCACCCTTGCTGCGCCAGTCGGCGAAGGCCGGGCGGCCGTTCTCATCCAGGCGGTCGGCTGTGGCATCGAGCACCTTGAACAGGCCGGCGCGCTCCAGGTCGGCGCGAACGATGGCCGACAGCGGTTGGGGCGAGCGGGCTTCGTCCTTGAACTTGCCCAGGGCCACGGGGATCTGCGTGCCCCCCACGCCGGAGACGTCGATGCGGAACTGGGCCTGGGCCACGCCGGGCGCGCCCCACAGGGCGAAGGAGGCCGCGGTGGTGACCACGACACTGTGGAGCCATTGACGGCGGGCGATGCGAGGCGTGTCTGTGAAACTCATGTGGTGTTCAAGTGGGCCGAGGGCCGCGGCTGGATTGTGCCGTGCACGGCGACAAAGTTCCGTGAAGCTTCAGTAAACCCTGGACGGGCTGGCTGGCGTTGACGGCGGTCATCACAGCAACACGATGTCGTACTGCTCGGGCGACATCGACGGCTCGGTTTGCAAAGACACCGGCTTGCCGATGAAATCGCTCAAACCGGCCAGGTGGGCACTTTCTTCGTCCAGGAGCATCTCGACCACGGCGGCACTGGCCACCACGCGGAACTCCTTGGGGTTGAACTGGCGCGCCTCGCGCAAGATCTCTCGCAGGATGTTGTAGCAGACGGTGCGCGAAGTCTTCACCTGCCCCCGGCCCTCGCAGGTGGGGCAGGGCTCGCACAGCATGTGGGCCAGTGATTCGCGGGTGCGCTTGCGGGTCATCTCCACCAGCCCCAGGGGCGAGAAGCCGCTGATGGTGAGCTTGGTGCGGTCGCGGCCGGTCTGCTTGCGGAACTCGGCCAACACGCTGTCACGGTGCTCTTCGCGCAGCATGTCGATGAAGTCCACGATGATGATGCCGCCAAGGTTGCGCAGCCGCAGCTGGCGGGCGATGGCCTGGGCCGCCTCCAGGTTGGTCTTGAAGATGGTCTCATCGAAGTTGCGCGCACCGACGTAGCCGCCGGTGTTGACGTCCACCGTGGTCAGGGCCTCGGTCTGGTCGATGATCAGGTAGCCACCGGACTTCAGGTCCACGCGGCGGGCCAGCGCGCGCTCGACTTCGGTGTCGATGTTGTAGAGGTCGAAGATGGGGCGCTCGCCCTTGTAGTGCTGCAGCCGCTCGACGGCCGTGGGCGTGAACTCGGTGCCGAAGGCCTGCAGCGCGTCGAACTGGATGAGCGAGTCGATGCGGATGGTGGCGACGTGCTCGGTGACCAGGTCGCGCAGCACGCGCTGGGCCAGGTTGAGCTCCTGGTAGAGCAAGGTGCCGGGCGGCGCCTTGATGCCTTCTTCGCGGATGCGGTGCCAGGTCTTGCGCAGGTAGGCGATGTCCAGCTCCAACTCCGGGTCCGTCGCGTCTTCGGCGTTGGTGCGCAAGATGAAGCCGCCCGGGCGGTTGCGGTTTTCGCGCACATCGGCCTCGGCGATCAGGCGGGTCATGCGCTCGCGCAGCTGCTCGCGCTGCTCGGGCGAGCCGATCTTCTGGGAAATGCCCAGGTGGTCGTCCTGTGGCAAAAACACCAGCAGGCGGCCGGCCACACTGACCTGGGTGGACAGGCGGGCGCCCTTGGTGCCGATCGGGTCCTTGATGACCTGCACCATCAGGGTCTGGCCCTCGTGCACGCGCTTCTCAATCGGCACCTGGGTGTCGGGCGAACGCGACTGGCTTCTGGGGCCACCGTCTTCGCGGTGCAGGTCGGCCACGTGCAGGAAGGCGGCGCGCTCCAGGCCGATGTCGATGAAGGCGCTTTGCATGCCGGGCAGCACGCGCACCACCTTGCCGGCGTAGATGTTGCCCACCAGGCCGCGTTCCAGCGTGCGTTCGACGTGCAACTCTTGCACCGCCCCCGCCTCGATGATCGCGACGCGCGTCTCTTGCGGGGTCCAGTTGATCAGGATGTCTTGTGCATAGGCCATGGCGGCAATTTACCCCATGGACATGAAGCCGGCCTTCAGGAAGGTCAGAAGTGCCAGCCCAGGGGCGACAGCAGCCCGGCGGTTTCAAACAGGGGCAGGCCCATGATGCCGCTGTAGCTGCCTTCGATGCGCTGCGTCCAGGCGCCCGAGCGGCCCTGGATGGCGTAGGCGCCGGCCTTGCCCATGGGCTCGCCGCTGGCCACGTAGCGGGCGATCTCGTCCATGGTCAGGGTGCGCCACTGCACGTCGGACACGCTGACCTGGATCTGCCCGGCCACCACCACGGCCGTGAGCACCTGGTGGCGCTGGCCCGACAGGGCCGACAGGATCCGGGCGGCGTCTTGCGCGTCTCGCGGTTTGCCCAGGATGCGCGCACCCAGGGCCACGGTGGTGTCGGCGCACAGCACGTGGGCATCGGGCCAGTCCGGCAGGCCTTGCTCGTTGAGCGGCGCCGTGGCGCCCTGCCCTTGCCTGCGGGCCAGCCGGGCCATGGCCGCTTGCCATTTGGCGTGGGTGACGCGCTGCACATAGGCCAGGGGAGCCTCTCCGGCAATTTCGGCTTCCAGGCCTTCGGCGTCTTCGTCGGCATCGGGCAGCAGCAGGCGGTGGGCCACGCCCAGCTGGTCCAGCAACTGGCGGCGCCGGGGGCTTTGCGAGGCCAGGTAGAGCCAGCTTGCGGCGGGTGTGCTCATGGCTCAGGCCCGGTGGTAGGGGTGGTTGTTGTGCAGCGACCAGGCCCGGTAGAGTTGCTCGATGAGCAGCACCCGGGCCAGGGCATGGGGCAAGGTCATGTCCGACAGGCGGATGGCCTCGTCGGCCGCCTGCTTGAACTTGGGGTCGATGCCGTCGGCACCGCCGATGATGAGCGCCACGTCGCGGCCATCGTGCTGCCAGGCTTGCGCACGCTCGGCCAGCTGCACGCTGGTGAGTCGGGTGCCGCGCTCATCGAGGATGACGCGGCGGGTGCCGCGCTCGATGGCGGCTTCCATGCGGGCGGCTTCGGCCAGCATGATGGCGGGCACTGGCTTGCCTTCTCGGGGCTCGGCCTTGAGCGCTTTCAGCTCGACCTTCCAATCGGGCGGAAAGCGCTTGAGGTAGTCCTCGCAGGCGGTGTCGGCCCAGTCCGGCAGGCGGTGACCGATGGTGACGATGGTGATCTTCACGGCCGGCCTTCAACGGTCAAGCATGGCGTGAGGTGGCACGGCGAGCGGGCCAGGCGGCCCGCCACGCCGGGGCACATCAGCGCGCGCGCTTGGCTGCCACCTTCTTCACGGCCACCTTCTTGGCGGCCACCTTGCGCACGACTGGCTTGGGGGCCGGCTTGGCAGCGGCCTTGCGGGCCGGCGACGGCTTGGCCGACTTCTTGGGCTCGTTGACCAGCAACTTGGTGACGGTGGTCGCGCTCTTCTTGCCGGCCACCTTCTTGACGGCGGCCTTCTTGGCTGCAACCTTCTGGGCCACAGGCTTGGCAGCGGCCAGGCTGGCCTTCTTGGCAGCGGCCTTCTTGAGGGCGACACGGCCCGCCACGGTGCCTGCGGTCTGGGTGACGGCCTTCTTGGCAGGTGCCTTTTTGGCGGCAGGCTTCTTCGCTGCGACCTTCTTGGCTGCAGCCGGCTGGGCAGTGGTCTTGCCCGCCGTCTTGCGTGCAGCCTTCTTGGCCGCTGGCGCTTCGTCCATGGGCTCGGACGCCTTGACGAGGCCCGACTTCTCGGACTTCATCTTGACGCTCACCGGCTTGCCGCCCCAGATCTCTTCGAGCTGGTAGTACTGGCGGATGGCGGGTTGCATGATGTGCACCACGGCGGCAGCACAGTCGACGATGATCCATTCGCCGTTGTCGGCGCCTTCGGTGCGCATGATGGTGAAGCCGGCCTCGCGGACCGCCTCACGCACGCCCGAGGCCAGGGCCTTGGTCTGTCTGTTGGACGAGCCCGTGGCGATGATCACGCGCTCGAACAGGGGCGACAGGTGCTCGGTGTTGAACACGACGATGTCCTGGGCCTTGACGTTTTCCAGGCCATCGACGATGGCGCGTTGCAGTTTACGGATGTCCATTAGAGGTGGGCTCGCCCACGGGGGGCATAGAGGTGATGGTCGGCAATATAACTTGCGACACCGGCTGGCAGCAAATCTGGCGCCAGAACGAGGGGAGACTCGCCGGCAAGCAAGCGCTGGCGGACGGCCGTGGATGACACGGGCATGGGGGGCATGGGCAGTCGCTCGGCAGTAGCCAGGGGCTGCACGGCCAGCGGCACGTCCACGGGGGCGTCGCCCCTGCACGCGACGGCCAGCTTGACCCGCGCCACCAGCTCTTGCCAGCATTGCCAGGAGGTCAGGTTGGCGCATTGGTCCTGCCCGATGATCAGCCACCACTCACAACTGGCTTGCGGGCGGGCGGCCTGCAGCGCCAGCACCGTGTCCAGCGTGTAGCTGGGGCCACCGCGGCGCAACTCGATGTCGTCGGCCACAAAACGGGGCTCGTGGGCGATGGCTGCACGCACCATGGCCATGCGGTCGGCACCGGGGGCCAGCTGGCGGGCCTTTTGCCAGGGCTGCCCCACTGGTATCCAGCGGATCTCGTCAAGCTGCAGGTGCTGCAAGGCCACTTGGGCGAGCTTGAGGTGGCCGGTGTGCACAGGGTCGAAGCTGCCACCCAGCAAGCCGATCTTGCTGGTGCGGCGTCCGGCGTTGGGCATGGCCGCGGTCAAGGGGTCAAATCCAGTCCCTGGCGGGCAGGAAGTCCGTGTACAGCCGGGCTTCGGGGGTGCCGGGCTCGGGGTGCCAGTCGTAGCGCCACTTCACGATGGGCGGCATCGACATCAGGATGCTTTCGGTGCGGCCACCGGACTGCAAGCCAAACAGCGTGCCGCGGTCCCACACGAGGTTGAATTCGACGTAGCGGCCACGGCGGTAGGCCTGGAAGTCGCGTTCGCGCTCTCCATACGGCGTGTCCTGGCGGCGCTGGAGGATGGGCAGGTAGGCCTCGGTGAAGGCGTCACCCACCGAGCGGATCAGGGCGAAACCACCGGCCATGCCCAGCTCGGACATGTCGTCGAAGAAGATGCCGCCAATGCCGCGGGCCTCGTTGCGGTGCTTGAGGAAGAAATACTCGTCGCACCACTGCTTGAAGCGCGGGTGCTTGTCGTCGCCAAATGGCTGGACGGACTGGCGGCACACGCTGTGGAAATGCCGCGCGTCGTCTTCAAAGCCATAGCAGGGCGTGAGGTCCATGCCGCCGCCAAACCAGGCCACCACGCTGCCATCGGCCTTGTGGGCGGCCAGCATGCGCACGTTCATGTGCACGGTGGGGGCGTATGGGTTGCGCGGGTGAAAGACCAATGACACGCCCATGGCCTCGAAGGGCCGACCGGCCAGCTCGGGCCGGTGCTGCGTGGCCGATGGCGGCAGGCTGGGGCCCTTGACGTGCGAAAAATTGCAGCCGCCGCGCTCCAGCACATGGCCCTCTTCCACCAGGCGCGAGCAGCCGTCACCCTGGAGGCGTTCGCCGGGTGCACGCACCCAGGCGTCGCGCACGAAAGGCGTGCCGTCCTGGGACTCGAAAGCCGCGACGATGCGGTCCTGCAGGTCCAGCAGGTAGGTGCGCACGGCCGCGGTGTCCAGCGTGTCACCGGCTTCCGCGGCGAGCGAGGCAACGACGGGCGCGTCGGTTGGGGCGTGAACGGGGGCAGACTGGGTCATGTTTGCGCAAAGTGTTGGCGGTGTGTGTGCGGACCTGGCGGTCAGCGGGCCTTGATGGCGCGCCAGCCGATGTCCTTGCGGTACTGCATGCCATCGAACTGGATGCCGCGCATGTACTCGTAAGCACGCTGCTGGGCCAGCTTGGCCGAGTCACCCAGCGCCGTGACGCACAGCACCCGACCGCCGCTGGTGCGCACCTGCTGGTCGTCACCCATGGTGGTGCCGGCGTGGAAGACCATGGCCTCGTCGGTGTCCACCGGCAGTCCGGTGATCACGTCACCCTTCTTCGGGTCCAGCGGGTAGCCACCCGCGGCCATGACCACACCCAGCGCCACGCGGCGGTCCCACTGCAACTCCATCTGGTCCAGCGTGCCGTCGGTGGCGTGTAGCATCACGTCAACCAGGTCGCTTTTGAGTCGCATCATGATGGGCTGCGTTTCCGGGTCACCCATGCGGCAGTTGAACTCCAGCGTCTTGGGGTTGCCTGCGGCGTCGATCATCAGGCCGGCATACAAAAAGCCGGTGAAAGGGATGCCGTCGCTGGCCATGCCGTCCAGCGTGGGCTGGATGATGTCCTGCATGGCTTTGGCATAGACATTGGGCGTGACCACCGGTGCGGGCGAGTACGCGCCCATGCCACCGGTGTTGGGGCCGGCATCGCCGTCCTGCAGGCGCTTGTGGTCCTGGCTGGTGGCCATGACGGCCACGTTCTTGCCATCGGCCATGACGATGAAACTGGCCTCTTCACCGGCCAGGAATTCTTCGATGACGATGCGGGGCACCGCCTTCCCATCCGCGCCATCGTTGTGTTGCACGCCCAGCTTGTTGTCCAGCAGCATCCAGTCGATGGCTTCATGGGCCTCGGGCAGGCTCATGGCCACAACCACGCCCTTGCCCGCGGCCAGGCCGTCGGCCTTGATGACGATGGGCGCGCCGTGCTGGTCCACGTAGGCGTGGGCGGCCGGGGCGTCGGTGAAGGTGTCGTAGAAGGCCGTGGGGATCCCGTGGCGCTTCATGAAGTCCTTGGCGAAGGCCTTGGAACTCTCGAGCTGGGCCGCCTTCTGCGTGGGGCCAAAGATGCGCAGGCCACGCGCGCGGAATTCGTCCACCACACCCGCAGCCAGCGGGGCTTCGGGGCCCACCACAGTCACGGTGATCTTGTTGAGTTCGGCGAAATCGGCCAGCGCCTTCACGTCGGTGATGGGCACATTGATGAGTTGCGGGTCGCGCGCCGTGCCGCCATTGCCCGGCGCCACATAGACCTTCAGGGCCTTGGGCGACTGGGCCAGTTTCCAGGCCAGGGCGTGTTCGCGGCCGCCCGAGCCGATGACGAGGATGTTCATGACGGCGCTCAGTCCATTTCAGCGTTGTGGTACACGTCTTGCACGTCGTCCAGGTCTTCGATCACGTCCAGCAGTTTTTGCATGCGGACGGCGTCGTCGCCACTCAGGGCAACGGTGTTTTCAGCGCGCATGGTCACCTCAGACAGCTCGGGCTTGAGGCCTGCGCCCTCCAGCGCCTTCTGCACGGCTTCGAATTCGCCAGGGCTGCTGAGCACCTCGATGGAGCCGTCATCGTGGGTGATGACGTCGTCGGCACCGGCTTCCAGTGCCACTTCCATGAGCTTGTCTTCGCTGGCGCCGGGGGCAAACAGGAACTGGCCCACATGCTTGAACTGGAAGGCCACCGAGCCTTCGGTGCCCAGGTTGCCGCCGTATTTGCTGAAGGCGTGGCGCACTTCGGCCACCGTGCGCACCCGGTTGTCCGTCATGCAGTCCACGATGACCGCCGCCCCGCCGATGCCGTAGCCTTCGTAGCGGATTTCTTCGTAGGTGACGCCATCGAGGTTGCCCGTGGCCTTGTCGATGTTGCGCTTGATGTTGTCGGCCGGCATGTTGACCGACTTGGCTTTGTCAATGGCCAGGCGCAAGCGCGGGTTCATGGCGACATCGGCACCGCCGGCGCGGGCGGCCACGATGATTTCACGGGTGATGCGGGTCCACACCTTGCCGCGCTTTTCGTCTTGACGACCCTTGCGGTGTTGGATGTTGGCCCATTTGGAATGACCGGCCATGGCGGTGAGCTCCGAAAGCGTGCAGGGGTGGCGGCGCCCCGGCGAAGGGCGACTGCCACCGGATGTTGCAGATGGGAATGAGGGGGTGCCCAGTGGAAGGCACGGATATACACTCATTTTACCTTCCCCCTTCTGCCCCGCCTTTCAGAGCGCCCCACCATGAGCACCGACCCCATCCTCTTTGCCCGCCATGGCGACATCGAATGTGCCTTGCTGCCCGCCCTGGCCAACCGCCACGGCCTGATCACCGGGGCCACCGGCACCGGCAAGACGATCAGCCTTCAGGCCCTGGCAGAGCAGCTTTCAGGCATCGGCGTGCCGGTCTTCATGGCCGACATCAAGGGCGACCTCACCGGCATTTCCCAGGCAGGCAAGGTCTCGCCCAAGCTGGCGGGCATCTTGCAAGAACGGGGCCTGGATCAGCCCGTGCCCCTGGCCTGCCCGACCACGCTGTGGGACGTGTTCGGTGAGCAAGGGCACCCGGTGCGCGCCACGGTCTCCGACATGGGCCCGCTGCTGCTGGGCCGCATGCTCAACCTCAACGACACCCAGCAAGGCGTGCTGCAGCTGGTGTTCAAGATCGCCGACGACAACGGCCTGCTGCTGCTCGACCTCAAAGACCTGCGCGCCATGCTGCAGCATGTGGGCGACAACGCCAAGAGCTTCACCACCGAGTACGGCAACATCAGCCCGGCCAGCGTGGGCGCCATCCAGCGCGGCCTGCTGCAGGTCGAAGAGCAAGGCGGCGACCAGTTCTTTGGCGAACCCATGCTCAACATCGCCGACTTCATGCAGACGACAGACGGCAAGGGCGTGGTCAACATCCTGGCCGCCGACAAGCTGATGAACGCGCCGCGCCTGTACGCCACCTTCCTGTTGTGGATGCTCTCCGAGTTGTTCGAGACGCTGCCCGAGGTGGGCGACCTGGACAAACCCAAGCTCGTGTTCTTCTTTGACGAAGCGCACCTGCTGTTCAAGGACGCCCCGGCCGCGCTGACCGAACGCATCGAGCTGGTGGTGCGCCTGGTGCGCTCGAAGGGCGTGGGTGTGTACTTCGTGACCCAGAACCCGCTGGACCTCCCCGACACCGTGCTGGGCCAGTTGGGCAACCGGGTGCAACATGCCCTGCGCGCCTTCACCCCACGCGACCAGAAGGCCGTGAAGAGCGCCGCAGAAACCATGCGCGCCAACCCTGGCCTGGACATCGAAACGGCCATCACCGAACTGGCGGTGGGCGAGGCCCTGGTCAGCCTGCTGGACGACAAGGGCCGCCCCGGCGTGACCCAGCGCGTCTTTGTGTTGCCACCCGGCAGCCAGATCGGCCCGATCACCGCCGAACAGCGCAAGGCCCTGCTGAGCAGTTCGCTGGTGGCCGGCGTGTACGAACAAACCGTGGACCGCGAATCGGCCTACGAAAAGCTCAAGGGCCGTGCGGCCGCCTCGCCCACAGCAGCGCAGGCCAATGCCGGCTCGGCCAGTTTGCGCGATGAAGCGGCGAACGCCTTCAAACAAGGCACCGGCGGTGCGGCACCAGGCAGCACCACCCCATCCGCAGGCCAGGCCCCAGGGTCAGCCGGCGGCTGGCTGGGCGACATCGCCGGCAGCGTTTTCAAGGGCAACGGCCGCAGCGACTCCATCCTGGAGACGGTGGCCAAATCAGCGGCCCGCACGATCGGCTCGACCGTGGGGCGCGAGATCATCCGCGGCGTGCTGGGCTCGCTGCTGGGCGGCAGCACCAGCCGACGCCGCTGATCAATGGTGGCCGCGGTGGTCGTCGCGCCACTGCTCATGCCACTCGCCCCGGCCCTGGCGCGGGTCGACCATTGCGCGGGGCTCGCCTTGCCAGCGGTCCCAGTCTCGGTCGCCGCGCTCGTCATGGTGGCGATGGCCCGCCCACCAGGGAGGCGCACAGCGGCGGGGCTCCTGGCCGACGATGACCTGGGGGGCCTGCGTGTAGACCACCTCCTGCACCGGCTGGCCGTAGTAATAAACCGGCTGGGCTTGCTGAACCACCACGGGGGCGCTGCGGTAAATCACGGTGGGCGCATTGGAAACGGCCGTCACCACCCGCCCCACAGGCACCATGGGCACGTCAACGTTGACCGACCAGTACACGCCGCCTGCCTGGGCGCCCACTGCAGCCGACAACAAGCCGACGGCAACCAGGGCACGCGCGATGCGGCCAGTGCGAACGGTGATCAGGGTGCGAAAAGTGTGCATGAGATGCTCCTTGGATGAGCACTCAACGCGGGCCGCGTGCGGCGCGCTGACACGGTATTTGTAAGCGTTTGGCGGGCGTGTCACCGCCCGCATCGGGCTGGCTCAGTGGCCGCCGTCCTGTCGGGCGATGTCGAGCAGGCGCTTGAGTTCCACCGGGTGATTGACCACATTGCGGCGGTGCCACATGCCGATCAGGCCCATGGTGACGGCCACGAACAGCCCGAAGGCCGTGATCGCGCCATAGGCGGACAGCCCCGAGTGGGTGAGCGCGCTGTAGCCGCCCCCGAGCAAAAGGATGCAGGCCTGCTCGTTGAAATTCTGCACCGCAATGGACCGACCCGAACCCATGAGGCTGTGGCCACGGTGCTGCAGCAGGGCGTTCATCGGCACCACCAGGAAGCCGCCCAGCCCACCGAGCAAGATCATGAAGGGCACCGTGGGCGTGATGTCGCGCAGGAAGTTCATGCCCAGCACCAGCACCCCCATGGCCACGCCCAGGGGGATCACCGCCGTGGCCTTGTCCAGCTTCATCTTCATGGACGCGACCACCGCCCCCACGGCCGTGCCCACCGCCACGACCCCAACCAGCGCCGAGGCTTTGGTGGTGTCGTACCCCAGGGCCACGCCTGCCCAGGCCAGCACGATGTAGCGCAAATTGCCGGAGACGCCCCAGAACAGCGTGGTCGTGGCCAGGGAGATCTGCCCCAACTTGTCTTGCCACAGGCGGCGGTTGCAGCTCATGAAGTCTGCGATCAGGGCCATGGGCTGACGCGGGAACTCCTGCAAGGGCGTGTCGGTACGCGGGATGCGCAAATTGAACGCCGCCGCTATCACGTAAAGGATGACCAGGGAGGCGATCGCGGCCTCGGCCGGCGTTTCAATGCCGGTATCGAACCCAGGCATGTCGAATGCCAGCAGCTGCGGCGCCACCACCTTGCCCATCAGCTGACCGCCCAGCACCACACCCAGGATGATCGAGGTGATGGTCAGGCCTTCGATCCAGCCATTGGCCTTGACCAGTTGAGATGGCGGCAGCAGCTCAGTGAGGATGCCGTATTTGGCGGGCGAATAGGCCGCCGCGCCCAGGCCCACCACCGCATACGCCATCAAGGGGTGCGTGCCCGCCAGCATCAGCAGGCAGCCCACCACCTTGATGGAGTTGGACATGAACATGACCTTGCCCTTGGGCATGGCGTCGGCGAAAGCACCCACAAAGGGCGCCAAAACCACGTAAAAGAGCGCGAACATGGGCACCAGGGCCGCACGCTGCCATTCTTCTGCGCCACCGCTGCGCAGCAATTCCACCGCCGCCACGAACAGCGCGTTGTCCGCCAGCGAGCTGAAGAACTGCGCCGCCATGATCGTGAAGAAACCTTTTTTCATGCGCGGGCGGAGATGTGTCGGATCGTCAAAAAACGTTGCGCCGTGAGACGGCCGCCGGTTATAGCACGGTGACTTGTCGGATCTGACAGATGACGTCAGGGCAGGCCAGGCAAGCCCCCTGGATCAGGCCCCGGGGGATACCCTGGCAAAATCCACCCATGTCGCGTCCCCTTGAAGCCCTTGTCCACCTCGATGCCCTGCGCCACAACCTGCAACGTGTCCGCGACTTCGCGCCAGACGCCCGCGTCTGGTCGGTGGTCAAGGCCAACGCCTACGGCCACGGCCTGACGCGCGCCTTCGAGGGCCTGCGCGCCACCGATGGCTTTGCCCTGCTCAATGTGGACGAGGCCGCCGCCCTGCGCAAGCTGGACTGGCGCGGGCCCATCCTGTTGCTCGAGGGCGTGTTCGACGCCCGTGACCTGGAATGGTGCTCGCGGCTGAACCTCTGGCACGTCGTGCACCGCCCTGAGCAGATCGACTGGCTGGCCACCCACAAAACAGAATGGCCACACCGGATCTACCTGAAGATGAACACGGGCATGAACCGCCTGGGCTTCACCCCCATGGCCTTTCGCCAGGCCTGGACGCGGCTCAACGCCCTGCCCCAGGTGGAAGAGGTGTCGCTGATGACGCACTTCTCTGACGCCGACGGCCCCCGCGGCATCGCCGACCAGCTCGCCGCCTTCCGGCAAGGCGCAGCCGATCTGGACGGCGAGCGCAGCCTGTGCAACAGCGCCGCCACCCTGCGGCATGCGCAAGACCCCGCCGTGCGGGGCGACTGGGTGCGCCCCGGGGTGATGCTCTACGGCGCCAGCCCAGACCACCCTCAACACGACGCCGCCCACTGGGGTCTGCAGCCCGCCATGACCTTGCGCTCCCAGGTGATCTCGGTGCAGCACCTGAAGGCAGGCGAGACGGTCGGCTACGGCAGCCGCTTCACCGCCACGGGCCCCACCCGCATCGGCGTGGTGGCCTGCGGCTACGCCGACGGCTACCCACGTCACGCGCCGGACGGCACGCCTGTGCTGGTCAACGGGCAGCGTGCGCCGCTGATCGGGCGGGTGTCCATGGACATGATTGCCGTCGACCTGAGCCAGCTGCCGGATGCCGGCCCTGGCGCGGAAGTGACGCTGTGGGGCCACGGCCCCCGACACCAGGGCCAGGCCACCCAACTGGACATCGACGAGGTGGCGCAACACTGCGGCACCATTGGCTACGAGCTGATGTGCGCCGTGGCGCCCCGCGTGCCCTTCACCGTGCTGGACCCTTCGGCCTGAGCCGCCCTCCCCTCTATCGCATTGCCCATGGAACTCGACCACCAGCGCCACCAGTTGCACATGACCGTGCTCATGACCCCGGACATGGCCAACTTCTCCGGCAACGTGCACGGCGGCACCATCCTCAAGCTGCTGGACCAGGTGGCCTACGCCTGCGCGAGCCGCTACGCCGGCTGCTACGTGGTCACGCTGTCGGTGGACCAGGTCACCTTCCGCCAGCCCATCCACGTGGGTGAGCTGGTCACCTTCATGGCCTCGGTGAACTACACCGGCACCTCGTCCATGGAGATCGGCATCAAGGTGATCGCAGAAGACATCCGCACGCAGGTGGTGCGCCACGCCAACAGCTGCTTCTTCACCATGGTGGCCGTGGACGACGAGGGCAAGCCCACCGTCGTGCCGCCGATCACGCCCGTGACGCCCGACGAGGTGCGCCGTTTTGCAGCGGCCCGCCTGCGCCGCCAGCTGCGCCAAGAGCTGGAACAACGCTTCAAGGCCATCCAGGCGGCGCCCACCCCGGCCCCACAGCCCCCCGCCGCGCAAGGCTGAACAACATGGCCAAGGACAAGACGGTCTTCACCTGCAGCGAGTGCGGCGGCACCAGCCCCAAGTGGTTGGGCAAGTGCCCCAGCTGCAACGCCTGGAACACGCTGGAAGAAACGCGCGCCGAGGTGGCCAGCGCCAGCAAGAACCGCCTGCAGGCCATGGCCAAGGGCCTGAACGCTGCGCAGGCCGTGACCAACCTGGCCGACATCGAAGCGGCCGACGTGGCCCGCACCCCCACGGGGCTGGAAGAGCTGGACCGCGTGCTGGGCGGCGGCATCGTGCCGGGCGGCGTGGTGCTCATCGGCGGCGACCCGGGCATCGGCAAGTCCACCTTGCTGCTGCAGGCCCTGGACGCGCTGTCGCGCCAGATGAAGGTGCTCTACGTGACCGGCGAGGAAAGCGGCGCCCAGGTGGCCATGCGCGCGCGCCGCCTGGGGCTGGCGGGCACCCACGTGCGCGTGCAGGCCGAGATCCAGCTCGAGAACATCGTGGCCACGCTGGACGCCGAGCGCCCCGAGTTCTGCGTGATCGACTCCATCCAGACGCTGTTCTCCGACCAGCTCAGCTCGGCCCCGGGCTCGGTGGCCCAGGTGCGCGAATGCGCCGCCCACCTCACCCGCGTGGCCAAGTCCAGCGGCTGCACGGTGGTGCTGGTGGGCCACGTGACCAAGGAAGGCACGCTGGCCGGCCCACGCGTGCTGGAGCACATCGTCGACACGGTGCTCTACTTCGAGGGCGACACCCACAGCAGCTTCAGATTGATCCGCGCCATCAAGAACCGCTTCGGCGCCATCAATGAAATTGGCGTCTTCGCCATGACGGAGAAGGGCCTCAAGGGCGTGAGCAACCCCAGCGCCATTTTCTTGTCGACCCATGGCGAGCCCGTGCCCGGCGCCTGCGTGCTGGTGACGCTGGAGGGCACACGGCCCATGCTGGTCGAGATTCAAGCGCTGGTGGACTCAGGTGGCCCCAGCCCGCGCCGCCTGAGCGTGGGCCTGGAGCGCGACCGCCTGGCCATGCTGCTGGCCGTGCTGCACCGCCATGGCGGCCTGTCTTGTGCCGACCAGGACGTGTTCGTCAACGCCGTGGGTGGTGTGCGCATCAGCGAACCCGCTGCCGACCTGGCCGTGCTGCTGGCCATCCAGAGCAGCCTGCGCGGCCGCGCCCTGCCCAAGGGCTTCATCGCTTTTGGCGAGGTGGGGCTGGCCGGTGAAGTGCGGCCGGCACCCCGTGGCCAGGACCGGCTGAAGGAAGCCGCCAAGCTGGGTTTCTCGATTGCCGTGGTGCCCAAGGCCAACGCACCCAAGAAGCCCATCGAGGGCCTGACCATCCACCCCGTGGACCGCGTGGACGAGGCCATGGACCTGGTGCGCTCGCTGACCTGAGCCGCGATGGCCCCAAGGCCAAGGCGCTCAGCCCTTGAAGGCCTGCCTGAGGTTCAGGCCACTGGCCAGCAAGGCGCCGAAGTACACCACCGCCGCGCCCATCAGGCAGGCCGTGAGCGCACCGATGCGCAGCAGGGGCTGGTGGCGCAGGCCGATCCAGTCGATGTGCTCGGAGGCCAGCCACAGGCCCAGGCCCAACAAGGCCGTGGCGCCCAGGGCACGCAGGCCAAACAGGGCCCACCCCGGCGAAGGCTGGTAACGCCCGGCCCGGCGCAGGCCCCACAACAACCAGGCGGCGTTGACCACCGAGCCCAGCCCGATGGACAAGGCCAGACCCGCCTGATTCAGGAAGGGCACGAAGATGGCATTGAACACCTGGGTGATCACCAGCACCGCGATGCCGATGCGCACCGGCGTGCGGATGTCCTGGTTGGCGTAAAAGCCCGGCGCCAGCACCTTCACGCCGATCAGGCCCATGAGGCCCACGCCATAGCAGGACAAGGCCAGCACCGTCTGGCGCACGTCGTTTTCATTGAAGTGCCCGTAGTGGTAGAGCGACGTCACCAGGGGCTTGGCGAACACCAGCAGCGCCACGGCACAGGGCAAGGCCAGCAGCACGACCAGGCGCAGGCCCCAGTCCAGCAGGTTCGAGAACTGCTGCGTGTCGCCACTGGCTTGCGCGCGGGACAGCTGCGGCAGCAGCACCACGCCCAGCGCCACCCCCAACATGGCCGTGGGGAACTCCATCAGGCGATCAGCGTAGGTGAGCCAGGACACGGCCCCGGCCCCCAGGTGGGACGCGATCTGCGTGTTGACCAGCATGGACAGCTGCGACACGGACACGCCCAGCACCGCCGGCCCCATCTGCCTGAGGACGCGGCCCACACCAGGGTGCGCACGCGCCCGGCGCCAGGCCGCCAGCGTCAGGCCGATGCGCGGCGCCATGCCGATGCGGCGCAAGGCCGGGTATTGCACCGCCAGCTGCAGCGCGCCGCCCAGCATCACGCCCACGGCCAGCGCGTACACCGGCTCGCTGCCGTGCGCACGAAAAATGGGCGCCGCAAACAGCGCCGCACCGATCACCGACAGGTTGAGCAGCACGGGCGTGACCGCAGGCACGCCAAAGCGCCCCCAGGTGTTGAGGATGCCCGCGCTCAGCGACACCAGGGACATGAAGCCGATGTAGGGGAACATCCAGCGGTTCATGACCACGGCCGCGTCAAACCCGCCGCTTTCCTTGAGCCCGGAGGCCATCACCCACACGACGACCGGCGCGCCCACCACGCCCAGCACGCACACCAGGCCCACGATGCCAAACAGCACCGTGCCCACCGCATTGACCAGGTCGTGCGTGGCCTCATCGCCCTGCCGGGTGCGGGTCTCGGCCAGGATGGGCACGAAGGCCTGCGAAAACGCCCCTTCGGCAAACAGGCGGCGCAGCAGGTTGGGGATGCGGAACGCCACGTTGAAGGCGTCGGTGGTGGCGCTGGCCCCGAAAGCGGCGGCGATCAGCAGTTCTCGCACCAACCCGGTGATGCGCGATGCCAGCGTGAGCATCGAGACGATGGAGGCAGATTTCAACAAACTCATCGACCGATTATAGGAAGCGCCCTCCCTCGCCCTGCCCGGGGGTCTGGTCAAACGGATGCAGCCGGGCTATACTCGCAGGCTCTTTAACCAACTTTGCCCGGGTTGGGTGCGAATTGACGTGCAAGGATCCACTGGTGGCACCACTGGTGGATCACATGCCCGCCAGGCATCGGCCGGGGCCAGAACACCATGGCATCAGCCTCCAAAGTCAAAAAGACCGTCCGCATCGCCTCGGGCCGCAAGCGCGTCCGCCAGGACATCAAGCTCAACGCCGCCAACGCCGCCCTGCGCTCGAAGTTCCGCACCGCCGTCAAGGGCGTGCTGAAGGCCGTGCAAGCTGGCGACAAGTCCAAGGCTTCCGACGCTTTCAAGGCTGCTCAACGCGTGATCGACTCGATCGCCGACAAGGGCATCTTCCACAAGAACAAGGCCGCTCGCCACAAGAGCCGCCTGTCGGCCAAGATCAAGGCCATGGCTGTTGCCACCGCCTGATCTCCGCTGACGATGCTGCACCCTCAAGGGTGCATCCATGACAAAACCCGCCTGGTTTGCACCTCGCGGGTTTTTCTCTTATGGGGTTCAACTTTTGAGGCCAACTTTGGGAAGGCGTGACGTTTGCCCCACCATGGCGCCTCGCCGCATCAGCCCCGTGGGGCGTCCGGCAGCAGGCAGGCCTCCACGACCTGCAGGTCGTTGTCTTTGGCGAAGTTCATCACGAAGTCCCAGGCCATGGGCTCCAGATCTCGCAAGGCCTCGTTGACGACGACGCACTTGATGTTGCCCATGCTGGTGGGCACGCAGTAAGGCGAGTAGCCGATGTAGGCGCCCGGACCACGCCCGGCGCCACCCGGGCGAAAACTGGACATCGCGCCAGCCAGGCGTTCTGCCCAGTCGCTGGGCCGGAAGGTGTGACCGCTTTTGGTGACACCCTGAATCAAAAATTCACGGGGCTTGCTGACAACGGGCGACGTTGAAGACACAGATGCGATTCCGACAGCGGGCTGAACCAGGGTTGTCCTGGCAGACGGTGGAGGAGCCGCCACCATTGCCGGGGTCACCAGCGCGGGGCGGGATGCCGGCACTGGCGTCAGCGGGTGGGCTGCGCCAGGTGCCTGGTTGCTGGACACGGCCTGTTCGATCGTTTCCATGCGTATTGCCCTCCATTGTCGCGGACCTGTTCGCAGGCCGCAACATTGATGCCAAGTCCCCGTGCCCCGAAGTGGGTCACCCCTTGTCAGCCACACCCAAATCGGGTGCATCCGCCTCGGACTTTTCGGCCGGCCAGCGCGGAACTTGACGTGTTGCACCAGCGGCGCCCTCGATGTCGTCACGCGCTTTCCTTAGAATGGGCCTTCGTGGGCGCAGTCTCGGCTGCGCCGTTTTCTTTGGATCTGCCTTTGTTGACCCCGCCATGAACGCCCCTGTGTCGATGCCCCACGTCATGCCCACCTATGGCCGCCTGCCCATCGCCCTGTCGCACGGCGAAGGCGCCCGCGTCTGGGACACCGAAGGCCGACGCTACCTGGACGCCCTGGCCGGCATCGCGGTCAACACCCTGGGCCACAAGCACCCGCGCCTGGTGGCCGCCTTGCAGGACCAGGTGGCCAAGATGATCCACTGCTGCAACTACTACCAGGTGCCGCTGCAGGAAGAACTGGCGGCGATGCTGGTCGAGCGCTCGGGCCTGACCAACGTCTTCTTCTGCAACTCCGGCCTGGAAGCCAACGAGGCCGCGCTGAAGATTGCCCGCAAATACGGCCACGACAAAGGCATCGCCCGCGCCGAGGTCGTGGTCTACGAGAAGGCCTTCCATGGCCGCTCCATCGCCACGCTGTCGGCCACGGGCAACCCCAAGGTGCACGCCGGTTTCGAGCCGCTGGTCGAGGGCTTTGTGCGCGTGCCGCTCAATGACATCGCCGCGCTTCAAGAGGTGGCCCGCACCCACCCCAACGTCACCGCCGTCTTCCTGGAGGTGATCCAGGGTGAAGGTGGCATCAACCCGGCCCGCGCCGACTACCTGCAGGCCGTGCGCAAGCTGTGCGACGAACAGGGCTGGTTGCTGATGCTCGATGAAGTGCAATGTGGCATCGGCCGCACCGGCAAGTGGTTTGCCCACCAGTGGGCCGGCATCCTGCCCGACGTGATGCCCCTGGCCAAAGGCCTGGGCTCAGGCGTGCCGATTGGCGCGGTCGTGTGTGGCCCCAAGGCCGCCAGCGTGCTGAAGGCCGGCAACCACGGCACCACCTTCGGCGGCAACCCGCTGGCCATGCGCGCAGGCGTCGAAACCCTTCAGATCATGGAAGACGATGGCCTGATGGCCAACGCCGCGAACGTGGGCGAGCACCTCATGGGCGCCTTGAAGCGCGAGCTGGCCGGCGTTGAAGGCGTCAAGGACATCCGCGGCCAGGGCCTGATGATCGGCATCGAGCTGGACCGCCCCTGCGGCGTGATCCTGACCCGTGCGCTGGATGCCGGCCTGCTGCTGTCGGTCACCGCCGACACGGTGGTGCGCCTGCTGCCGCCCTTGATCTTCACGACGGCCGACGCGGACGAGTGCGTCGCCATCCTCGTGCCCCTCATCAAGGCCTTTCTGGCCGAGCCTGCAGCCTGAACATGAAGCCCGGTATGAGCCTGATCAAGCACTATCTGCAGTTCAAAGACCTGCGGGAGCAGGAGTACGTCTACCTGTTCGAGCGCGCGGCGCTGGTGAAGAAGCGCTTCAAGAACTACGAGAAGTACACGCCCCTGGTGGACCGCACCCTGGCCATGATCTTCGAGAAGGCCAGCACCCGCACCCGCGTGAGCTTCGAGGCCGGCATGTACCAGATGGGCGGCTCGGTGGTGCACCTGACCACCGACGGCAGCCAGCTGGGCCGCAGCGAACCCATCGAGGACAGCGCCAAGGTGATCTCGCGCATGGTCGACATCGTGATGATCCGCACCTACGAGCAATCGAAGCTGGTGAAGTTCGCGGCCAACTCGCGCGTGCCGGTCATCAACGGCCTGACCAACGAGTACCACCCCTGCCAGATCCTGGCCGACATCTTCACCTACATCGAGCACCGCGGCTTGATCAAGGGCAAGGTGGTGGCCTGGGTGGGTGACGGCAACAACATGGCCAACACCTGGTTGCAGGCCGCCGAGATCCTGGGCTTCACGGTGCACGTGAGCACGCCCAGCGGCTACGAGATCGACGCGGCCGTGGCCGGCATCTCGCGCACCGATTGCTACAAGGTCTTCAAGGACCCGATGGACGCCTGCCGTGGCGCGCACCTGGTCACCACCGATGTGTGGACCAGCATGGGTTTTGAAGCGGAGAACGAAGAGCGCAAAAAGGCATTTGCCGACTGGTGCGTCGATGCCGACATGATGGCCGTGGCGGCGCCAGATGCCCTGTTCATGCACTGCCTGCCGGCTCACCGCGGTGAAGAGGTCGAGGCCGACGTGATCGATGGCCCTCAGTCCGTTGTGTGGGACGAGGCCGAGAACCGCTTGCATGTGCAGAAGGTGCTCATGGAGTACCTTTTGCTGGGCCGGATCGGCTGACGCAGCCTTGAAGCTGCCGCGCAAGCCTGGGTTCAGGCGGGCGCGAGGCGGAACACCTGCATGGCCTGGGTGAGCTTGTCGGCCTGCTGCCTCAGGCTCTCTGCTGCCGCCGAGGTCTGCTCCACCAGCGCCGCGTTGTGCTGGGTCGCCTGATCCAGCCTCCCGATCGACGAGTTGACCTGGGCAATGCCATTGCTTTGCTCGGAGCTGGTGGTGGCGATCAAGCCGACCAGTTCATTGACCCGACGCACCTGATCGACCACTTCGCTGATGGTGCCACCCGTGGTGTTGATGAGGGCAGAGCCGCTCTCCACCTGCTCCACGCTGCTGGAGATCAGCTGCTTGATTTCCTTGGCTGCGTCGGCGCTGCGCCGCGCCAGCATGCGCACCTCTGCCGCGACCACGGCAAAGCCACGGCCCTGCTCACCCGCACGGGCCGCTTCCACGGCCGCGTTGAGCGCCAGGATGTTGGTCTGGAAGGCGATGCCATCGATCACGCCGATGATGTCGGTGATCTTGCGGCTGGACTGCTGGATGCCGGCCATGGTGTTGACCATGCGGCCCACGGCTTCACCACCCTCGGAGGCCACACTGGAGGCCTGCTGTGCCAGCTGGTTGGCGTTGTGCGCGTTGCCGGAGCTGCTTTGAATGGAGCTGGCAATCTCGTCCATCGAGGCGGCCGTCTGCTGGATGCTGGCAGCGGCCTCTTCCGTGCGTGCACTCAGCGACTGGTTGCCCGCAGCGATCTCCGACGCGGCCGCATGCAAGGTGGCAGCGGTGTCACGCACGACATGGATCGACTGGGCGATGTGGTGCATGGCGTCGATGAAGCGCTGAACCTGGGGGTCATCGGATCGCTGACGTCCGGCCATGAGGTCGATGCTGCCGTCTTCGCGGCGCAGGCCGTCCACCAGGGCCATCAGTTCTTCCGCCGTGCCAAAGGAAGCCTTGGCACGCGCGGCCATCAGCAGCAGCACCACCGACTCGGCCACCACGTACAGGGCGTGTTCCACCACTTTGGCCCAACCTGGCTCGGTGAAGCACAGCGGGCCCCAGCCCCAGGCCTGAAACTGGTTGAAGGAAACGTGGTGCACGGCGATGGTGACCGCAGCCACGAGGATCGGCAGGGCACTGCGGTAAGCCCCCATGCAAGCCAGCAAGGCAAACACGGCAAAGTGGGCCTCGTTGTGACCGTGGGCGGTGTGAATCAGCAGCCCCACCATGGCCATGCCCAGAAACGGCAAGGCGAGTTGGCTGAACTGGCCACCCTGGCTCGCCTTTGCAGCCAGCCAGGCCGCCGCGAGCATGAGCGCACCCAGCACCGCAGCCAACGCCAGGTCGCCATAGACAACGCCGTAGGCCAGCGTGCCGACGTAGACCGTGAGGCTGGCTGCCAGCACAACGAAGTCCTGGCTCTGCAGCCCCCATACCTTGTCTTGATCTTGATTGCTCATGGCAGCCCAGGACGCCATGCGTCGTTGAGTTTCAGTACGTTGACAACCTTGTTATCGACCAGAACTGGATGCAACTGAGCCCTTTTGGCCCGCCATGTGCCGGCTCAAGGCTCACCACTCACGCAACTTGACCCTCAGTCGTGCGATCGACTGGCTGTGCAACTGGCAAACGCGCGATTCGGTCACGCCCAGCACGGCGGCGATTTCCTTGAGGTTCATGTCCTGCTCGTAGTACATGCTCATCACGTACTGCTCACGCTCGGGCAGGTTCTTGATGGCTTCGACCAGGGCATGGCGCATGCGGTGGTCTTGCAGCAGGCTCAGCGGGTCGTTGCCTTCGTCGGTGACGTGGCGGTCCAGGAAGTCGTTGTCGCCGTCTTCGCCGCTCATGTCTTCCAGGTAGATGAGCTGGGTGCCACGCACCTTGCCCAGCATTTCCTGGTAGTCGGCCAGCTCCATGCCCATTTCCTTGGCGATTTCGCTTTCGTGGGGCGCACGGCCCAGGCGTTGTTCCAGGCGGTGCACGGCAGACTCGATGTCACGCTGCTGTTTGCGCGTGCCTCGGCTGAGCCAGTCGGCGCCGCGCAGCTCATCGAGCATGGCGCCGCGGATGCGCTGCGTCGCAAAGGTCTCGAACTGCACGCCCTGGCCGGCATCGAAGCGGGTGAGCGCATCGGTCAGCCCGATCATGCCCACCTGGATGAGGTCGTCGATTTCGACGTTGGCCGGCAGCTTGGCGATCATCTGGTGGGCCAGGCGCCGCACCAGCGGGCTGTACTGGCGCAGCATGGCGTCGACCTCAAGACGACCTTTGGCGGTGTACATGTTGGGCTCCATGAACTTCAGTTGAGTGAGGTGGCACGGCTGGCTGGCAAGGCGGCACCGGGCGAGACAAGGTGCTCGAAGGCCTGGTCACCCAGGGCCACAGGCAAGGCTTGCCGCAGCAGGCCCTGGGCCATGTCGCGCAGGCGCAGGCCAATGTCGGATTCGGGCTTTTCTCGCGGGTCCAGCAAAAGCCAGTCGCGCTGGGCCACACCCATGAAGGTGTCGGCACATTGCGCCAGGCGATCGGCCACGGCGGGGGCCTGGCGGCTGTTGGCACCGGCGCAGACCACCAGGTCATAGGCCATCCAGCCTCCGCGCACGCTGAGCAGCTTGACGCTGGTGTAGGCGTCTTTGAGGCCTTCGGCCAGGTCGTTGGTGAAGACCAGCGGGCGCAGGTTGTGGCCGCGTGCACGTTGGGCAAAGAGGCGAACCAGTTCGCTGGCCGAGGCGTGTACCAGCACCACATCGCTTTGCGGCGCGGCATCGGCCAGGGCGTCCAGCAGGCTGGCGCAGCAGCCACGTGCATCCACATGGCGCAGGGGCAGGCCCTTCGCTGCCATGTAGCTCACCTGCCGCGACAAAGGCTCGACGCCTTCGGACAGATCAAACTCGGCAAGCTCGCAGGGCGGGCGGGCCTGGTCGCTGGCGTCCACCACCAGGGTGTGGAGGCCTTCGCTGGCGTAGGCCGTGCACAGGCGCTCCAGCACCAGGCCGCCGCAGCCGGCACTGGGGTTGGCCACCACCGGGATGAAGCGCAGGCTGCGCGTGCTGAACATCTGGCGCAAGCCATGGGCCTGATCGGCCGGTGGGCTGCTGATGAATCCTCTGGGGATGGGCGCGCTGAGGCTCATGTGGGGGTGCGGGTGTGGGGCGTGCAGGGGCAGTTCAGCGGGCGACGGCAAAGCAGCATGGCGCGTGGCTCATGGGTTGGGCACTTGGCCTGGGCACATGGGCTCATTCGGCCCGCGCCGCCATCGCTTCGGTCGCTGGAGGAACGGCAAACACCAGGCTGACCTCGTTGGGGTCGAGGCGGTAGGCTGGGTTGAGGCTGGCACGCATGGCTCGGTGCACCAGGGCTTGAGAAGACAGGCGGTGCCAATCTTCCGGCACCCGTTGGCCGTTCGCCACGCCCAGGACCTTGGTCTTGTGACGAATTAACGTATCCAGTGCCGGACCGAGCTTCACGGCCTCGTCCAGCTTGGACAGGATCACGCCGGCGCACTGGTCCACGCGGTAGGCGATCATCACGTCTTCGATGGCGTCGCCCTGAGCGGCGGTGTTGACCACCAGCAGCTTGCGGATGCTGGGGTGGGACAGCATGTCCAGCAGCTCCTTGGTGCGGCCATCGCGCTGGGCCATGCCGGCGGTGTCGATCAGGATGAGCTTCTTGCCGGACAGCAGCTCCAGCAGGTCTTCCAGGGCGGCGCGGTCGTGCGCCATGTGCACCGACACGCCCAGGATGCGGCCATAGGCGCGCAGCTGGTCGTGGGCACCGACCCGGTAGGCGTCCAGGGTGATGAGGCCCAGGTTGGCCGCACCGTACTTGGCCGCAAAGACGGCGGCCAGCTTGGCGGTGGTGGTGGTCTTGCCCACGCCGGTCGAACCGATCAGGGCGACCACGCCACCCAGGTCTTCGATGGCCGGCTCGTGCTCTGCAGTGGGCAGGTTGCGCTGCAGCACCTGCGAGGCCCATTGCACCTCGTCGTGCTGGCCATTGGCCACTTCGGCCGGCATGGCATCGAGCATCTTGCGGGTGAGCACCGGCGAGAAGCCGGCGTCCAGCAGCTTGTGGGCCAGGGTGGCCTGCGAAGGCGTGCGGCCCAGCTTCTCGATGAAGGCAATGGTCTCGAAGCGCTCTTGCATCATTTCGCGCATGGCGCGCAGTTCGCCCAGCATGTTCGCGTTGGCTTCTTGTGCTGCCTTCAGCGCCGACATGGTGGCCGGGTCCGGCTGGGCGACGCGCACGGCATCGCGGGCAGGGTGCATCTTGTCCAGGGTCAGGTCGGCGTGCTCGCCGCGCAGGGGCACGACCTGGGCACGCGGGGCGGCCGCCACGGGGCGTGCACGCGGTGCCGGAGGCTCGTCGTCCAGGACATCGGGCTGGCGGGCCACGGTGCGGGCCTGCTGGGCCTGTTGGGCCTGTTGGGCTTGATGGGCCTGTTGGGCTTGTTGGGCGGCTGGGGCAGCCGGGGCCACAGCGCGGGGTGCGGCGGCACGGCGGGGCTGGGCCTCAGGCTCCATCATGGGTTCGCGGTGGTCGGCGCGCTCGAAGGCATCGGCGCTCAGGTCCACGGCGGTCGACACGCCGGGCTTGTTCGCTTTGGGAGAACCAAAGCGCTGGGTCAACTGGGTCTCCGGTGGCTGGGCCATCGCGGGCTCGGTGCGGGCCTGCATGGCGGCTTCACGGCGCTTGAGCATGCGTTCACGCACATAGTCCTGGAAGGACAAGGTGCTCATGGCCAGTTGCTTGACGTCGTCCTGCACGCTGGAGGCAAAGCTCTGCACAGACTCTCTGGCCTGGCGGGCCACGGCCTTCTTCGGCGGCAGGCTCACCGGCTCCACCCGCTCGTCACGGGGTTCACGAGCTTCACGGACGTCGCGGGCATGGCCACGGGACGAGGTGACGGGTTCGGCGTCGGTGGCCAGATGCTCCACATTGGGCACGCTGTCGCCGGCCATGGCCAGGATCTCGATGCCGCCTTCGGCCGCAGGTTTGGTGGACAGGACCACGGCGTCGTCACCGAATGCGGCCTTCACCTTCTGCATGGCCTCGCGGCTGTTCCGTCCAGTAAAGCGTTTGACGTTCATGCGTGGCCTCCAATCAGCGTACCAATGCGGATCGAGTGGGTTTCAGGGATCTCGCTGTGGCCCAGCACCTTGAGGCGTGGGGCAGCGCGCTTGAGCAATCTGGCCAGGGAGGGCCGGATGGCATCGGGGACCAG
>CANBQJ010000005.1 GCA_947371645.1 Burkholderiales bacterium | reverse complement strand
GCGTAGGACACGTCGGGGCCGATCCACTCCTGTTCGGCGCACCAGTGCACGGGGCGCATGCCCCATTGCCGGGCGGCGAAGTGCACGTAGTCGGCGGTCTCGGACAAGTGCGAGTGCAGGCCGATGCCCATGGCGCGGGCCGCGCGGGCGATCTCGCGCAGCTCTTGGGGAGTCGTGGAGTAAAACGGGGTGGTGGGCGCCATCACCACCTTGCGGAGGGCGTCGCCACCCGGCTGGTGGTAGCGGGTGGCGGCGGCTTGCACGCTGGCCAACATGCCCTCCAGGGTCTCGCTGGGCATGGGCTGGGGGCCGCCGGTGAAGGCGCGGGCCTGGGTGGCGCCGCCGCGCAGCAGCACACAGCGCAGGCCGAGTTGGCCGGCCGCATCGAAGATCACCTGGGCCGGGTCATGGTCTTGCCCGGGGCCGAAGAGGTAGTGGTGGTCGGCCACGGTGGTGCAGCCGCTGAGCAGCAGCTCGACCAGCCCCAAGGTGGCCGCCACGGTGAGCGCCTCACGGTCGATGAAGGGGCCGTAGGCATAGGGCACGGCCTCCAGCCAGGGCACCAGGGGCACGCCCTGGCCCGCGCTCACGTTCTTGAGCACGGTCTGGAAGAGGTGGTGGTGGGTGTTGACCCAGCCGGGGTAGAGCACGGCGTCTTGCGCGTTCACCACGGGCTCGCCGGGCAGGGGCTGCAGGTGGCCAATGGCGGCGATCACGCCGTCCACCACGCGCACGTCGGTGGCGTCGGTCCAGGCGGCGTCGCCGGCGGCACCGGTGAGCATGCCCGCGGCACCGGCGATGAGGAAACTGCGGTCAGCGGCGGTCATGGTGCGTCCTCGGTGGGGAACTGGTGGGGGTGCCGAGCGGGTCGTCTGCCAGCGTCACTGTTCAGCGCGCTGGGCGCTGTCGTGCCAGCTGCCCAAGGCCCTCTGGCTCAAGCCCAGCATGCCCCAGAACAGCAGCACACCGGTCACGCTGATCAGCGTCAAGGCCGCAAACAGGCGCGGGATGTTGAGCTGGTAGCCCGACTGCAGGATCTGGTAGGCCAGCCCGGCGCCCTGCCCACCCGTGCCGGCCACGAACTCGGCCACCACGGCGCCCACCAGGGACAGGCCGCTGGAGATGCGCAGGCCCGCAAACCAGTAGGGCAAGGCGCTGGGCACCTGCAGCCGCCACAGCGTTTGCCAGCGCGAGCCGCCCTGCATGCGAAAGAACGCCGCCAGCCCCGGCGACACGCTGCGCAGCCCCATGGTGGTGTTGGCGATGATGGGAAACAGCGCAATGAGCGTGGCGCACACGATGAGCGCCGCCGTGGGCGCCTTCACCCAGATGATGATGAGGGGGGCGATGGCCGCAATGGGCGTGACCTGCAGCAGCACCGCATAGGGGAAGAGGCTGAGCTCCACCCAGCGGCTTTGCACGAAGGCCACGGCGATCAGGGTGCCCACCAGCGCGGCCACCGCGAAGGCGCCCGCGGTGATGCTCAGCGTGACCCACAGCGAACCCATCAAGAGCCCGAAGTCTTCATGCAGGGCCTGGGCCACGCGCCAAGGGCCGGGCACCAGGTACTCGGGCACATGGAAGCCGCGCACGCAGCCTTCCCACAGCAACAGCAGCATCAGGCCCACGAGTGCGGGCACGGCCACGCGCAGGAAGCGCTCGGACTGCACCCAGGGCAAGGTGCCTGTGGTGCGCGGGGCACCGGCGTTGGGCAGGGCGACGCTCATGGCTGCACCTCTTCGGGTTGGTCGGAGCCGCTGACCAGGCTGGCCTGCAGCAAGGCGTCAGACAGGGCGCGGCAGGTCTCGGCGAACACCGGTGAGCTGCGCCAGCTGCCATCACGCGGGCCATCATGCGGGCCATCGTGGTGGCCGCCCGGGGCGATGGTCAGCTCCTGCACGATGCGGCCTGGCCGTGCGGCCATCACCACCACCCGGCTGGACAGGAAGGCTGCCTCGTACACCGAGTGGGTCACGAACACCACCGAGATGCCGCGCTCTGCCCACAGCTGGCGCAGGTCCTCGTCCAGGCGGTTGCGGGTGATCTCGTCCAGCGCGCCAAAGGGCTCGTCCATCAGCAGCACATCGGGGTCGGTCACCAGCGCTCGCGCAATCGACACGCGCATCTGCATGCCGCCTGAGAGCTCACGCGGCCGGTGGCGAGCGTAGCGGCTCAGGCCCACACGGGCCAGGGCCTGCGCCACGCGGGCATTGGCTTCATCACGCGGCACGTGGTGCAAATCGAGCGGCAGGCGCACATTGGCCTCCACACTCGCCCAGGGCATCAGCGTGGCCTCCTGGAACACGAAAGACAGCTTCTGCCCGCTGGCACCCTGGCCGGCCAGCAGGCTGGCGCTGCGCCACCACTGCAGGCGGCCGTCGCTGGGTTGCAGCAGGCCGGCCACCAGCTTGAGCAGCGTGCTCTTGCCGCAGCCCGAGGGCCCGATGAGTGACACGAACTCGCCCGGCATCAAGCGGAAGTTGGTGGGCGACAAGGCCTGTGTGCCATTGCGGTAGGTCTTGCAGACGGACAAGGCTTCCACGGCAGGGATGGTGAAAGCCTGGTGCGCGAAGGCGAGACGGGAGATGGGGTGGGGGGCCAGCATGGGGCGCTCCTTTTTGGGGCTGCGGGTGCGGTGCTCAGCGTCTGCTCAAGGCATGACCTTGAGCTGCCTGACCACGTCCAGCGCGTAGGCCTTCTGCCAGGGTGTGTCGGCCTTGAGCAGCGCTTCCTTGACCATGTAGTCGCGCGTGGCCTTCCAGCGCGCGTCGCTCATGGTGCCCACGCCTTGCGTGGCCGCGTCACCGCCATCCAGCACCTTCAGGGCCTTCATCTGCGCCACACCAAAGGCGATTTGCTCGTCCGTCATCGCGGGGTTGTCCTTCTTGATGAGCGCGTTGCCTGCCGCCGGGTCTTTGAGGTAACTGACCCAGCCTTTCATCGAGGCCTCCACGAAGCGCTTGACCACATCGGGCCTGCCCTTGAGCAGCGCCTGCGTGGTGACCACGCTGGTGCCATAGGGCGGGTAGCCTTCGTCGGCGAACAAGAAAAACTTGCAGGGGATGCCCTTCTTCATGGCCTGGAAGGGCTCCGAGGACGGGTAGGCCTGCTGCACCACGTTGGCATCGGCAAAGAAGGGCTGCAGGTTGAAGGTGTAGGGGCGGCTTTGCTCCTCCTTCAGGTCGTACTTGGACTTGAGCCAGGGCCACCAGCTGGTGCGGTTGTTGCCCGCCACCAGGATGGTCTTGGTCTTCACGTCGGCCAGGGACTGGAGGTCGCCATGCGTGAGCATGCCTTGGAGGTCTTTCTGGAAGCTGGCCGCCACGGTGACCACGGGCAGACCGCGCTCTACGCCGCTGAGCACCTGGAAGTCGTAGCCGATGATGAAGTCGGCCTGGCCAGCGGTGAGCAGCTGCATGCCGTTGACCTGCGGCCCGCCCATCTTGATGGTGACGTCCAGCCCGGCTTGCTTGTACAAGCCGGTGGCCAGCGCCTGGTAGAAGCCGCCGTGTTCGGCCTGGGCGTACCAGCTGGTGAGGAAGGTGAGCTTGTCTTGCGCGTGGGCGCTGGGCAGCGCGGCGGTGAGCAGCGTGGCCAGGGTCAGGCCGGTGCGGAGGGTGAGTCGTGAGCGAAGCGTAGAGAACATGCGAGCCTCATGCCGAAAGGGTCCGGTCGATCGGCTGCTGGGGCAAGGTCTGTCGTTCACCGGGCGTCTGCCCGTGCGTCCCGACAAACGGCCTGCGCGTGGCAGCCGGCGTCGGGAGCAATTTCCTGTTGGTGCCATGCGAGGGCCGCATGCACCAGACTGAACGCTTCTACTCCGTCGGTTTGATTTGACGCAAAGACTGTGCCTGAGGCCCGTGCTTCAAGCTGGTGCAACGGGGTTGCAGGCGCCGCGGTGGGCTCAGCCCCCCACCCCCACCGCGCCTTCCCCATCGCTGCGCAACAAGCTCACCCGCCCGTTGCGCCGCACCAGCGTGTCGGTCGTGTGACTGCGCAGGCTCATGATGCTGCCGCCCACGTCCAGCTGGGTGCTCACGTCCACCGTGGCGCTGTGGCCATCCGGGGCGATGGTGATGCGGTGCACGGTGTAGTGCGAATCCAGCTGCAGCATGCCGCCCATCTTCTCGCCCAGGGCTTCCCAGCTGGCGAACAGTTCACGCAGGCCGTCGCAGGACTGCCGCTTGTCCATGACCGAACTGCTGCCCTCGCCGGCCATCACGGTGCGGCCGGCCGTCTGGAAGCGGTCGTCCAGCAGGTCGCACAAGGCGTCGGGCTGGCGGGACAAGGTGGCGGCTTCTTGCGTGCGGTAGAACTCGCGGACCTGGGCCTCGTTGAGTTGCCGCCCACCGATGGCGAACCACCAGCCCGCGATGCCAAAGAAAATGAGCAAAAGAATGGCTTTGACCATGGCATGCACGACGCCTGGCAAGCTGATGCGGGCCAGGTGTCGCTGTTTCCCTGATTGATTTGAATGTCCAGCAGTGTGCCAGAACGCCCTCACCACACCTCGGGAAAGTCCACCTGGGGCAAGGTCTGAAAGCCCGGCTTGGCGAACAGATAGCCCTGGAACAGGCGCACGCCCTGCCTGGCAAACCAGTCGCATTCGGACTGCGTTTCAACGCCTTCGGCGATGACGTCGATGCCGAGGTCCACGCAGACCTGCACGATGGCGCGCACGATGGCCTGCCTGGGCCCGTTGCGCTCGATGCCCCGCACCAGGGCCATGTCGATCTTGATCTGATCAGGCTGAAAGTCGGCCAGCAGGTTCAAGCCGGAGACGCCCGCCCCGAAATCGTCGATGGCCACCTTCAGGCCCTGGCCCCGGTAGGCGTTGAGCAGCCCTGCAAACCTGGCGTGGTCTGTGATGGCTTCGCCTTCGGTCACTTCCAGGATGAGGCGGTCCAGAGGCAGGCCGCAGCGTCGGGCGGCGTCCAGGGTGGCGTCGATGGACACATCGGACGAGAACAGGCAACCCGGCAGCACATTGACGTTGAGGTGCGTGCGCAAACCCAGCGATTGCGCCAGCTCGATGGCCGCGATGCGGCTCACCTGGTCGAAGCGGTACCTGGCCTCTTCGGGGATGGCGCTCAACACGCTGTAGGCGGACTCATTGCCCGGGCCGCGGATGAGCGCTTCGCAAGAAAAGACCTCGCGCGTCAGCACGTCCACGATGGGCTGGTAAGCGTAGGTGAAACGTGGAAAGGCTGTGGCGCTCATGTGCCGGCTTCCTGCGCTGGCGCGGCTTCATGGCCATCGCTTCGCCAGCGCCCTCCCGCAAAGGCGGCCAGCAGCTTTTTGGCACGGCCATGGTTCACGTCGTTGAAGGACTGGGCCTTGCCAAAGAAATCATTGACGCCAGGTACCCGTGCTTGCAATCCGGCTTGCGACAGGTCCGAGAAGCCCATGCTCCAGGTGCTGAAGCAGCGCCGCGGGATGGGCTCGCTGATGATGCGGGTGACCTGGTTGTGGCGCGGGTCGCACTCGATCTGCTGGTACAAGGCCAGAACGACGCTGGCCGGGCCTTCCAGCACCTGGAAGAAGCTGCCGTCGGCATGCAGCAGCATGCCCGTCAGGCCCAGGCGGTCGTTGTTGCCGCGTGCACCGGCCAACAACCGGGCCAGCGCTGGCGTGTCCAGGTGCCTGCTTGCCGCACTGGCGTAGATCAGGTGGATCAGCTGTGACATGGTGGCCCCACCGCAATGACAAGACACCGCACGGCGAAAACTGCGGCGGCTGAAGCGATATCGACAAGCCGGAGCGCGGACTTGAATCGCCGAAGCTGGCGCAGGCCTAAGCGCCCAACTCCCGCTTGATCCAGCGCTTGGTGGCGGCCCGGTCCGTGAAGGTGGCCAGGTCGCGCTCCAGGGCCAGCCGCGTGTGGTGCATCTGGGCGAGGTGCAGGTCCAGCACCTTGATGAGCTGGTGGGGGTGCAGGTTCACGGCCGGCGGCACCATGAAGTCCATGCGAAAGCCAAACTCGATCTCCTTGACCTCTGCCTGCACCTGCGCGAGCTGATCCGACAGGGCCTTGTTGTAGCGCTTGAGCCGCTCCGGCGCCGTCTGGGCGATGTCGCTGGGGCAGATCTGTGCGGTCTCGATCTGCAGCGTCAACAGGGCCAGGAGGTCCTTCTGGTCGTGCGCCTGGTTCACCCGCTGCATCAAGGCCGTGCGGGCATCGCGCTTGACGGGGTCGGGCTCGCGGTCCGGGTGCAGCGCGCTGGCCAGCTTGCGGTAGATGTCGCGCAAGGACTGGGCCGTCAGCTCGGCTTCGGCCTGCTGGCGAGCCTGGGCCTTGCTGGGCTTGCCAGGGTTCGGGGAGGCTTGCGCGTCGGTGAAGGCGTCTTCGAAGGGGCCCAGACCGAGGTCCGGGTCCATGTCTGCCAGGTCGCGCATCATCCCGGCCAGGCCCTCTTGATCGCTCGCCTGCACATGGGCATAGGGTCGGGCGGCATGCCGGTCGTACAGGGCCTGCACCGTGGGGTCGGGCTCGCGCTGGCTTTCCAGGATGTGCCATGCGGTTTCACAGAGCAGGTCTTCCAGGCAATCGCGTTCGCGCTGGGTCCAGCCCTTTTCGCCCAGCAGGCGGTCCAGCTCGTGCAACCAGTTCACGTGGATGGCCTGCACCTCTTTTGACGTGGCCAGCAGCTGCGCACGGTGCGTGCCCATGAACACGGGCAGCTGCTCCTGCCAGGCGGCGAGCCTGGCGCGCGCCTGCTCGATTTGTTGCGTCAGCTTGTCGAAGCGGGCCTGCTCGGGGCTGCGGGCCGTGGCCGGCAAGCCGGTGTGCGGGCGCAAGGTGGAAGGGCGTGGGCTCATGGCCGGAGAAGGTCCTGCGTCGTGTCGCGTGGTGTCGGGCGCATGGCGGCAGCTGCCCTGAAAAGGGCGACCCCAGCGCGGACCTGGTGCAGGCACTGTCCGCAGTTGTGGTGATGCGCCACCGCCGCAATGGCCGCAGTATCCCACTTGCCTCTTGTCGCATTGAATCCCCCATCACGTCAGGACGACCATGTTGAGCATGCGGAAAGGACACGCGCTGCGCGCGATGGCACTGGCGCTGCTGCCGTTCAAGATGGCCGTGCTGTGTGCACAGCCTGTTGAGGCCACGGCAGAACAGAAATGCGTTTTTGCCAGGTGCGCCCCAACGTCGGCCACTTCGCCCGAGCTCACCCCAGCGCCAGGGGAGCAGGCGCCGCCTGGGGTGAGCCCCATGACGCCCACACCGCCCATCAGTGCCTACAAAGACAACTTCATTGACCTCGGGCTGAAGAGCTGGGGCGCACAACGCCCGGCAGATTGGGTGTTCCGCATGGGTGTGAAGTCGCCCCTCTGGGTGGCGCCCGGGTCCGGCAACGGCCTGTATTTCACTTACCGCATGACCGGGTTCTGGGACATCCACGCGGATTCCGCACCGTTCAGGGACATCAACCACAACCCCGCCCTGGTCTGGCTGCATCAGGTTCAGGGCCCACCCGACGCGCTGCCCCTTTGGCGCGGCTTCGAAGCCGGTGTGGAGCACATCAGCAATGGCCAGGACAACACGTCCACCGGCCCGAATGGCACGGGCAACATGCGCTCAAGGTCGATTGACTACGCCGTGTTTGTCGAGCCCAAGTTCCAGTGGGCATGGCCGGGGGGCACCTGGCGATACCAGCCGCGGCTGTGGATCCCGGCGGGCACCAACGAAAACCCGGGCATCCGCAGCGAATGGGGCCTGCTGTGGAACACGCTGAGTTGGGGTGACCTGGCCGAGCTCAGCACCAAGGGCAACCCTTTCAACAAGGGCCAGGCCGCTGTCAAGCTCTATCTGGATCCAGACGAGTGGCTGGGCCATGGTCGCTCACAGGTGCGGCTGTCCCTCACGGCTTTCAATGGCCATGGCGATGGCCTGCTGGAATACGACGAACGCCGGACCTGGGTTCGCATGGGCTTGAGCTTCAGCGCCTACACCCACTGACCCATGCGGGGCGCCGGGAGCGCGGGTCTGCGGGTCGACGCTGATCTGTGCCAGGGGGTGGAACTCGTCACTGGGCAAGGTGCGGAGGTCCCGCTGCGCGCCGGCGGCGATGCCGTTGAAGGCGTTGCTGCTGGCGAACTTGAGCCGAAAGCCCAGGGTGATCCGCTGGGTCACATGCGGCCCCGCAGCGGGCGACTCGTACCTCGTTTCCACCAACTCTGCGCTGAGGCCGGGCATGGCGGCGTTGTTGTCGACGACATCGCCGGATGAGGTGACTGGTGACCAAGGCATGGCGCGCTCCCGAATGGGGTGACGGCCTTCCGGGCAGGCACCACGTGGCGTGGCTGCTCGGCAAGTAGGCGCCCCGCCAATCTATGGGGATGCGCCTGCTTTGGTCACCCCTGGCTTGCCTTTGCGGTCCCCTGTGTCCAGGGGCTTGTCTAGCGGCCTGCGGGCCGGCTCGCCAGCAAGCTCACAAAGCCCTTCAGCCTCGCCAGCCCTTCCCGCAGGTCGTCCTGCGACGCCGCATGCGACAACCTCACGTGGGTGCGGCCGCTGCACACGCCAAAGTCATCCCCCGGTGTCAGTGCAACATGCGCCTCCTGCAAGGCACGTTCGCAAAAGGTCATCGCGTCCAGCCCGGTGGCGCTCACGTCGATGTAGACATAGAAAGCCCCGTCGGGCTTCACCGGCACCCGCAGCCCGATGTCGTCCAGCCCTTGCAGCACCAGCGCTCGGCGTTGCGCAAACTCCTGCCGCCGCGCCTCGCACACCGCGATGGATTCAGGCGTGAAGCAGGCCAGGGCCGCGATCTGCGCGGGGGTGGACGCGCAGATGAAGTAGTTCTGCGCCAGCCGCTCCAGGGCGGGCACCAATGCCTCAGGCACCACGGCCCAGCCCAGGCGCCAGCCGGTCATCCCGAAATACTTGGAGAAGCTGTTGATGACGCAGGCGCCGGGGTCGATCGCCAGCACGGTCTGTGCGGCCTGTGCGGGCCCTCCGGCGGCCTGGGTGGTGTCGGCGATGCCCGTGTCGCTGAGGTTCAGGTAGATCTCGTCGACGATGCGCCAGGCACCGTGTGCCTGCGCCCATTGGCAGATGGCGGCCAGCTCAGGCGCCGGCACCGAGGTGCCCGTGGGGTTGGACGGGGTGGCGATCATCAGCCCCCGCGTGCGCACGGACCAGTGACGCTGCACGGCGCCCAGGTCCAGCTGGAAGCGCGATGCCGCGTCGGTGGGCACCAGGCGCACGTCGGCGCCAAAGCCACTCAGGAACTGCCGGTTGCAAGGGTAGGACGGGTCGCCCACCAACACCTCGTCGCCCGGGTCCACCAGCGCGGCGGTGAGCAGCAGCAGCGCCGCAGACGCGCCTGCGGTGACCACGACGCGCTCGGGCGACACCACCACGCCATGGGCCGTTTGGTAGAAACCGGCAATGGCCTCGCGCAAGGCGGGCAGGCCCAGCGCACCGGTGTAGGGCAGGGCCGTGTGAGGGGCGATGCGCTGCAGTTCGGCGCGCACGGCCGGGGGCGCGCCAAAGTCGGGCTCGCCCAAATTGAGGCGGATCACGCGGTGCCCGGCGGCTTCGAGTGCGGCGGCACGCTTGCCGAACTCCATGGCCAGGAAAGGGCGGATGGCTTGGGCGCGTCGAGAAATCTGCATGGCAAGGGTCAAGGGAGGACCTTCAGGAAGCCCCCACTCTAGCCCCTCGCCAAGTGGCGGCTCAGTTCAGCCGCCGCCCCGACTTGCGCCCCACCACACCGTGCTCGGGCTGCCGCACGGCCCGGGCCATGGCCTGGTCGCTCAGGCCGGTGCCGCGCAAGAACTCTTCGCGCAGCTGCAGCACCGACTCGATGGTGTCATCGGTGGCTTCGATGAGGTAGCCCTCGATGCGCTCCAGCTCTTCAATCTGGCTTTCGGTGAAGCTGGGGCGGGCCCAGCTGGGCAGCATGGCACAGCCGTGGAAGCCCCAGGCCGAAGGTCGCTCGAAGACTTCTTTGGCCAGGAGGGCCTGGTTGAGGTCTTCCAGCTCGCTGCTGTCGAGGTCCAGGGCGGTGCCATAGGCCATCACCTGGGCGGCCACCACCCGGGGCTGGGCCACGTCGACGACCACGCGGCACAACACCGGGTCTGCATGGGGATGCAGCTGGTGTCGCCAGTGGCCGGCCATCAGGCAGGCGGCTGCGATGGGTTGATCGCAGTCAGACGAGACGTTATCGAACCAATTCATGTCGCCATCCTTCGTAACAGCACAGGACACTGGTACCCATCATGCAGAAAGCCGGCCACTTGTGGTGGACCAAATTGGCATGAAGCCCCGGCTTAGGGGCTTTGATGCAACGGTGCCTTGAATGAGGCAAATTTGCCTATATTCTGAAGGGCTGCCCACCTGGGCCAAGCGTGGTGCCCAGGGCACAAGGCCGCCTTCTGTCCCTAAATCTAGGGTTGGCGCGCGGCGCGCAGGGCGATTACAAACGGTCCTTCATCACCAGAAGGAGCCCGCGTGAGCAAGAACATCGTTTTCTGTGCCGATGGCACCTGGAATGGCCCTGGCCAGGAAGGCCCTGCCGACAAGGGTGACCCCTCGTCGAACGTGTTCAAGTTCTACCTGAACCTGGCCGGCCAGGACGTGGTGGATTCGGTGGTCTTCCGTGCCGCCAACGAGCAAGAGCGCAAGGCCGTGGGCGCCGAAGGCCAGGTCACCCAGATCGCCAAGTACCTGCATGGCGTGGGCGACTCCGACAACAAGCTGGTGCGGCTCATCGGTGGCACGACGGGTGCCGGGCTGATCACGCGCATCCTGCGCGGCTACACCTTCATCTCGCGCAACTACACGCCTGGCGACCAGATCCACGTGGTGGGCTTCAGCCGTGGTGCGTACACGGCACGCGCCCTCGTCGGCCTCATCAACGCACGCGGCCTGCTGGACGCCAGCCGCAACGACCTGCAGGACAAGGACCTGGCCTACCGGCTCAGCGCCTCGGTGTGGGCCGACTACCGGCGCGAGGTCATCAGCAAGGGCACGGCGGCACCCACGCGCATCATGAAGCTGGAGCGCCTGCTGGACGACCTGCCGGGCTTTTTCTCACGCAGCGCCGACGACATCGCGATGGTGGCGCCCGTGGCCGTGGCGTCGGTCGGCGTGTGGGACACGGTGGGTGCATTGGGCATCCCCGAGTACAACGCCCAGGCGGCTCAGCTCGACGAGTTCAAGTTCGCCGACAACGTGCTGGGTTCGGGCGTGAAGCGGGCCTTCCATGCCGTGGCCATCGACGAGCAGCGGGTGGACTTCACGCCCACCTTGTGGGAAACAGACCCTCGGGTCACCCAGGTGCTCTTCCCCGGCGCCCATTCGGACGTGGGTGGCGGCTACCCGACGCGCAACGATGAAAGCGGCCTGTCGGACGGCGCGCTGGACTGGATGATCCAGCAGCTGCGCGAAGTGGGCGTGCGCTTTCAGGACCCCTTGGCGCTGGTGCCACAACCCCAGCCCCTGGCGCCTCAACATGCGCCCTGGAGCAAGGTGCCCTGGAAGCTGCTGCGCAAGCCCGACCGGCGCAACGGCCTGCAGGACTTGCCACAGCACCCATCGGTGGCGCTGCGTTGGGGCCAGCAGGTCGTCACCGACCCCGACGAAGGCGAACGTGGCGTCTACGCGCCAGGCAACATCAAACCGCCAGGGCCTCAGCGCTAGGCCTGGGCACAGCGCGGGTGGGGACATGACGCCATGGCCCCGCCCACGTGACAATGGGGCATGCCTGTCCCAATGCCACCGACGACACCGCCCCCATCGACGCCACCCCGGATCCTGGTGCTGGCCGCCCACCCCAGCCTGCACCTGTCGCGCATCAACAGGCCGCTCATGCAGGCGGCCCGTGCCCTGCCCCACGTGCAGGTGCGCGACCTCTACGCCCTCTACCCCGACTACGCCATCGACGTCGCCACCGAACAGGCCGCGGCCGAAGCGGCCGACCTGATCGTGTGGCAGCACCCGCTGCACTGGTATGGCATGCCGCCGCTGATGAAGCTGTGGCTGGACGAGGTGCTGGCCTTTGGCTGGGCCTACGGGGGTGGCGCTGGCGGGGACGGTGCGCCCGGCACCCAGCGCCTGCGCGGCAAGGACCTCTGGCTGGTGGTGTCCACCGGCGGCACCGAAGCCGCCTACCACCCACAGGGCTACAACCGCTATTTCTTCGACGCCTTCCTGCCGCCCTACGAGCAGACGGCCGCCCTGTGCGGCATGCGCTTCCTGCCGCCACTGGTGCTGCATGGCGCGCACCAGCTGAGCCCGTTGGAACAGGCCGCCCATGCGCAGACGTATGTGCAGCGCTTGAGCCACTACCCACACTGGCCCGAGATCGGCGAGCTGGCCGACTGCCCCAGCTGCACCGTGCCCCCGCACGACCGGCCGGCCGCCAACGACACCACCGCCTGAAAGGACACCATGGGATCGAGCCACTGGCTGCAGGCCACCCTCGTCTACCTGTGCGCAGCCATCGTGGCCGTGCCGCTGGCCAAGCGCTTCGGGCTGGGCTCCATCATCGGCTACCTGGCCGCCGGCATCGCCATCGGGCCCTTTGGACTGGGCCTGGTGAAGGACACCGAATCCATCCTGCACATCGCCGAGTTCGGCGTGGTGCTGATGCTCTTCCTCATTGGCCTGGAGCTGGAACCCGCGCGCCTGTGGGCCCTGCGCCGGCCCATCTTTGGCTGGGGCTCCGCACAACTGCTGGGCTGCGCAGGGGCGATGGCCCTCTTGGGCTGGGGCCTGGGCGCACCCGGGCCCATGGCCCTGATCGCCGGGCTGGGCCTGGCCTTGTCGTCCACCGCCGTGGCCCTGCAGGTCTTGCAGGAACGCCACCTGCTGCCCACCCAGGGCGGTCAGGCGGGCTTCGCCATCTTGCTGTTCCAGGATGTGGCCGCCATCCCCATCCTGGCCATCATCCCGCTGCTGGGCGTGCGCGCGCAGGCCACCGGCAACCCGTGGCTGGAAGCGGCCAAGGCGGTGGGCGTGATCGTGGCCATCATCGTGGTGGGCCGCCTGCTGCTGCGCCACGCCTTGCGCTGGATCGCACGCAGCCGCTCCACCGAGATCTTCACCGCCGCCTCGCTGGCGCTGGTGGTGGGCATCGCCAGCCTGATGCAGGCCGTGGGCCTGTCGATGGCACTCGGTGCCTTCCTGGGTGGCGTGCTGCTGGCCGAGAGCGAATACAAGCGCGAGCTGGAGACCGACGTCGAGCCCTTCAAGGGCCTGCTGCTGGGCCTGTTCTTCATGGCCGTGGGCATGTCCATGGATTTCCAGGCCCTGCTGGCCGACTGGGCCCTGGTGCTGGGCGTGCTGGCCGGCTTCCTGGTGGTCAAGGGCGTGGTGCTGTGGGCCCTGGCCACGGCCGTCAAGGTGCCGCTGGCCGAGCGGCCCGTGCTGGCGCTGCTGCTGGCGCAAGGCGGCGAGTTCGCCTTCGTCGTCTTCCAGCAGGCCGAAGCCGCGCAGATCCTGTCGCCGCGTCACAGCGCGGTGCTGGTGGGCACGGTGGCCCTGTCCATGCTGGTGACGCCGCTGCTGCTGGTGCTGATCGACAAGCTCTTGCTGCCGCGTTTTGCCAAGCGGCTGGCCGGGTCACCGCATGCGCTGGCGGAGCCGCAAGAGGCGCCGGTCATCATCGCGGGCTTCGGGCGCTACGGGCAGGTGATCGGGCGCTTGCTGTATGCCAATGGCCTGAAGGCCACGGTGCTGGACCACGACGCCGAGCAGATCGACCTGCTGCGCAAGTTCGGCTTTCGGGTGCACTACGGCGACGCCACGCGCCTGGACCTGCTGCGCCTGGCGGGTGCCGCGCAGGCCCGCGTGCTGGTGCTGGCCATCGACGACGTCGAGCAAAGCCTCAAGCTGGCCGATGTGGTGCGTGAACACTTCCCGCAGCTGACGGTGGTGGCGCGGGCGCGCAATGTGCAGCACTTCTATGCCTTGCGCGACCGGGGCATTGAGTTGATCGAGCGCGAGACGCTGGACGCGGCGCTGATGAGCGGGCGCAGCGTGCTGGAGCGCCTGGGCTGGCACCCGCACCACGCGCGCCAGCTGGCACAGCGGTTCAGGCAGCATTCGGTGCGGCAGATCGAGCAGACCTACCCGCACCACCGGGACGAGCAGGCCCTGGTGTCCATGGCCAAGCAGGGCCGCCAGCAGCTGGAAGAGCTGTTCGCGCAAGAGCGGGCGGCGCTGGCGCAACGCAGGCCGCAGGGCTGGGGGCCGGATCCGCATTGAGGGCGGCACCCGGCTTCACCTGAGCAAGGTCAGCGTGCGCGCCGCCGCGCCAGGGCCAGGGCCAGCAAACCAACCGACGTCATCACCAAGGCCTCGGGCTCGGGCACGCTTTGCAACTGCAACGAGGTGGTGATGGTCAGGTTGGACGCCGACGTGTGGCGTTCGGCAAAGTAGAAATCCAGCGCGTAGTTGCCGGCACCGTGACCGGCCAGCAAGGTGTCCAGCAAGACGGTCGCGCCCTGCTTGGCGTGCACGCCGCCCAGGTCGATGCCCAGCTTCTTGTCAAAGAACACCCAGACGTCATCGTCGCCTTCGAAGGTGAAGACCTGGCCTGCGCCTGGCAGGTAGCCAAAGGTGGCTGCCAAGGCGTAGGTGAAGTGGTAGTTGTGGCCATTGCCCTGGTTGCCCAGCAACTGGTTGTCGATGGGGAAGAAGCTGTCGCTGCTGTACTGGTAGGTGCCTGAGCCGGGTGAGGTCTCCGTGAGGCTGATGCTGTACGAGGTGGTGTCGGTGGATTTGGTGAACCACTGGGCAAAGTTGCCAGCCTCGATGACGCTGGCTCCTGTGGACGTGAGGGTGGGCGAGGGGCCCGTCAGCGTGTCGGCCACATAGCCAGGGCCAGACACAACGGCCCCTTCAAAGTTCTGACCGTCCGCGAGGAAATCACGCACGGTGCCGGTGAGGGTGAGGCCGGCCGCAGAGGCCAGCATGGGCGCGGCCAGGGCCAGCAGCACCAGCGGGAGTCGAATGGGTGTCATGTCCTGCCTTCGTTGGTGTGGGTAGGCCACGCGTGCCCCGGGGCCCATGCGCGGCATACCTGTGATTGTGGACATGCGTGCCAGCCTTGCGCACCCCTGGTTTGAAGTCAGGGAGCACGGACCTCCGGCACCCGGTTGCGCACCGCCGGCTGGCTGCGCAGGTAGGTGAACATCGCCCGCAGGTCGACGTCGTTGAGGGTGCCCAGCGCAGGCCAGGGCATGGGCGGCAGCACGGGGCGGCCGACGCCCAGGTGCTTGCCGGTGCGCATGGTGGCGATGAACTGCTCGGCCCTCCAGGCGCCCAGGCCGGTCTCGTCGTCAGGCGTCAGGTTGGCGGCGTAGCTGATGCCCCAGGGGCCCCAGAAGGCCGTGTTGGTGGCCGCACCGCCCCACATCCAGGGGCCCTGACCCTTGGGCGGCTTGCCCAGGTGCATGCCTTCGGGGTGGCCAGACAGGCCTCGGCTCAGGTCGGTCTGCGGGCCTTGCGGGCCCATCTTCATCGGGGCATGGCAGTCGGCACAGCCAAAGGCTTTGACCAGGTAGGCGCCGCGGGCCAGTTCGGTGTCGTCGGCATGGGCGTGTGGGGCGCTGGCCAGGCTCAGCAACAAGCCTTGGGCCACCGCGCGCAGCCAGGGGGTCGGCAGTGTCAATGGGTGTCTCATGGTGGGCTCCTGAGGTTCAGCTCTGCCAGGGCAGGGCCAGGGCCTTGCCTTCGGGGTCGCGGGTCACCACAGGTGAAGCCGAGAACACGCCCACGATCTCCAGCGGGCCCGGCCCGGCGTTGACGATCTGGTGCTCGCGGTGGGCGGGCAGCACCACGGTGCAGTCTGCGGTGAAGCGCTGCACCTGGCCATCGCTGCGCACCTCGCCCCAACCGGCGGTGCACATCACGACCTCGTCGCAATCGTGCCGGTGCACGGGGGTGCCGGCACCGGCTTGCAAGGTCTGGTGCCAGACCGACAGCGATGACAGGCCGTCGCCGTGGCTGGCGCGGGTGACGTGGGCAATGCCGGGAATGGGGCTGGCTTGAGGCCGTGCGGGGGCGAGGACTTTCATGGGGACTCCGTTGAAGGTGATGGAAGGCCTTCAGTGTGTTCAAACCACCGTTGAAAGAGAATCGTCTGCAACGCCGTAACATTGCAGACATTTCTTCGGCAATCACTTTGGACAGGGGCCGACATGGTGGGCAGCGGTTTGCAGCAGTTCATGGCCTTTGCGCAGACGGCCAGGCGGCAGAGCTTTGCGGCGGCGGCCCGCGACCTGGGCAGCTCGCCGTCCACCGTGGCCAAGGCCGTGGCCCGTCTGGAGGAACGCCTGGGCGTGAAGCTGTTTCACCGCACCACGCGCAAGGTGAGCCTGACCCCCGATGGCGAGCGGCTCTTTCAGCGCTGCGAACGCGTGCTGGCCGAGGTCGAGGACCTGGAGGCCGATGCGGCCGGCGTGCGGGCCGGTGCCACGGGCACCTTGCGCATCGACATCCCGCTCATGTATGGCCGCCAGTTCGTGATGCCCCTGCTGGCCCGGCTGGCCTTGGCCAACCCGGGGCTGCAGCTGGACATCCGCATGCAGGACAGCTTCAGCGACATCGTGCGCGAAGGGCTGGACATGGCCGTGCGCGTGGGCAAGCTGAAAGACTCGACCCTGGTGGCCCGCCGCATCGACTCGCAACAGCTGATCTTCGTGGCCAGCCCGGCCTACCTGAAGCAGCACGGCACGCCAAACACACCCGAGCAGCTGGCCACGCACCTGGGCGTGGTGTTCCGACAGCCCAGTTCGGGGCGCATCCGGCCCTGGCAGGTGCGCGTGGGCCGCCGGACGGTGGACATCCAGGCGCGGTCACAGGCGCAGGTCAACGACGGCGAGGGCCTGGTGTCCGGCGTGGTGGCAGGCCTGGGCATTGGCCAGGTGCCCGACTACATGGCCAAGGAAGCCTTGCGCCAAGGCCTGCTGGTCGAGCTGATGAAAGCCTTTCGCCCACCGCCCATGGACATCAGCGCCGTCGTGCCCTCGGCCCGCCTGATGCCCAGCCGCGTGCAGCTGGCCTTGAAGGCCCTGGAGTCGCTGAAGGAGCGGCCACGCTGAGGGGTGCGCAGGTGTGCCGCGCGCGGCACCTCACTCGCCTTACCATCGGCGTTTCGAGATCGCCTTTGCCACACGCCATGAGCACACTGCCCCCCTGCCCGAAATGCCAGTCTGTCTTCACCTATGAGGACGGCAGCCAGCTCATCTGCCCCGAGTGCGGCCACGAGTGGAGCGCCGTGGCCTCCCAAGAGGCCACGGCCGAGGCCCGCGTCTGGAAGGACGCCCATGGCAACGTGCTGCAAGACGGCGACACCGTCACCCTGATCAAGGACCTGAAGATCAAGGGCTCGTCGGCCGTGGTGAAGGTGGGCACGAAGGTGAAGAACATCCGCCTGATCGATGGTGACCACGACATCGACTGCAAGATCGAGGGCATTGGCCCGATGCAGCTGAAGACGGAGTTCGTCAAGAAGGCCTGAGCGGCCTGGATGCAGCACAGGAGCGCCCATGCCCCCCAAAGCGCTGCCCGAGGTTCACCCGGACCGCTGCACCGGTTGTGGCCGCTGCGTGGCCGCCTGCCCGCCCCACGTGCTGTGGCTGGAGGCCGAAGGCCCGCAGGGCTTTGGCCGCAAGCGCGCGGTGTTGCACGACGAAACGGGCTGCACCGGCTGCGCCCAATGCGCCGTGGTCTGCCCGTTTGACGCCATCGCGATGGTCAAGCCTTGCCGAACAGCCCCCCCAGGGCCCCGATCGCCTGACTGAGGCCGTCGCCACTGGGCACAACGCCACCGGGCGTGGCTTGATCGACAGCGTGCGGCAGCAGCTGCGACAGCATCTGCGTGATCTGCTGCGTGGGCAGCCCGATCTGCTGGGCGATGGCCTGCACCTGCTCGTTGCCCAACACGCTGTGGATCTGCTCGGCGCTGATGGGCAAGTTGTGCCCCGTGCCCACCCAGGAGGCAACGACGTCGCCCAGGCCTTGCTGCTGGAAGGCGGCAATCAGCCCCTGCAAACCACCTGTCTGGGCGTTGCCCAGCAGGCCGGTCACGGCCTCCAGCAGGCCAGGGTGCACGGCACCCTCCGCGCCCGCTGGCGCCTGGCCACTCAGGCTGCTCAGCACTTGTCCTGCAATCTGATCGAACAATCCCATGGTCGGCCCCTTTGTGGCTGTGGTTGCGGTGATGGTTGCGGTGGTGAAAACGGTCCGCCCATCTTCACGGCAATGGCCGCAATTCACAATCCCCCAGGTGCCGCCAGTTTCGCTTTGAGGTCGGGCTGGGCCGGGTGCTCTTCGCCGTAAGACAGCCGCGCGTGCGCCGTCACCACCGTGTGCAGGGCCGCTTCCACCACGGCAATGGCCGCTTGCGGCGAGGCGTGGATCTCGATCAACAGGTCCGGCGCGGTGACCTTGCGGCGCTGGATGGCGGCGCCCAGGTCGACCAGGCTGACGGGGCTCTGGTCCAGCTCCATGCTGCCGTCGGCGGCGATGTGCAGCATGGCGTGGGCCACCGGGTGGGGCGGCGCACGGTCACAGGCGCTGAGCGCCACACCGAAGGCCACACCCATGAGCAGCTTCAGAACAAGGGACGCCCGGCCAGTGACGCGGGTGCGGCAGCGGCGGGCAAGGGTGGGGGTGAGGAAGAGATTCATGTGCTTCATCTTCGCAGATGCGCATGGGCCCGGCCTTGACCCAGGCTGAACGCGGTGCAGGGCCCACAATGCGCGCTCCAGCCACTTTCAATGCAATCGCCCCGATGAGCGCAGGGTCAATCATCCACTGGACCACGGCAGACGGCCGGCCCGCCAGCGCCCTGTGGCGATCCGAGGCCGGCGTGCCGGTGCCGGCACGCGTGCAGCTGGCCGACGACACCCTGGCTGCCGACCGCGCCTACAAGCTGGCCTGCGAAGGCACGGCCTTGCTGTGGCAGGGCGACTTCCAGAACGCGCGGCACCTGCTGCAGGCCCTGGTGCGGCGGCTGGACCGCCAGAAGTCGCCGCGTGATCCCAAGGGGCACCAAGAGCAAAAAGGCCAGCCCGCCCCGGGCGAGCAGGTCGACGCCCGGCTGCACTTTCACCGCCACCGCCAGCAGCAGGCGCAGCGCGCGGCCGTGCTGGGCAAGGTGCTCATCCCCTTCGAAGCGGGCCACGCCATCCTGCTGCGCCGCGCACCCGATGTGCGCCAGGCCTGCGAGGACGCCTATGGCCCCGCCGACGCGCCCTATGTGGCGTCGCTGCGCGAGCTGCTGGGCCTGATCGGTGCCTATGAGTGGCGCAAGAAGGGTGTGGACATCCCGGCGCTGCAGGGCCGCATCCACGCCCACTACGGCGTGTTCTCCCCCGTGCGTGGCGAGTACGTCGACCTGGTGGCGCGCACACCCCTGCCCGCGGGCACCACGCTGGCCTTTGACGTCGGCACCGGCTCTGGCGTGCTGGCCGCCGTGCTGGCCTCACGCGGCGTGGCGCAGGTGGTGGCCACCGACATGGACCCGCGCGCGCTGGCCTGTGCGCAAGACAACCTGGCGCGGCTGGGCCTGACGCCGCAGGTGTTGCTGCAGCAGCGCGACCTGTTTCCGCAAGGCCAGGCGCCGCTCATCGTCTGCAACCCGCCCTGGCTGCCGGCCACGCCGAGCTCGCCCATCGAACGCGCGGTGTACGACCCGGACAGCGCCATGCTGCGCGGCTTCCTGCAAGGCCTGCGCGCCCACCTCAGCCCAGGTGGCGAGGGCTGGTTGATCATGTCGGACCTGGCCGAACACCTGGGCCTGCGTGCGCCCACGCAGCTGCAGGACTGGATCGCGGCAGCCGACCTGACGGTGCTGGGCCGCCACGACGTGCGCCCACGCCACCCCAAGGCGCAGGACGCCAGCGACCCGCTGCACCAGGCCCGCAGCCGCGAGCGCACCTCGCTGTGGCGGCTGGGCGCGGCCTGATCACATCGCCGGCCAGCTTCACAGGTTGAACCGCCACAGCTGCGGCATCTGCAAGCGGTAGCGCCGCAAGGCCGCGCCCGCAGGCGGCAACCAGGCGTCGATGGCCGTCCACAGCAGCGCGCGGTCGTGTTCGCTTTGGGGGGGCAGGTGCTGGCCCAGCTCGACCCAGCTGTCCCAGTCCACCTTGGGCATCAGGTCGCGGACGTCCTGGGGCAGGGCGCCCGCCACGTTCACCATGGTGCGCAGGTGTTTTTCCACCTGCGGTCGCGCCAGCCGCGAGCCTTCGTACTGCGGTCGGTCCGCATCCCCCACCAGCACCTGGATGGACCAGCCCGCCTCGAAAAAGCCGGCCAGAAGGGAGGCCACATACAGGTCGTGCGATGCCATTGGCGGCGGGCCCTCCAGGTGCCCGGTGGGGGGTCAGAACCCTGGCTTGATGGTCTCTCGCTTGAGGCCGAAGACCTTGGTGCGCAATTGCATTTCCAGGTCGAGCAAGGCGTTCAGCGTCAGCGTCGAGCCGCCGCCCAGCGCCTGACGACGGGCTTCCAGTTCGGCATCGATGCCGGACTTCACCATCGCGTGCACGGTTTGCGGGTCCAGGTCGGCGGTGTGTTGCTTGAGCACGGCTTCCACTTTGCTGCGGATGTCGGGGAAAGCGTCGAGGTTCATGGCGAACTCCAGATCAATAGCAGAGGACATGCAAACGACTATAGATCTGCGTCAAACAAAGTGCAGTGGTCAACCAATCTGCGGGGGGCGTGAACCGGTCCGCTGGGCTGCATGACCCAGCGCGGCACTGAGGCAGTCTTGCGTGCCACCCGCCGCACGCGCAGCATGCCGCCATGACCACCTCATGGATGCGCCCGGCATTGGCTTGTGCCCAGCGCGCTGACCCTCCCCTTCAGCCCGACGAAGCTGCCGCCTTGCTGATGGCCGCGCAGACCCTGGCGCTGGACCGCCTGGCCCCTGCCGACCAGTGGACCTGCATGGCCGAAGGCCTGATGGCGCCTTACCCATCGCAGTTCTTCATGGCTTTGCGCGAGTGCAAGTTGCTCAAGCAGTGGCTGCCCGAAGTGGACGCGCTCTTTGGCGTGCCGCAGTTGAGCGACGCTGCCGAGCCGGTGGACGTGGGCCTGCACCAGATGCGCCTGATCGACGAGACCGCGCGCGCCGCAGAGCCCGTGGCCGTGCGCTTTGCTGCGCTGATGCACAAGGTCGGCAAGGGCGGCACCTTGCGCGAGATCTGGCCCAGCCACTACAAGCACGAGATGCGCGCCATGGACCTGCTGCAGGCCCTGAGCGAACGCATGGCCGTGCCCCCGCAGGCCCTGGACCTCGCCACGCTGGTGATCAACGAATGCGACCGCGTGCACCGGGCCAGCGACATGCGCGCCGGTGCACTGGCCGCCATGCTGGCGCGCCTGCAGGCCGAATCGCAGCCGGCCCGCTTCGAGCAGCTGCTGGCCGTGTGCACCTGTGACTTCGCGGTCTACCCAGGCCACTGGGCCGCCGAGTACCCCAAGGCCCCGCGCCTGCGCCGCGCCCTGGCCGCCTACCTGAGCGTGGGCGAAGAAGGGCCAGACGGCGAAAAGCTGGAAGACGACGCCCTGACGGACGCCCGCGCCCACGCCATCGCCCGGGCCTTGCGCTCACCAAGCGGGCCACCTGCCTGAGCCTGCCGCTCAGCGCGCCTGGCTGTGGACCACGCCGCTGGCGTCCACGGCCATGAAGGCCACGCCTTGTTCACGCAGGAAGTCCAGCCCATCGGCCTCATGCAGCATGGCCACGGTGCTCAAAGCCCCCGCGGCCACACAGGCCGGCGCCACCACGCTGACCGACTGCCAGTGCTGCACCGGCCAGCCTGTGCGTGCGTCCAGGATGTGGCCGTAACGCCGGCCGTCATGGACGAGGAAGCGCTCGTAGTCGCCGCTGGTGGTCAGGGCGCCCTGGCCCACCTCGATGTGCGCGATCAGCGACTGCGGCTGGCGCGGGTGCTGGATGCCGAAGCGCCAGGGCTGGCCATCGGGCCGGGGGCCCACCACGCGGATGTCTCCGCCCAGGTTCACGAAGCCCTGGCCAAAGCCCAGGCCCTGCAGCAAGCTGGCGGCGCGGTCGGCGGCGTACTCCTTGCCGATGCCCCCGAAGTCCAGCTGCATGCCGGCCTGGCTCAGGCCGATGTGCCGGCCGTCCCACTGCACGTGCCGCCAGCCCACCAGGGTCATCAGGCTGGCCAGGTGATCGGGCTGCGGTGGTGTGCCCGCGCTGAAGTCCCAGGCGCGGCGCAGCACGCCCGAGGTCACGTCAAAGCGGCCCTCGCTGTCTTCGTGCAGCGCTGCGGCAAAGTTCAGCAGGCCCGCGGTTTCATCGTCCACTTCGATGGCTTCGCCCGTGCCTGCACACGCGTTGATGCGCGAGATCACGCTGTCTTCGCGGTAGCGCGAATAGCGGGCCTCGATGCGGCGCACCTCGGCCACGGCCTGCGCAAAGGCCTGCTCGCGCGACGTGTCGACCTGGGCCCGGGCCTGGGGCTGGTCCAGGCGGATCTCGCACGGACTGGCCATGGCCTGGAACAGGCAGCGGCGGGGGTCGGTGGCAAGGGCCATGGTTTGCTTGCGATGCTGCCGTCAGACGCGGTGATCAGAAGGTGTATTTGGCACCAAGCTGCCAGATCACCGCAGACAACTTGTCGATGCCACTGGAGCCCTTGTCCAGCAAGCGCATGCCGGATGACTGCTGGTAGTAGTCCAGCTTGACGTTCATCGACCAGTCCCGGCTCATGGGCCAGGCCAGCTTGCCCCCCACCGTGACGGCGCCAAAGGCCGACAGGCGCTGGTCCAGCGTGGTGTAACCAGTGGTGTCAGCCGGCGTGGGGTAGCTGGCGCTGGCCGTGTTCACCGGCACATAGAAATTGGCCGCGCTTTGCGTGTACCAGCGCAGCTCTGGCGTGAAGCTGGCCTCGCCATCGTCGCCAAAGGGCATGACCAGGGCCAGGTCCAGCGTGTGCGCGCGGATGCCGAAGGTGTCGCCATACCAGCGGTAGCCCGTCTTGAGCACGTTGCCGCCCAGCCAGTGGTTCCAGCGCAGCTGCAGCACGTTGGCGTCGCGGGTGTCGGGGCGCTTGTCCCAGCTCTTGTACGGGTCGTTGAGGTAGCCGCTTTGCAGGCTGCGGGTGTAGCCCAGTTGCACCAGGTCGTAGCGGGTCATGGCCTGCGTCAGGCCGACCTGGAACTCGTTGCTGCGTTTGCGGGCGTCCGTGACGATGTGCGTGGACGGGTTGACCGTGTCGCGCGTGGCGCCCAGCCCGAAGTTGACGGTGGTGTTCTGGTCTTCGCTGGCGATGCGGCCTTCGATGGACAAGGCCCTGGACAGGTAGTCCGATTCCTTGGACGTGGACAGCCCCAGCGCCCAGGCCTGGCGCCTGAAGTAGCGCGTGAGCTTGCCGTCTTCGGCGTAGCGGGTGTCCTTGAAATGGACAAAGCTGTTGGCGTCAGCGTAGTAAGTGGGCGAGGCACCGGAGACGTGGTCGATGGTGCCCGAGCCTTCGATGGACCAGTCGCGCCCCAGGGGCACCATGGCAGAGACCGATGGCGTGATCACCCGGACCCGGTCCAGCTTCTTCGACGCGCTGGACGTCGAGCTGGTGCCACCATTGGAGCCACCGCTGGCCGCAGACACCGATGCCGACGCGGCCCTGGCCAGGGTCGAGCCCGCAGCGCTGGTGCTGGCACTGGTGCCGCCTCCCGCTTGCCAGTCCGAATAGCCCGAGAGTTTGAACTCCAGCGTGGCCTTTTCGGGTGCCTCTTCGGCCAGGGCTGCGCCGGTGGCCAGCACGCCGGGCAGGGCGCAAGCAGCCAGCACGATGCGACCCAGGGCGCGCGTGCGCGCGCCGGTCTGGTGATCAGTTGCAGCCACAGCCACCTCCGCCCACGCCATCGCCACCGGCAGCGGCTTCTTTGCTGAAGTACACGTGGGACATGAAGCGGGCTTCCAGACCGTCCTTGTCCATCTTCATCTCGGGCCGGGCCAGGTTGCCCTTCTCCCAGGGCTGGGGGCCGGGCAGGCCGGCGCAACCGGCCAGCGAGGTCAACAGGGCGATCAGGCCACAGCGGCCCCAGACGCGGGCACGCTGGCGGCCAGAGGCGGGAGAACAAGGCAGGAAGGGTGTCATGTGGGGTGTGCTGGCTTGCATCGCTTGCGCCATTTCGGTTCAGTGCGCCAGGGCTTGCTGGATGGCGCTTTCCAGGCTGCTGGCGTCGTCGGCCCGAAAGCCGGTGTGCACCATCAGCACCTGGCCATCGGCCCCGATCAGCACCGAAGTCGGCATGCCCACGATGGCGTAGCGCTTCGGGGTGTCGCTGGCGCGGTCGAAGGCCACACGGAACTGCGCCTGCACCTTGGAGAGGAAGCGGCGGGCCTCGTCGGCCTGTTCATCCAAATTGATGGCCACCACCTGCAGGCCCTTGGCGCCGTAGCGCTGCTGCAGGCTGTTCATCCAGGGAAAGGACTGCTTGCAGGGCCCGCACCAGGAGGCCCAGAAGTCCAGGTAGACGACATGGCCGCGCAGGTCGCGCAGCTTGAGCACGTTGCCCGATGGCGCGTCGACCAGCGATGGCAGTTGAAAGTCCGGGGCGGGCTCACCCACGGCGATGGCGTTGGCCAGGGCGGTCACGCTCAACAGCGCCCCACCCACCACGCTTTTCCAGGCCAGGTTTCGGGCCGGCAATCCGCTCTTCATCAGGGGCCACCTCTTCCAGGTTCTGCACGTGTGGTGATGGTCACCGCATGCGGCACATCTTAAATGTGCAAATGTCCCATATTTGTAGTGCAGGCGTAAAGATCGTTGTCAGGCGGGTGCAAGCGTGACGGGTGCCGCAGTTGTGGCGCCGGCTGCAACGGGCCTGAACTTTGCGTGTGCACCGGCACGGGGCCTCCCATCCCGAGGGGCCCGCACGGAGGCACCATGTACACCCAGTCCGCCCTCGACCACGACGACGCGCTCGCCATCGTGCGCGCAGCCCAGGCCCACGCCCTGCAGCAGCAGTGGCCCGTGTCGATCGCGGTGTGCGACGCCGGCGGCCACCTGCTGGCCTTCGTGCGGCTCAAGGGCGCCAACCTGGCGTCGGCCAAAATTGCACCGGCCAAGGCCCACACCGCCGTGATGATGAAACGCGACACCAAGTTGGTGGAAGACATGGTCAACGGCGGCCGCGTGGCCTTCCTGTCGGCGCCGGGCATCGAAGGCCAGCTGGAAGGTGGCGTGGCCATCGTGGTGGACGGCCAGTGCATCGGGGCGGTCGGCGTGAGCGGCGTGAAGGCCCCGGAAGACGCGCAGGTGGCGGCGGCCGGGGTCGCGGGCTGGCAAGCCGGCTGAACGCCGCCCAAGCACCCATCGGCTCACCCAAGCGGGGGTGAAGTCGCCTGGCGAATTGACCTGACAATGGCGCCACAACGCCACGCATCAGGGACACCCATCGCCAGGCCGCCTTCACGCAGCCTGGCGGCCGCTTGCCTGCTCCTGATGCGTGCGCCCCTGCCGGGGCCGCTCAACAGGTGCAGACATGACGCCACGCTGGAAATCCATCCTCCTCGCCACCACGCTCGCGGTGGGTGCCCTGGGCTTTGCCGTGCTCACACGGGCGCAGTTCACGGCCTCGGTCAACGCCTTGCACCTCAACCTGCGGCAACCCGATGTGCTGGTGCGCTCGGCGCGGCTCTCGGACCTGCCCAAGGACCTGGTCAACGCGCCCATGCTCAAGGGCATCCTGACCGACGACGTGGTGCACTACTACGAGAGCCACCCCACCCGCCTGTCTCTGGTGGGCACGCTCAAGCGCCTGGCCTACGACCACCAGCTGAGCTGGTCCGACCGCCTGGTGTCCACGCTGATGGACGCCCCGGCCGAACTGTCACTCTGGCGTGATGACAAAGGCCGCCCCGATCACTTCATGCTGGTGCTGCAGCAAAACCTGGCCACCCAGCTGCTGCAAAACCTGGCCAAGGTGGCCCTGCCCGACAGCCAGCTCACGGTGGCCGGCGAGGTGGACGCCCCGGGAGGCGCTGCCGTCGTGTACGTCCTGCGGTTCAACCACGATCACGCCTGGCTGATCGTGGGGGCCGGTGAACGCCTGGTGGTGCTGTCCGAACCGGGCATGCTGCTGGAAGACGGCGGCAGCCTGGCCCGCGACGCCCGCCAGGCGGTGAGCGCGGCCCTGCATGCGCCAGCGCAAGGCCTCTCGGCGCAGGCGCAAGCGCTGGGCCTGGGGCCACTTCAAGGGCTCAAGCAGGACATCAGCGCGCGCGCCGACTACCTCTCCTTTGGCTACCAGACCTTCTTCCCGGGCCTGGACGCGGCCCGCGTGGTGCTGCGCCAGGGCGGCGACTGGCAGCTCAGCGCCCGCCTCACCCCCGAGGCGCTGAGCGCGTGGCAAGAAGGCAGCCGCCGCCTGTGGCAGGCCGTGCCTGCCGGGCATGCGCTGTGCGTGGCCTTGCCCATGAACTGGGCCACGGGCAGCCAGGTGCTGAAGTCGGTCTCGAAGAAAGAGACCCAGCAATGGCTCACTCAGCTGGACCCGGTCGCCGGCCTGTGCTGGAACAAGGGAGGTGGCCTGGACGCGCCCATGCTGGCCGCCCGCCTGCGCCACGCCGCCACAGCAGCCGACGACCGCACCGTGGCCACCCTGCTGGCCGACGTCACGCGCAAGAAGGCCGGCGCCAATGCCGGGGTGCCCGCAGGCACGCCCGTGGCCGCCGTCAGCACCAGGGCCTTGCCCGCTGGCGCCGACGGCCGCACCTGGTTGCGCAAGGTGCCGCACGCCAATGGCAATGTGCAGGACGGTCAGGCCAGCATCCACCGCGTCAGCGCCGTGCGCCTGGGCCAGACCCTCATGGCCGCGGTGGACGAAGACAGCCTGGGCCAGGCGCTGGCCGTGGCCCGCCGCAGCTACCCTGCCATGGCCGACCAGTTCAAGGATGCAGACGTGCCCGTGCTGGCCGTCGACAGCGCCCTGCTGGCCCAGCTGCTGGAGATCGAGACCTGGCAGGTCCTGAACCCCAGCGCCACCCCCACCTTCCACCGCGTGGCCCGCCAGCTGCTGCCCGCCCGCCTGAAAGCCTTGCGCGAGCAGGGCCGCTGGCAGGTGGTGCTGCCGGCCACTGCCCGCGTCACACCCGCCGGCGGTGAAGGCCCCGGTGCCAAGGCCGGCTGGGTGGACCTGAACGTGCGCACGGCCCGCTGAAGGCACGGCCGATGCGCATGGGCTTCACCACGTCAAGGCGGCTGGACCTGAGCCGGCGGCAGGCCTGCGGCCTGGGCCTGGGCGCCTGGGGCGCGGCCCTGGGAATGTGGCCCCTGGCCAGCCACGCCACCAAAAATGCCGCACTGAGCGCCGGCATGAGCACCGGGGCAGGCGGGGCTGCCCCCGCGGCCGGGGCCTCCCAACCGCCGCCGCCCCGCCTCAGCCGCGACCAGACCGCGGCCTTCCGCGCTTGGTTCGTCGCCATCGTCGGCGACCAGGTCATGCGCCCCAGCCCGCGCTGGGTGCACCGCGACTGCGCCGGCCTGGTGCGCTTTGCCGTGGCCGAGGCCCTGCGCCCGCACGACGCCCGCTGGCAGCGCGCCATGGGCTGGCCGGCCGACCGCCTGCCCCCGCCCGATGTCGCCCTGCGCGCCGACCAGGCTGACCTGGCCCGCGGCTGGGCCACGCCCGATGGCCAGCGCAGCGCCTTCGCCTCGGCCCTGGCCATGGTGCAGCTCAACACCCGCCCCGTGGGCAAGGACCGCACCCAGGCCCTGCCTGGCGACCTGCTCTTTTTTGACCAGGGCGATGACCAGCACCTCATGGTGTGGACGGGCCGCGCCGTGGCCTACCACACCGGGGCTGCGCCCCGCCCCCACCCAGATCCCCATGACCCGGCGCCGGACAACGGCCTGCGCTGGCAACGCTGGGAACGGCTCATGACCTGGCCGGACACCCGCTGGCGCCCCAGTGCGCACAACCCCAATTTCGCCGGCCTCTACCGCCTGGCATTCCTCGCCGACGCGGCCTGAAGACCATGCACGCCCACGCCCCCATGCCCCTCGCCACCACGACGACCCTGCCGCGCCACGCCTGGTGGCGCGCCCTCATCGGCCTGCTCGCCTTCTGCGCCCTGGTGTTGCTGCACGCCAGCGCACACGCCGACGACGACCCCGAGTTCCGCCCGCCCGCCGGCGCCCCCTTCTTCCTGCTGACCGACACCAGCTACAGCAGCAACGAAGAGGCCCGCGTGCGCTTCGAGGCCAAGGGCGAAGACCTTTACGCCTTGCGCGATGCCGATGGTGCCGAGATCGCGCTCTACCGCGTCGACCGCCCGCTGGACTTCCTCAAGAAGCAGCGCAACCTGCACCGCATCGACCTCAAGGCCGCCGCCCGCCCCGAAGGCCTGGCCAACACCCTGAGCTACCTGTGGGACCACTGGTGGCGCCGCGCCCGCGAGGTCTGGCAAGGCATCTTCGATGGCAAGCTGCGCAAGGCCGTCACCGAAGCCAACCCCCAGCTCAAGACGCCCGCCACCCTGGGCCAGGGCCCCAGCTACGTCTACCGGGGTGCCTACCAGGCCATGCCCGGCCTCACCGAGGTCAGCCGCATGCGCTACCCCGTGGCCGACGCCCGGCCCATCGCCCCGCCCAAAGACCTCAAGCTCGAAGGCTCGTCCAGCGAGTTCACTGCGCCCCGCGAAGGCAACGTCTACATCCCCCTGGGCAAACAAAAGCCCGGCCTCTACGTGGTCGAGGCGGCGGTGGGCCGCCACCGCGCCGTCACCCTGCTCTTCGTCACCGACACCCTGGCCGTGACCAAGACGGCGTCGCGCCAGCTCTTCGTGTGGACGGCCCAACGCGCGGGCGGACTGCCTTCTGCCGGTGCCGACCTGGTCTGGTCCGACCTCAATGGCGTGCTGGGCAGCGGCCAGACCGACCGCGACGGCGTGTTCACCGCCGAGCGCAGCGTGCCCGAGACCAGCTACGTCTTCGGGCAGGACCGCGAAGGCGGCGTCTTCATCACCGAGAACTTCTACTACGACAGCGAGATCTACAACACCAAGCTCTACGGCTACACGGACCGGCCGCTCTACCGCCCCGGCGACGAGGTCAACATCCGCCTGTATGGCCGCGAGTTCCAGTCGGCCACGCGCTCCACGGCCATGACGCCCGGCCCCGTCAGCCTCACCGTGATGGACGCCACCGGCACGCCGGTGCACCAGGCCACGCTGAACTACCAGAGCGACGTGGGCGCCCACACCCGCTTCACCCTGCCGCCCAACGCGCCTGTGGGCGGCTACGACATCCTCATGAAGCGCGGCGACGACGAGTACACCGCCAGCTTCCGCGTCGCCCCCTATGTGAAGCCGCACTTCGAGGTGCTCATCGAGCCCGAGCGCAGCACCTTCAAGACCGGCGAGGCCCTGAGCGGCCGCATCCGCCTGCGCTACCCCGACGGCGCGCCGGTGCGCAACGCCGAGCTCACGCTGAGCGCCCGCGCCCAGCTGCTGACCATGGTCGATGGCGACCTGGCCTATGGCGGCGCCTTCCCCGTGCAGATCGACAACAACCAGACGCTGAGCACCGACCGCAGCGGCGAGGCGCGCTTCAAGCTGCCCGCCGTCAAGGACCCGAGCAAGCTCATCCTGACCGTGCTGGCGTCTGACGGTGCCGCCCAGCGCGTGCGCAGCACCAAGGACCTGCTGATCGAGCGCGCCGCCACCGCCTGGCGCCTGCAAGCTGAACGCCAGTTCGCCGCGCCCAAGGAGACCGTGAGCTGGCGCTACACCCTGGCCGACCCGAGCAAGCCCGCCGCCCAGCGCCCCGTCAAATGGGCGGCCCTGCACCAGGAAAGCCAGACCCGCGTGCGCGGTGAGCTGCCGGCCAGCGCAGGCAAGGCGCCCGGTGGCCAGAGCGCAGGCCAGCCCGAAGGCGGCAGCCTGGAGCTCAGCCTGGCGCGCTCAGGCTCCTACACCGTCGAGCTCTACGACGCCGACGACCACCTGCTGGGCGCCGCGCCCTTCTGGGTCTCGGGCGGCGAATTGAAGCCCCCGCAAGGCGCCATCGACATCGTCTTCGACCAGCCCCGCTACCGCGCTGGCGACACCGCCCGTGCCCTCATCACCTTCCCCGTGGCCGTGCAGGACGCGCTGCTCACGCTGGAGCGCGACCAGGTCGAGCAGCACGGTCGCCTGGGTGCCCCGGGTGCCCTGGCCAAACTCACCCGCCTCAGCGACCGCCAGTGGGAAGCCCGCATCAGCGTGGTGGCCGAGCACGCGCCCAACATCACCTTGTCGGTGGCCTATGTGCAGGGCCACGAGTTCGGCTTCCAAAACGCCGGCATCGTGGTGCTGCAGCCCGAGTTGCAGGTGCAGCTCAAGCCCGACCGCAGCAGCTACCTGCCGGGCGACACCGTCACGGTGGACATCGACACCCGCAACCCTGCAGGCCAGGGCGTGGCCGCCGTGCTCAGCCTGGGCGTGGTCGACGACATGGTCTACGCCCTGCAACCCGAGCTGGCGCCCAGCGTGACCGAGTTCTTCTACCACCTGCGGCGCAACAACGTGCGCACGCACAGCAGCCTGTCCTTCATCTCCTACGACGAGGCCGTGGACCCGCGCATGGCAGAGTCCATCGCCCGTGGCCAGCAGGAGCGCGCCGTCAAGGTGCTGGAGCGCCCCCGCCGCGATGAGCGCGACACCGCCTTCTTCGACCCCGCCGTGCGCACCGACGCCCAGGGCCACGCCCGCATCAGCTTCACCATGCCCGATGCGCTCACGCGCTGGCGCCTGACCGCCAAGGCCTATGGCCAGGGCGCGGCCGACGGCCTGGTGGGCGAGCGCCGCGCCTACGTGCAGTCCGACAAGCCCTTCTTTGCCCGCTGGACGGCGGCCACCTGGCTGCGCGAAGGCGACCAGACCGAGGCCACCGTCACCGTGTTCAACCAGACCGGGCAGGACGCTGACCTGGAACTGCTGGCCCAGGTGGCCGGCCAGACGGTGCTCACGCAAAAGCTCAAGGCCGGCACGGGCGCCAGCCAGGTCGCCCTGGCCTTGCCGGCCGCCACCCGCACGCAGGACGTGACCGTGCTGGTGCGCCAGCAAGGCAAGGTGGTGGACCAGCTGCTCACCCGCATCCAGCTCGAACCCCTGGCCTGGGCCAGCGAGCGCGTGCTCAGCCTGCCCCTGGCCGCGGGCAGCACGCGCAGCGCCTTCAGCCTGCCGGCCGATGCCCGCAACGTGCGCCTGCGCGTGGTGGGTGACGGCGCGGCCGCGTGGTCGCAGGTGGCCGACGGCCTCATCGACTACCCCTACGGCTGCGTCGAGCAAACCGCGTCGCGCATGATCCCGCTGGCCCTGGCCATCCAGAGCCTGCCCGGGGCCGAGGCGCCGGAGCACCCACTGCGCCAGCGCCTGTACGCCGCGCGGCTGCGCCTGGCGGCCATGTCCGGGCCCGACGCCGTCTTCGGCTGGTGGGGCCGGGGCACCGCAGACAACGCCTTCCTGAGCGCCTACGCCTTCCACGCCGACCGCCTGGCCACGCAGACGCTGGGCATCGCGCTGCCGGCCGAACACTGGGAGCGCCTGCTGGACATCTACAGCAAGCACTTTGCCCAAGACAGCCTGCCCCAGCGCGCCTGGACACTGTGGTTCATGCAGGGCCTGGGCCTGCCCACCGGCACCATGGTGGACGGCCTGGTCGATACCCTGGCGCAAGAGCAGGTGCTGGCCGCGCCCAAGGCTGCAAGCGCGCCAGCGGGCAACGCATCGAACGCGTCCACCACGGCCCAGGCGCCTCGCACCCTGCTGCGCGGCGTGAGCCCCGGGCCATTCGGCGGTGGCGCCGGCCAGCAGGCCCTGACCCTGGTGCTGGCCCGCGAACTGGCCCGCCACGACACCAAACCCTGGCCAGTGGCGCTCAACGCCCCGCTGGATGTGGCCTATGCACGCCTGGAGGCCGAGCCCGGCGTGCTGGCCCAGGCCCTGCTGGTCTGGACAGGCCGCCGCCCGGCGCAAGGCGAAGCCATGACCCTGGCTTTGCGACAGGCCACGGAAGCCGAGCCCACCATGGACCGCGCCCTGGCCCTGTCGCTGCTGGCACGCCAGCTCTCGCCCAAGGCCTCGGCCGCGGCGCTGGCCATGGAGGCCACGGGCCCCTGGCAACGCACGCTCAGCCCCTCGGGCCAGCCGGAATGGCGCAGCCAGGCCGATGCCGCATCCGACATGGCTGTGGACTGGCGCAGCCCGGCACCGGCCAACGCCCAGCTGCTGGTGCGCTACCAGTCGGCCAAGGGTGATGCCGTCAAGCTGCCCGCCAGCGTGCAGCGCAAGCTCTACCTGCTCGAAGCCAAGGACGGCCGTTACCACGCCACCCTGGTCGCCCCTGGCGAGCCCCTGCGTACTGACGCGCTCTACGTCGACGAGTTGCAGCTGCAAGCCAGCCAGACCGTGCGCCACGCCCTGGTGGAGCTGGCCTTGCCGCCGGGCGGCATGCTGGAGCCCAGCACCTGGGGCGTCACCCTGGACGAAGGCAAGGACGGCAGCGCCATGCCGGCCGCCACCGGTGAGGCCCGCCCGACGGGCTACGTCGTGCCCGTGGAGCTGCTGGAGCCCGGCAAGCCGCAAACCATCCGCCACCTCGTCCGCCTGGGTCAGAAGGGCAGCCACCACCTGCCCGCCGCGCGCATGTGGCGCATGTACCAGCCCGAGTCCCAGACCAGCGAAGCCGGCCCCGTCAGCCAGACGTGGACGGTGCGCTGAAAGCCTGCCCGCCCAGCTTCGCCATGAGCCGCCACCCGACGCGCCCACCCACCTGGCCTGGTGCCTGGGTGCGCGCGCGCCTGGGACTGGTGCTGGCCTGCATGGCGATGTACCTGAGCGCTGGCATGGCCCGGGCCGACGCCCCCACGGCCAAGCTCCAGCCCCATCAGCCGGAGCCCGCCGCCGGTGAGCTGCAACTCGCCTGGCTGGACGCCCAGGGCCAGCTGCACCTGGATGTGCTCGACGGACGCGGCCAGCCTGTCGCGCACCCCCATGCACCCTTGCAGGCCATGGCCCTGATGCCCCTGGGCAGCCTGTGGAAGCTGGTGGCTTACGCCCGCCTGACCGAAGCCACCGCCGGGCCCACACCGGCCACGCCCCGCGAGAGCGACTACACGTGCACAGGCCACCACCCAGAAGAGGTCTATTGCTGCACCAGCGGCCAGCACATCGACCGGGCCACGGCGCTGTGGCGCTCCTGCGGCCTGTACTTCGAGCCCGCGCGGCTGGCCTGGGCGCAACGCCCCCTGGGCGACACCCTGGCGGCCATGCCACCGTCCCTGGCGCCGCTGCAACAGGCCGCCCAACTCCAACCCCGCAGCACCGTGCCCCTGGCCGACTGGCTGCACTGGCTGGCTGCCTGGGCCCCGGCCACCCGGGCCGCCGCACAGGATGACCTGCTGCCTTACTGGCTGCAAGGCCCAGGGGCCGATGCCCTGTCGGCCGTGGGCAGCCGCCTGCGCCTCAAGACCTTCACCTTGGCGCGCCTGAGCGACGACCATGGCCGCCCCACACCCCAGGGCGAAGCGCGCTGGGCAGGTGCGTCGGGCTGGTTGCACGATGGGCGCCCCCTGTGGATGGCGGCGCGCGGCAGCAGCAAGACCATGCTGCCCCACTGGGCGCCCCTGGCCTTGCACCACATCGACCAGGTCGACGGCCTGCTGATGCCGCCGCCCCATGCGCAGGCCCCCTGCGTGCGCGTGGACTTCCTGCAGCGCTACCCCATCGTTCACCTGCGGGACGCCCGCGGGCAAGAGGTCGGGCCCACCGACGCACCGCTGCCCGAAGGCGACTACCGCGCCGAATTCGCCGCCGGCCACAGCCTGGCCCTGCACAGCCAGCGCGACCTCTGGTGGCAGGCCGCAGCAGGGCCAGCGGGGCAGCGGGTGTCGCCCAGGCTGTCGGGCCGCTTCAACCTGGACGCCTACGTGGCCCGCGTGATCGACCGCGAAGGCCATGCCGAACCCGCCGCCGCCGCGCAAGCCCTGGCCGTGGCCGCGCGCAGCTACGTCCTGCAGACCGGGCAGTCCGAAGGCGGTTGCTTGCGCATCGCCGACAGCAGCCAGGCCCAGCGCGTGGCGCCGCGCCCGCCCACGCTGGCGGCCCGTGCTGCCGCAGCCCACACCGCCGGCCTGGTGCTGCGCGGCCACATCGGCCAGTACCACAGCAGCCGTGCGCGCGCAGGCGTGCTGGCCTGGGCCGATGCCGTGGCCGCCGCCGAAGCAGGCCTGGGCTTTGCCACCCTCCTGCGCACCGCCTATGGGCCCGACAGCCTGGCCCCCGCCTATGGCCAGGCCGGCGCCCAGTGCGACGCCTTGCCCCTGGCCCAACAGTGGCTGCAACAGCAGCTGCCCCGATGGCGCCAAAGCCTGCAGGGCCAGGCCGGCTTCACGCCGGTCTCGCAGGCGCAGGTCTGCCGCCTCGCCTCGGGCTTGCCCCATGCCCGGCAAAGCGGGCAGCGCCTGTTCGTGCGCGGTTTCCAGTCCCTGGACGACCGCCTCACCCTGGCCCACGAATACCTGCACCTGGCCTTTGCCGGCCACCCCCGCGCCACCCAGGAAGCTTTCATCGAGCAGCAGGCCCGCGCCCTGCTCGGAGGACCATGATGACCTTGCCCACCCCCGCCCCCCAGCCACGCCGGCCCCTGCCGATCAAGGCCACCAGCCTGGCCATGTGCCTGGCCATGCGCTTGACCCTGTGCCTGATCCCCTGCGGCACCGCGGCCTGGGCCCAACAAGGCGGCACGGCCAGCGCCAGCCCCATCCGCCTCGACCAGCCCAAGGGTGGCTGGCGCGCCACAGACCGCGACACCGGCTTCGTGCAAGAGGTGCACTACCCGGCCTCCCGCGTGGCCGTGCGCGATGCCCAGTCCACCGCCTCGCAGATCCGGGGCCAGATCAAGGCCGCGCCCAAGGACGGGCCACGCGGCCCCGCACAGCTGGTGGTCAACGGCGTGCCCATGCCCCTGGAAACGGCCGAAGACGGCAGCTTCGCCCGGCCTTACGCCTTTGCGGCGGGCAGCAACAGCGTGCAGGTGCGCAGCGCCGATGGCCAGGCCAGCCGCAGCGTCCAGTTCCTGGACCTGGGTGCGGCCCAGCGCGCCCGCCTGCGCGTGGTGCTCAACTGGGACACCCCCGGCACCGACCTGGACCTGCACGTCATCGACCCGCAGGGCGAGCACTGCTTCTACGCCCACCGCGTCATCGAAGGCGGCGGGGCCCTGGACGTGGACGTGACCACCGGCTATGGCCCCGAGATCTTCGCCACCCCGCAACCTCGCCGCGGCACCTGGCAGGTCTACGTCAACTACTTTGGCGGCTGGGGCGGTGGTGGCGACAACGCGCGCCCGGTGGACCTCACCGTGGCGCAGCTCACGATCATCACCGACGAGGGCACGCCCAACGAGACCCGCCGCATGCAGCGCGTGCCCCTGCGGGCCCGGGGCGACCTGCAGCACGTGCTGAGCTTCACCGTGCGATGAGGCCCGTGCAGTGAGGCCCGCCCGCATCTTGCGCAAGCTCCCCTTGGGCCAGGCGCTCAGCCTGGCGATGGCGGCGGCCTGCCTGAACGCATCGCCCGCGTCCGCCGAGGTGCGGCCCGAACTGCACGGCCCGCGCGGTGGCTGGCGGGCAGGGCCGCTGGCCGACCAGGAAGACGAGCAGGGCGCCCAGACCTACCCCTACAACCTCATCGACCGGGGCACGCAGAAGCACCGCACCCTCATCAAAGGGCAGCTTCAAGGCCTCCAGAACACGCCAACGACCCCGGACGGCCAAGGCCAGCCGCGACGCGTGCCCTACAAGCTCATCGTCAACGGCAACCCCATGCCGCTGTACACCGGTGAAGACGGCCGTTTCGTGCGGCCCTATGCCTTCGGGCCGGGCTCCAACAGCATCGAGATCAAGGGCCCGCCCGGCTCGGCGGGCAAGCGGGTGCAGTTCCACCTGCGAGCCAACCAGCCCACGGCGGCCATGCGCGCCATCCTCAGCTGGGACGACCCACAGGCCGAGGTCGACCTGCACGTGGTGACGCCCGACGGCCAGCACGCCTTCTGGGCGAACCCCGTGCTGCAAGGTGGCGGCGGCCTGGACGTGGACAGCGTCGACGGGGCCGGGCCGGAGATGTTTTCCATCACGGCACCACGCCCGGGGGCGTACCACTTCTACGTCAACTACTGGGGCAACTTTGGCGCCAGCGGCTACCACTTCGACGAGCGCACGCGCATCAAGCCGGTGATCACCGTGCGCATGACCCTGGTCAGCCACGAGAACACCCCGCGCGAGAAACGCGAGACCTTCGTCGTGCCGCTGCGCAAGATCGGCGACCTGATCTGGGTGCACGCGGTGAACTGGCACTGAACGCGCCCGGGCACTGAGCCACAATGCCGCCATGCCCCACGTCTACGCTGAAGTCGATCACCTGGACAACACCGACAAGGTGGGCTCGCACCAGTGCGTGGCCCTGGTGCAGCGCTACGCCCAGTTGCCGCCCACCTCTTTCTGGCGCGAAGGCGCTTCGGTGAGCGAGTCGCCCAACCTGGCCAAAGGCACCGCGATCGCCACCTTCGTGGACGGCCGCTACGGCAGCCTGCCCAGTGGCAACCACGCGGCCTTCTTCGTCTCGCACGCCACCGGCGGCATCTGGGTGATGGACCAATGGGCCAATGACCAGACCAAACCCAAGGTGTCCAAACGCTTCTTGCGGCGCAAGGGCAAGACCCAGTCGGGCGCCTTCGTGGACCCGTCCAACAACGCCGACGCCTACGCGGTGATCGAGTGAAAGGCCCCGCCATGACGCCCCCCCTGCGGACCCCATGGGCGTGGTCGGCCCTGCTGGCCACCGTCACGTTTGGCGGCGCGGTGCCCGCAGCCCACGCCGAGGCGCCTGCCGCCTCACCGCTGAGCTGGAGCTGCCCGGCCCGCCTGCCCGTGCGCAGCCTGCCCTTGAGCGTCGACGGCCTGCCGCCCGGTGCCCAGGCCAGCCTGGCCGATGGGCCGGTGAGCCTGAGCGGCTTCAGCGCCTTCGACGGCCCGCCCCAGGAAGGCGCGGCCCTGCGCCCCGCCAGCACGCTGGATGGCGGCCAGCGCGTGCGCTGGACCTGGGACGATGCGCCGCTGCGCACCGTCTGGCTGTCCTGTGATTACGCGGGGGGCCTGATCCACGTGGCGTGGCCGGTGCAGCAGCCCCTGCGCGGCTGCACGGCGGCCCAGCGGGTGCTGGCCTCCGGTGTGGGCCGCCCCAAGGCCTGGCAGGTCAGCTGGCGCTGCGAAGCGGCGCCCAGCGCCCCCCCTGGCAACACCCCGCATTGACAGCTGATGGCCCTGCGCATGCAATGGCAGCCCATCATTCAATCAGAGAAGGCTTTCCGATGCGCACCCTGACTTCGCACGAGATCCAAACGGTTTCCGGTGGCGACGCCATCACCGATGGCCTGGCCGTGGGCTTCAAGAACCGCCCGCTGATCCAGCAGGTGGCCCTGGTGCTGTTCTACCCTTTTGCCTACCTGGCAGCGGCCTACATCCGCGCCGGCCTGGGCGGCTGAGCGGCCACACAAGGCGGTGAGGCGGCCTGGCATGCCCCTGTCCGGGCGTGCAGGCATTGGCTTGGGCGGGGCGCGCGGCTAGAATCGCGCCCGCCTACCAACCGTCCATGACGCCGGCGTGACAATGCATGGTCTGAACAGATCATGCTTGCGATGTGCTGCCCCCTGCACCGCCCCGGTCGTCCGAAAGCCCACCCATGATCTTCGGCAAGCTGCTGCCCCGCGAGGGCAATTTTTTTGAGCTGTTCAACCAGCATGCGGTGCACATCGTCACGGCGGCCCATGCCTTCCGTGACCTGGTCAGCAACTACAACGACCCCATCCTGCGCGAAAAGTACAACCAGGACGTGGACGCGGCTGAGAGCGCCGCCGACACCGTCACGCGCGAAGTCAACCGCCTGCTGCACACCACCTTCATCACGCCGCTGGACCGCGAGCAGATCTTCTCGCTGATCAACACGATGGACGACGTGGCCGACCTGATGCAGGACGCCGCCGAGACCATGGCACTGTATGACGTGCGCCGCATGACGCCCGAGATCGAGCGCCTGACCGAGCTGTGCGTGAAATGCGCCGAGCGCCTCAAAGACGCCGTGGCCCTGCTGCACGACATCGGCGATGCCACCACGGCCGCCGCCGCGCTCAAGACCTGCGAAGAAATCGACCAGCTGGAGTCCGATGCCGACCGCGTGATGCGCGCCGCCATGAGCAAGCTCTTCCGCGAAGAGCCCGATGTGCGCGAGGTCATCAAGCTCAAGGCGATCTACGAGCTGCTGGAAACCGTCACCGACAAGTGCGAAGACGTGGCCAAGCTCATCGAGGGCGTGATCCTCGAGAACTCCTGATCGGAGCCCCAGCATGCAGACCATGCAGGTGGCCATCTGGGCCATCGCCGCGCTGGTGATCCTGGCGCTGCTGTTCGACTTCATGAACGGTTTTCACGACGCGGCCAACTCGATCGCCACGGTGGTGTCCACCGGCGTGCTGCGGCCCAGCCAGGCCGTGCTGTTCGCCGCCTTTTTCAACGTCGTGGCCATCTTCATCTTCCACCTCAGCGTGGCGGCCACCGTGGGCAAGGGCATCGCGCAGCCCGGTGTGATCGATGTGCACGTGGTCTTCGGGGCGCTGGTGGGCGCCCTCACCTGGAACGTCATCACCTGGTTGTACGGCATCCCCAGCAGCAGCTCGCACGCCCTGATCGGTGGCATCGTGGGCGCGGTCATCGCCAAGGCAGGTGCCAGCGCGCTCATTGGCTCGGGCATCACGCGCACCGTCACCTTCATCTTCGTGTCGCCCTTGCTGGGCTACACCCTGGGTTCGCTGATGATGGTGCTGGTGGCCTGGGTCTGCCGCCGCACGCCCCCGTCCAAGGTGGACCGCTGGTTCCGCCGCCTGCAGCTGGTCAGCGCCGGGGCGTACAGCCTGGGCCACGGCGGCAACGATGCGCAAAAGACGATCGGCATCATCTGGATGCTGCTGATTTCCACGGGCTATGCCTCGGCCGCGGACAAGGCACCGCCCGCCTGGGTCATCGTGGCCTGCTACACGGCCATCGGTGCGGGCACCATGTTCGGCGGCTGGCGCATCGTCAAGACCATGGGCCAGAAGATCACCAAGCTCAAACCGGTGGGCGGCTTCTGTGCCGAGACCGGCGGCGCGCTGACCTTGTTCATCGCCACGGCCATGGGCGTGCCCGTGTCCACCACGCACACCATCACCGGCGCCATCGTCGGCGTGGGCTCCGTGCAGCGGGCGTCGGCCGTGCGCTGGGGCCTGGCGGGCAACATCGTGTGGGCCTGGGTTCTCACCATCCCGGCCGCCGCCTTCGTGGCCGCTGTGGCGTACTGGCTGAGCTTGCAGCTGTTTTGAGCCGCCATGCATTGAACGCTGGCCATCCCTGCAAAATGTGACATGATACGTTGTCAACATCAACAACGGAGACAACGATGATCCTCACATTGAGCAAGGCCGTGGCCGTGGCCTTCTACGCCTTGGTGGCCGCCAGCTTCCTGGTGGCCCTGCCAGTGGCCCCCGAGGTGCTGCACTGGGCGCGCGTGGGCGTGCTGGTGCTGCTGGGCGCCCATGCGCTGGAAGTGCTGGCGTTTCGCAAGCAGATCGCCCTCTAACAGGGCTCGTTTGCCGTGAGCGCCGCGCTGACCCTGCTGTTCGGCTTCCTGCACTGGAAGCCGCTGGCCGACCGCGCCGCGCGGGGCTGATGCCAATGAACCGGGCCTGGGGCATCATGCGGTCATGAGCGAACTTGCCCTCCTGGCCCAGGCCCTCCAGCGCTTTGCCGACGAGCGACAGTGGGGGCCCTTCCATGCCCCCAAGAACCTGGCCTGCGCCCTGAGCGTGGAGGCCGCCGAGCTGCTGGAGCATTTCCAGTGGCTCACCGAACAACAAAGCCGCGAGCTGTCGCTCGAACAGAAGCAGGCCGTGGCCCATGAGATGGCCGACGTGCTGCTCTACCTGGTGCAGCTGGCCACCCAGCTGGGCATCGACCTCATGCCCGTGGCCTGGGACAAGATGCGCCTCAACGCCATCAAATACCCGGCGTCTGGCACAGGGTCAAGTTCCGACGCGTAGGCGGAAAACCCCCTGTGGGCATGCAACGTGCCTCATTAGACTGGGGCCTCACATCCCCATCAAATCAGGAGTCCCCATGTTTCACACCGCCCGGCACCCGCGTGCCCAGGTGGCCGTGGCCGCTTTGGCCATGGCCTGCAGCACCTTGCTCACACTGGGCAGCGCCCTGGCCCAGTCCAGCTACACCCTGGCCACACTGAAGTCGTCCAACAGTTTTGCGGTGACGCCCTTGGCCCTGGACAGCCAGAACAACGTGCTGGGCACGGCGTACTACTACGACTCGTTTGGCTCCTTGCTCAATGGCGCCGTGGGCATCCCGGTCTTTGCCGGCTTTGGCTACATCTACGTGAACGACGCCAGCAAATGGGCGGCCGGCACCAGCACCTCGGTGTCGCCCACACGCTTGCTCAACACCGGCATCCACCAGGCCCTGATGGCGGCCAGCGTCGATGGCAGCAAGCTGGCCACGTTTTCTGCGCTGTACGAGATGGCCACGGCCAAGCTGTACTACTACACCTCCGACCTGAACGTGGGCACGCAACAGCAGGTCACGTCCTTCAAGTCGCCCCGCATGGTGGCCAATGACGGCAGCCTGGCGCTCACCTTTGACGTCTACAGCAACGCGCCGGGCGTGGCGGCCGTGCGCCGCGCGGGGGTGACCCGAGGGACCCTCCAGGCCGGCTTCCTCTTGCCACTGGGGGCCTATGCGTCCAGCACGGCGGGCACCGTCTCGCCTTCAGGGGCCATCGTGGGCGGCTCCGTGGTGGAGCCTTCGACCGGCTTTGACCGCGCCGCGGTGTGGACCAACGAGCAGCTGTCGGCGCTGGACAGCAAGCCCAATCGGGGCAGCAGCGTGATGCGCGTCAACGCCACCGGCCAGGCCCTGGTGTGCACCCTGGCGGGCGTCAGCACGCTGGTCAATGGTGCCAATGGGCCCTACTTTCAAGTCGGCTACAGCCAGCCCGTGCACGTGCTCATGACCAATGGCGTCGAGCAGGCCATCGCGCCGCTGGCGGCCGGGCAGGTGGCCACGGCCTGGGCCCTGAACGCCAGCGGCACGGTGGTGGGGCGCAGCGGCCCGCTCAGCGTGCCGTCGTACCAGTCGCTGTCGCCGCAGAACTGCACGGGCACCGCCAGCACCAACTCGCGCGCCTTCATCTGGCGCAATGGCGTCACCACCGACCTCACCACCTGGGCGACCAGCAAGGGCGTGAAGCTGCCCACGGGCGCCGTGCTGGCCGATGCCTATGACATCAACGATGCGGGCAGCATCCTGGCCATCCAGCGCGCCAGCAACGGCACGCTGAGCTACGTGCGCCTCACCGCCAAGCCCTGAAGCTGAAGCGACAGGTCTGCAGGGGGGCTGCGCCACAATGGCGCGGCCCCTTTTGCCTTCTGCCTTGCCAGAACTTGCCGCATGAGCCTTGTTGACGCCACCCCAGGCACCCCGCGCCGCACCCTGGTGCTGCTGGGGGCCCTGTACGCCGCTCAAGGCCTGCCCTTCGGCTTCTTCACCCTGGCCCTGCCCGTGCTGTTGCGCGAAGCGGGCTGGTCGCTCACGGCCATCAGCCTGCTGCAGTACCTGGCCCTGCCCTGGGGGCTGAAGTTCCTGTGGTCGTCGTGGCTGGACCACGTGGGCTCGCGGCGCAGCTGGCTGCTGGGCTTTCAGGGCGCCGCCGTGGTGCTGGCGCTGGGCCTGGCCATGCTGAACCTGCATGCCGCCAGCGTGGTGCTGTTTGCCGGGGTGTTTTGCTTCAACCTGGTGGCGGCCTCGCAAGACGTCATCACCGATGGCCTGGCCGTGCGCCTGCTGGACGGGCGCCATCGCGGCCTGGCCAATGGCCTGCAGGTGGGCGCCTACCGCTTGGGGATGGTGCTGGGCGGCGGCCTGCTCTTGTGGGTGTTTGCGCGCTTCGGCTGGGGCGCGATGTTCAGCTGCATGGCCGCGCTGCTGGCCCTGACGCTGTGGCCGGTGTGGGCCTGGGTGCGCGGCGATGTGGCCAGGCCCGCCCCGGCGCACGGCCAGGGGCCGGTGCCCCACACCACCGCACACGACGGGCAGGGCCATGCCATCCCCGCCCTGGCCCTGGGCTGGTGGCACCGTGCGCTCACACCCGGGCTGCTGACCTTCGCGGTGCTCATCCTGTGCTGCCGCCTGGGCGAGCAGCTGGCCACGTCCCTCATCACGCCCATGCTGATCGACCTGCACCTGGACAAGGCCACCATCGCACTGATGAAGGGCACGGTGGGCTCGGCCAGCAGCTTGGGCGGCGCGGCCCTGGGCGGCTGGCTGTGCTGGCGGGTGGGCCGGCGCACGGCCATGCTGCTGGGCGGCCTGGGCCAGTCGGCCTGCATGGGCCTGTATGCGCTGGCCGCCACAGGCCAGGGTGGCATGCCCTTGCTGTGGGGCGCCACCGTGCTGGAAGGCGTGGTGGGCACGCTGGCCACCGTGGCCCTGTTCACGCTGATGATGGACGCCTCCGACCCCGAACACGCCGGCACCGACTACACCCTGCTGGCCAGCGTCGTGGTGGTGGTGGGCAGCCTGGGCCACCTGCTGGGTGGCTGGATGGGCGACCACTTCGGCCTGGGCACCACCTTCGTGACGGGCGCGGTGCTGGGCGCCCTGGGCTGCCTGGTGCTGGTGGGCTGGCTGGACCGCCACCCCACGCACGAGCGCGTGGCACGGGCCTGGCGCGTGGCCTGAGCCTTCATCCCTTCACGCTCAGCCCTTGGTCCTCAACCTTTGACGGCGCCGTAGACCTTCTTGAGCAGCTCGCTGCCCGCCTTGACCGGGTCCTGCCGGATCTTGCGTTCTTCTTCGCCGATCATGGCAAACAAGCCGTCCAGGGTCTTGCCGGTGACGTACTGCTGCACGCTGGCCTGCTCGCTGGTGACCAGTCCCAGCTGCGCGGCCTTGCCCGCCACCTTGTTGTAGGCCTTCACCGCGCCCACCTTTTCGGTGGTTTGCGTCACCACCGGCAGGAAGGCGTCGGTCAGCGGTGCGCGGGTCTTGTCGCTGAAGAACTGGGTGACGGCGTTGTCGCCGCCGCCGATGATGGCGCGCGCGTCGCTGACCGACATGCCCTTGACCGCGTCCACCAGGGCCTTCTGGCCCAGCGGCACGGCGGCCTCTGCCGCGCGGTTCATGGTGGTCACCACCTCGTCGACCTGCTTGCCCTTGCCGGCCATGGTCAGCCACTTGGCGGCCTTTTCCAGCTGCCCGGGCAGGGGGATGCGCACCTTGGGGTTGTCCAGGAAGCCGCCGGGCTGGCCCAGCAGGCTCACCGCCGATGTGGCGCCCTTGGACAGGGTGGCCGACAAGGCCTTGCCCAGCTCCTGCTGGCTCAGGTCAGCCAAGGACAGTGCCCAGGCGCGTTGCCAGGCGGTGGCGGTGATGAGGGCGGCGAAAGTCAGGCCGGCCTGACGGTGGAAGTCTCGGCGTTGCATGGGGAAGGTCTCGGGTGAATCTGGATGGCGGCCACGTTAGCAGATCCTCTCCACGCCCAGCCCATCCTGCCTGCCTGCACCGCGTTCAGATCACGGACTCGCCCGCCACCCGCGGCCGCCGGCCCCCCACGCGGCGTGCCACCGCCGGGTAGTCGGCCCAGAAGCCGTTTTGGCGCGAACCCATGAGGGTGAGGCGGCGCATGAGCCGGCGCGACAGGCGCTTGAGCAGGAACATGATGTGCGCGGTGGGGCCGGCCAGCACCAGGTCTTCGCCGTCCTGCACCGCCTCCACGATGCGCAGGCCCACCAGAGACGGGTGGGCGCCGCGCAGGCGGTAGTGCCGCTCCAGCTTGTCGAGCTGGGCGCTGGGCACCACCGGCGACACCGCCTGGCGGTTGCGCACGATGGGCGTGTTGATGATGCCGGGGCAGACCACCGTCACGCCCACGCCGGTGCCTTCGAGCTCCATGCTCAGCGCGTCGCTCAAACCCATCACCGCGTGCTTGGTGGCGGAATAGGCGCTCAGGTTGGGGCTGGGTGTGAGCCCCGCGGCGGAAGCCACGTTGACCAGCTGGCGCGGGCCGCCGGCTTCCACCATCGCGGGCAGGAAGGCGTGGCACAGGTGCACCGTGCCCATGAGGTTGACGTCGATGAGCCGGCGCCACGAGGACAGCGGGCTGTGCAGGAAGGGCCCCAGGTAGCCGATGCCGGCGTTGTTGACGAGCACGTCGATGGGGCTGCCCAGGGTGGTGTGCAGCTCGTCGGCCAGGGCTTCGACGGCCTGCACATCAGAGACATCCAGGCAGCGCGTGAGGCAGCGCACGCCCAGGCGCTGGACATCCTGCGCCACGGCGTCCAGGCCCTCGACGTTGAGGTCCACCGCCACGATGTGGGCGTGCTCGCGGGCAAAGGCCAGTGCGGTCTCAAACCCAATGCCGGACGCGGCACCGGTGACGAGCACCCACTTGTCGGTCAGATCGGGTACGGGCATGGCGGGCTTGATGAAGATCAGGGGCGCACATGCGCCTTTGCTGACTTGTGCAGTTTTTCACACTCCGCGCCCCCGGGGCTACAGGTCCGGGGCCACCGGTCGAAATTCCCCCCAGGGTGCGGGCCTTCATCTGTGTGGTGCAGCCGCCTGCTGGAGAGTATTTCCCCTGATGCGCACCGCGGGCGCCCACATCTGCGGAAAACACAAGGCAATCAACAATGTCCCATTCACCCAGCGCTCTGGTCGGCGACCGCACCGATGGCGTCCTGCTGTCCGCGCCCGGCAGCAAAGACGAGGTGATCTACCGCAATGAACGCACGCTGATCACCCGACGTCACCTGGCGGGTGGCGACACGGCGGTGCTCAAGCAAGCCTTTGGCGCGGAAACGCAGGCGCGCTTGCGACACGAGGGCCTGGTCCTGCGGCGCCTGCAGGGCGTGGACGGTGTCATCAAGCTGCACCCCCAACAGCCCCCCGAAGGGCTGGCCTTTCAAGACCTCGCCAGCGTGTCCCTGGCCCATGTGCTGCTGGAAGGGCGACTGGCCATCCAGCAGGTGCTGGCCATCGCCATCGAGCTGTCGCACACCCTGTCGGCGGTGCACCGCCTGGGCGTCATCCACAAGGACATCAACCCCAGCAACGTGCTGCTGGTGGGCCCCGAGCGCAAGCCCCTGTTGATCGACTTCAACATCGCCACCTGCTTTGCCGAAGAGCGCCCGGGCTTTGTCCACCAAAGCGACATCGCCGGCACGTTGGCCTACATGTCGCCCGAGCAGACGGGCCGCACCGGCCGCGCGGTGGACCCGCGCTCCGACCTCTACGCCCTGGGCGTCACGCTCTACGAGATGGTGGTGGGCCGCAAGCCCTTTGAGACCGACGACCTGCTGGAGATGATCCACGACCACCTGCTGCGCGCGCCCGAGCCGCCCACGCAGGCCAGTGGCGATGTGCCCCAGGCCCTGTCGGA
>CANBQJ010000004.1 GCA_947371645.1 Burkholderiales bacterium | reverse complement strand
TTCCAGCCGCCCATCACGTAATAGCCCTTGTTTTCGTAGCTGCCCGGGTCCTGGCTGCGCCGGACGAATTCGGCCTGAAACAGCGCCTTGCCATCGTCGTAGGCCAGCCCGTAGTTCTCCATGCGTTCATTGGTGCTGGCAGGGTCGTGGTCGAAAACCGCATCCAGGGGCATGGTGGAGCTGGGCCCGGTCGGAATTTGCCCAGGCACAAAGCCCAGGTGGCTTTGGAGCTTGGACTTCGACTGGCCTACGTGCAGCAGCCAGTTGCCCATCTCCCAGTTGACCTGCAAGGACGCCAGGTGCTTGATGTCCAGCCCGATGGTCGACTCCAGCGTCGACAGTGAATACTCGCCTTTGGTCTGGCCGTACGAAGGCTGAACCGTCAGCACCGACGAGCCGATGTTGTAGCGAAACAGGCCCTGGACGCCATCCAGCCCGGTGATGGGGTAGAGCGAATACACCTCTTGAGGCGCCCTCAGCCACACCGAAGAGAAGCCGACATTGCGTGTGTCCGACAACAGGAACAGCGGCAGCACCATGCGGCCTGCACGCAGGTCCACGCCATCCTGGACGGCGTAGTTGGCAAACAGCCATTCCACTTTGGGTCGCACATCCGAATTGGCCACCCGCTGTGTCAGCAACTGGCCGGTCACCGAGAAATCACCCGCACGGGCCACGCCTTGCAGCCCCAGGCGCGAATCCACGCCGAAATCCCAATCCTGGGAGGCGCCGTTGTACTGGATGGGTGAGCGGGTGTATTGGGCATCGTTGTTGGTGCGGACCGCACCGACCGTACCAAAGCCGCTGAACTGATATTGGACGTCAGCCTGGGCGCTGTTCTGGCTGGCCGTCAGTGCCAAGCCCAGCATCGCCACCGCAAGTCCCTGCCTTTTGCCTGACACGGTCATGAGTTTCTCCTGATGAAGCAACAGACCGGCAGGTTAGCCAACCCCTGTCTGGCTCAAAAGGGAAAAATCACGACTTCCCGCCGAGGATATCGGACGTTATGGCAAAACGCTGCAGAACGTGACGTACGCCATGGGCGCTCCCCAGCCCCACCAGCGCCCATGAGGTCTGGCGCTGACCCTGGCCATTGATTGGACGAAAAAAAAGCACCCGTGGCGGTGCGCCAGGGGTGCCGATCCGGGGGAAGCGCTGGGGCGCTGAGCTTACTGCTGAGGCGCCGGGGCGTTGGCCTGGTTCGCCTGGTTGAACGCGGCCTGGGCTTGGTTCAGCTCCGTGCCGATGCGGCTGGCGGCCTGGTCGCGTTGGGCGCCATTGGCATAGGCATCACGCAGCATCGCAGGCAACTGGCGCAGGGCGTCGGCGTGGTCGACTTCGCCGTTGCGAACGCGCTGAGGCAGTTCGCTCGACAGCTGTGCAGCCAGGGCCTGGCGCTGTTGCGCATCGGCGTTGGCGGGCAGGTCTTGCCACCGCTCCAGCAGCTTGTTGTAGCGCAGGAAGTTGGTCAGGCGCGTGAGTTCGGCTTGCGCATTGGGCTGGCGTTCGGCCACGCCTTTGAGCATTTCCCATTCCATGATGGAAGCAAAACGGGGGCGCTCGGTGATGGGGCCCTTCAAGGGCTTCCATTCGGCCATCTTGTCCAGCTCCTGGGCGGCGGCTGTTTGCTCGACCAGCACCTGCTGCGCCTGTTGCTGTTGCTCAGGGGTGGCCTGCACGGCGGGCAGGTTGGCCGGTGCAGCGCCGGTGGCGATGGCTGCTGCGGGCGCTTGGGCGGCCGTGACGGCGCTGTCGCTGCTCATCGCGTGGTCACGTGCCCACCAGCTGGCGGCCAAAGCCGCGACAGTCAGGGCGCCCAGGATGGGCAGCCACTTCTTGGCTGGGTTGTGTTGCACATGCACCATGATGAACCTCTCGAAATCTGGGGCCCCGAAGGGCCCGGGGTGCCGTTGCCGGCAGATCGGGCCACCCCGAAGGGCGGCCCGGGTCGGTGTTGCCACCGACGATCAACTCATGTCGATCAGAACTTCACAGGGGCGGGAGGTGCCACGTTGAAGCTGTAGGTCTGACCGGAGCCGGACATCAGAGCCGACAGGATCGACGAGATCACGCAACCCTTGATTTGCGGGAAGGTCGTGGTGCCGGTGAAGGTCAGGTTGCCATTGCCCAGCGACGACAGGGGGCCGTCAAACACGATGGGGAAGTTGACCGGGGTGACCGTCTTGCACTGACCGAAGGGGATGCCCAGCAGCGAAGTGATGGTGATGTCGGTCTGAGCGTTGGCCTTGATGTGCAGCACGCCAGCGGTGTCCAGCGAAGAAGAGCCGGTCACGTTGCCCACGGGGGTCACGGTCAGGCCGACGCTGATCTTCAGGCCGATCAGGCTGATCGTCGACTTGAAGCTGGGGATCGTCAGCGAACCGTTCAGGGTTTGCTTCGTGATGTTCGAATCGGCCGTCAGGCTGGTGGCAGCCGGCAGCGTGATCGTCTGAGCCAGGGTCTTCAGGCCGATGGAGGCAGCCAGAGGCCACTTGGTCAGCGACACGACCAGGTCGGCGTTCTTCGTGGGGTTGGACGTCGAAGCAGGTGCGGCGGCGGTGTTCGAGCAGGTGCTCGGTGCAGCCTTGCCAGCGAAGCGGTCAGCCATCCAGGCCAGGGCCGGGCCAGCAGCCTGGAACTGGGTCACGATGTGCTCGGAAGGGTACAGATCGAAGTACACATTGGGGTACTTCGTGCAGTAAGCGTTCTTCAGGGCAACGTCTTGAGCCAGGGGGATGAACTCGTCAGCCTGACCGTGGAACTGGTACATCGGCGTCGTGATGGGCTTGGTGCCCAGGTTCTGCGCGATCAGCGTGTTCTTGATGTCCTGAATCTTCAGGATCTGGTCCAGACCGATGTTGTTGTTCGTGAACGAGGTCAGGCTGCGGTTTTCCAGGTCGAACAGCGCTTCGAACACGCACTGGGTCTTCAGCTTGTCCAGAGCGGCAAAGCCGTCGGTGCTGGCGATCAGGTCGATGTTCAGGGTGTCAGGGTACTGGGCGTTCAGGCCAGCCACACCGGAAGCCAGGAAGGCGGCGCCAACGCTGCCGTCCAGGTTGTAGGCGGAGGCGATGAAGTCGGCGGGGATGCCACCGGCGGCCACACCGGCCACATTGATTTCAGGAGCGTAGGAAGCCAGCGATTCAGCGGCCCAGGCGGCGCTTTGGCCACCTTGCGAGAAGCCCCACACGCCAACCTTGGCCTTGGCATCAACGCCAGCGCCAGGGATGCCTTGGGCAGCCTTGAAGATGTCCAGCACGGCCTGGCCTTGCGACTTGCCAGCCAAGTAAGTGGCGGCGTCACCGGTCAGGTAGCCTTGGTAGTCGGTGACCAGGACAGCGTAGCCAGCCTTCAGGGCGGCGTTGATGTTGGCGGCTTCGTAGTCGGTGCCACCAGCCAGTTGCAGCGACGGGGCGCACTTCTGGGCCAGACCGTGGGTGCCCACTGCGTACAGGATCACGGGACGGGCGCCGGTGCCAGACCAGGCAGCGGTCGGGACGATCACGGTGCCGGAGACGGCGTTTTCGGCGTCAACGGAGTCGGTGGACTTGTAGACCACGTTCCAGGCCTTGGCGGCCGTGGCGTTGGCACCCAACTTCACCGTGGCGGTGCGGTAGCTCACCAGCGTGCCGTGGTTGCCAGCGGGGAAGGGGTTGGGGTAGTTGTAGAAGCTGGCGTCAGCGGGGCCGACGGTGGCGGCTTGAGCAGCCAAGCTCATCGTCAGGGCGGCAACTGAGGCAGCAAACACGGTCAGGCGGGCTTTTGCGATTTTCATCTGTCGTTCCTCTAGGTGGAAGAGTGGGCCCGATCGATCTGACCGGGTCTGCGTCAGCTGTTGTCAGCGATCGCGTGTTCACAGTCTGCTTTCGCTGCCTTGCGTCAGTCATTGAGGTTTCCACTGCACATCTGGAAAAACCTTCAAATGGAGGGGCTCGTAAACACTGAGCAACCAGACGCCCAGGAATGTTTCGCGACGGAATGTCGTGGGCATTTTGGGCAGAGGCCAACCGGGGTGTGCATGCGCAGGGCTTGTGCGTCCTGAATGCAGCCTGCTTAGTAAGCTCTGGTTGTATATGTGAAAAACGAGCGCGTCAGATAAACAGATGAGGTGACAGGCCCGCTTCGGCGAGGTTAATCTCGCCTTTCCGGAAAAATAATTCGTGAAGTTATGTTGCCGGCCCATGGCGTGAGCAAGGGGGCGGTCAAACTGCTTTGATCTTCGTCTGGGCCAGGGGGCCTTTGCCTCGGGAGCCCCACGGCAGGGCGAGGCGCCGCATGGGCATTTGCCGGGCACCGTCCGGTGTCAGGCGTCAGCTGGCGCGCCTTCAGGTGGCAGTGCCGGGGCCTGGTTGTGCAGCTTCAGCCACTGGTGCAAACCAGACCAGGCATACAGGTTGTGGTCGACGAGGGTCTCCACCGGCCAATCGAATTGGCGGTCCATCCAGAGCGTGGCGGTGTGGATGATCATGCCCCCGAAACCGGTGACGATCAATTCGGTTTCCGGCGTGAAATCCAGATGGGGGTATCTCAGTTTGAAGCGTGCCGAAATGGTGCTGGAGAAAAATGCCAGTTGTTGATTGAGTCGGCTCGGCGTGGTGAGGCCGCTGGCTGCGGCGTCCAGCAACAATATTTGTCCGCGGCGAGGGTCTGATTTGATGAATTCAAAAAAAACACGCAGACCAATTCGGGTTTGTTCTACCGGGTCATGTGTCACACCATTCAAGGCAGACATCACGGCCAAACCCGCCTCGGTCGAGGTTTTGCGGTGCACGGCGAGGTATATCTCGTCGAGATTGCTGAAATGTTCGTAAAAATACCGCTCGGTCAGCCTGGCTTGCGCGCAAATGAGGCGCATGGTGGCCTTGCGGTAACCCTCGCGTCCGAAAACGTCGTACGCCGATGCAATCAGACGCTCCAGGCGTTCTGCTTTTCGGACATCGGCCGTGACCCCGGCGTAACGGCGTGGCGTTTCCATGAGCGTGTTTCGCAGTCAAAAAGGCCTCCGCATGGGAGGCCGGGAACCGGCGGGCGGGGCGCTTGCTGCGTCCCGCCCCCGGCGGCGAGCATCCGGCTTCAGTTGAAGCTGAAGTGCTCATTGTCCATCTGCATGATGGACGCGGTCGACGACAGCATGGTCTTGCGGTGACCGGCGGCACGCGGGGCCAGGCGTTCGAAGTAGAACTGGGCCGTCTGCATCTTGGCCTTGTAGAACTCGGGGGCGTCCTTGCCGCCCTTGGCCAGCTTCTCGTTGGCGACGATGGCCTGCTTGAGCCAGAAGTAGCCCATCATCGCGTAGCCTGAGTACATCAGGTAGTCGTTGCAGGCGGCGCTCACCACGTCGCGGTCCTTGTTGGCGCGCAGCATGATGCGCACGGTGACCCACTTCCAGTCCAGCGCGGACTTGAACGAGGCGCGTGCCATCTGGCCCAGCGGGCCGCCGTCCAGCAGGTGCGGCTTGGCCTGGGCGATCATCTCGTTGGTGAAGTCGAAGATGCACTTGCCGCGCGATTGCAGCAGCACCTTGCGGCCCAGCAGGTCGAGCGCCTGGATGCCGGTCGTGCCTTCGTACAGCGTGGAGATGCGGGCATCGCGGGCGATGTGCTCCATGCCGTGCTCCTTGATGTAGCCGTGGCCACCGAAGACCTGCATGCCGATGTTGGCGCACTCCAGGCCCAGTTCGGTGATGAAGCCCTTCAGGATGGGCGTGAAGAAACCCAGCTTGTCGTCGTACTCGTCGTACTTGGCCTTGTTGCCGGTTTCCACGCCGTTGACCATGTGGTCGGCCAGCTTGGCGGCGTTGTAGATCATGGCGCGGGCGCCTTCGGCCACGGCGCGTTGCGTCAACAACATGCGGCGCACGTCGGCGTGCCAGATCAGCGCGTCGTTGGGGAAGTCGGCGTCCTTCTTGCCGGTCAGGGCGCGCATGGAGCGACGCTCCTTGGCGTAGGGCAAAGCGCCCTGGTAGGACAGCTCGGCGTGGGCCAGACCTTGCACGGCGGTGCCGATGCGGGCGGTGTTCATGAAGGTGAACATCGCTTCCAGACCCTTGTTGGGCTCGGCGATCATGAAGCCGGTGGCGCTGTCGAAGTTCATCACGCAGGTGGCCGATGCGCGGATGCCCATCTTGTGCTCCAGCGCGCCAGCGGACACGGTGTTGCGTGCACCCAGGCTGCCGTCGGCGTTGACCAGGAACTTGGGCACGATGAACAGCGAGATGCCACGGGTGCCCTTGGGGGCGTCGGGCAGTCGGGCCAGCACGATGTGGATGATGTTCTCGGCCAGGTCGTGTTCGCCCGAGGAGATGAAGATCTTGGTGCCGGTGAGCTTGTAGCTGCCGTCAGGCTGGGGCTCGGCCTTGGTCTTGACCTGGCCCAGGTCGGTGCCGCACTGGGGTTCGGTCAGGCACATGGTGCCCGTCCACTCGCCGCTGACCAGCGGGGGCATGTAGACCTTCTTCTGGGTTTCGGAGCCGAACTGGAAGACGGTGTTCATGCAGCCCAGGCTCAGGCCGGGGTACATGGTGAACGACCAGTTGGCCGTGCCCATCATTTCAGACTTGAGCAGGTTCAGCGACATCGGCAGGCCCTGGCCGCCGAATTCCGCCGGGTGGGACAGGCCTTGCCAGCCGCCCGCCACGTACTCGGCGTAGGCTTCCTTGAAGCCCTTGGGGGTCGTGACCACGCCGTCCTTGATGGTGCAGCCTTCCAGGTCGCCACTGTGGTTCAGGGGGGCCAGCACTTCTTCACAGAAGGTGGCAGCGCCTTCCAGGATGGCGTCCACCATGTCGGGGGTGGCGTCGTCCGCCTTGAGTGCCTTGTAGTGGCCTTCGTAGTCAAAGACTTCGTTGAGCAGGAAGCGCATATCGCGCATGGGGGCCTTGTACTGCGGCATGTGTCACCTCGGGGCAGTTCGGGCGCCGTCGTACGCGGCGCGTTGGGGGTAGGGCGTCTTTTCGAACGGTCGTTCTTTTCAAACGGTCGTTCGAATCAGGGCGCATTTATACCCCAGAGTCGGCCGCTTGTGGCAAGTGCCTGGCGCCAGATGGCGGAGAAATCCGCTTCGAAGCCGTGTCTGCCCCCCAAGCGGGTGGCCATTGGGGGCGGCCGCGCCTGCCACAGGGGGGATCTGCTGAGCAACCGGGCGCAAACCCCTTGGTCATCGGACTGCGTTGAATGCGCACAATGTCGCCGGAGCGTTGGCCACGATCGACTTGACCTGCATCAGCTGTGCGGGTGTTGGCGGGCACAATGGCGTTGGCAGGGCCGGCCCACCTGTTCGGGTGGGGTGGGCAGCGAAGTCGCAAGCACAAATGGGCACTTCAATGGATGCACAAACCGAAGAAGACCGGCGCACGGACTGGAGCGTGGTCCCGGTGGCCCTGGCCTTTGGCCTGGGCCTGGGCGCTGCTGGCTGGTGGTTCACGCGTGAGGAGCCACCCGACACGGCTTCGGCAGGCAGTGCCGCCCAGGTGCAACTGGCGGCGGCGGCCAAGGCCGGCCTGCCCGGGCTGGGTGCGCTGACGCCGGCCGGCACGGCATCGGGTGCGCTGGGGGCGCTGGCCATGTCACCGCCTGCTGCCGGCCGCGTGCAGCCGGTGACCGGTGCAGCCGCCACGCCGCGCGCGGACGACGGCGGGCCGGTGGTGCCGCCGGTGCGAGAGCGCCCGGCCTTTGTGAGCTCCGCGGATTGGGACACCTTGTCTGCCGCAGCCAGTCAGGCCGCGCACCCCGATGAAGAGCTTGCCCACCTGATCAACCAGCTGCGGTTTCGCAAGCTGATGGACGCCTGGCATGGCTCACCCCAGAACATGCCTGGGGGCTTGAGCGACCGCGCGCGTGCGGCCAGGTCCTTGCTGGACGACCTGGTGCCGCGCCTGGCCATGGGCGATGTCGACGTGGCCGAGGCCCGTCGCCTGCTGCCCGATCTGCTGGCCGATGCCGTGCCCAACCCCGCGGAGCGCACCCAGCGCGCCCAGCTTCTGGCCAACGAGATCAACCAGGTGCAAAGCACCGGGCCCACACACCCGCAGGCCAATGCGGGCATGCCGGCACTGTTCGCCGCGTCGCAAGCCGAGCCCTGAGCCCTGCTTCGTCCCGGTCGCGCGCCGTGCGCGGTGACTTGCCCAGAGCGGGCACATCCATTGCTTGTATACCAGTCGGTACATCACCCGGTGTGCCAGCGCATCACCGCGGTGCGCACACGCCGGGCGGTGAGTGGATGTGCAACACGCTGGTGCAAGGAGAGACCGCATGGCAATGGATCAATGGAACCGTCGGACGTGGATCAAGGGTGTGGGCGCCACAGGCGCCACGCTCGCTTTGGGTGGCTTGTCCGATCTGGTGCAGGCTCAGAAACCGCTGACGATCGGCATGATCTATGTCGGCCCGAAAGACGACTTCGGCTACAACCAGTCGCACTACGAGGCGGCCTCCGAGATCAAGAAGATGCCTGGCATCAAGATCATCGGCGAAGAGAACGTGCCTGAAACCCAGGCCGTGCAAAAGACCATGCAGGGCATGATCTCGCAAGACGGCGCCACGCTGCTCTTCCCCACGTCCTTTGGCTACTTCAACCCGCACATCCTGGAGGTGGCCAAGAAGAACCCCGACGTGCGCTTTGCCCACTGCGGCGGCATGTGGGATGCATCCAAGCACCCCAAGACGGTGGGCAGCTTCTTTGGCTACATCGACGAGTGCCAGTACCTCAACGGCGTGATCGCCGGCCACATGACCAAGTCGAAGAAGATCGGCTTCGTGGCGGCCAAGCCCATCCCGCAGGTGCTGCGCAACATCAACGCCTTCACGCTGGGCGCACGCTCGGTGCACCCCGACATCACCTGCTCGGTGATCTTCACGGGTGACTGGTCCATGCCGGTGAAAGAGGCCGAGGCCACCAACAGCCTGGCCGACCAGGGTGTGGACGTGTTCACCATGCACGTCGACGGCCCCAAGGTCATCGTCGAGACCGCAGCCAAGCGCGGCAAGTTCGTGTGTGGTTACCACGCCTCGCAAGCCAAGCTGGCACCCAACGCCTACCTCACGGGCGCCGAGTGGAACTGGGTCACCCCGTACAAGCAGATCGTGGATGCAGCACGCACCGGCAAGCCCCACCCCAACTTCCTGCGTGGTGGCCTGAAGGAAGGCTTCGTGAAGACCTCACCTTATGGCGCCATGGTGCCCGAAGGTGCGCGCAAGCAGGCCGATGCCATCAAGGCCTCGATGCTCAAGGACGAATTCGTCATCTTCAAGGGTGAGCTCAAGGACAACACGGGCAAGGTGGTGATTCCCAAGGGCACGACCATGGTCCAGACCGACCCGGCGCTGGAGGGGATGAACTACCTGGTCGAAGGCGTGGTCGGCAAGGTCTGAGCCATGAGTGCCGCCGCCCCCCGTTGGACCGAAGTTTTCGATGGCCTGGTCTTGCCGTTGCTGGCGCTGGCCGGCGCGGTGCTGCTGTTTGGCGGCTTCGTGTGGCTGGGCGGCACCGACCCCGTCGAAACCTGGGTGCTGCTGTTCAAGGGTGCCTTTGGAGACGCCTTCTCCTGGCAGAACACCTTGCAGCGGGCCGCGCCGCTGATGCTCACGGCCTTGTGCGTGGCCTTGCCGCAGCGCGCGGGCCTGATGGTGATCGGCGGGGAGGGGGCGCTGGTGTTGGGGGGGCTGGCCTGCGCCGGCTTGCCCTACCTCTTTGCGCCGCCGGCTGGCGTGGCAGGGACGGCGTTGGTGCTGTTGGCCAGCGCCTTGGCGGGCGCGGCGTGGATAGCCCTCGTGGGCGTGCTGCGCCAGTACCGGGGTGTCAACGAGACCATCGGCTCGCTGCTGATGAGCTACATCGCCATTGGCTTGTTCAAGCACTTCGTGGAAGGGCCGCTGCGTGACCCTGCCTCGCTCAACAAGCCGTCCACGCTGCCTCTGCCTGAGTCCGTGCTGCTGGGCTCCTTGCCTGGCATGGACGTGCACTGGGGCTTGGTCTGGGGGGCGCTGGCGTGTGTGCTCAGTGGCATCTGGCTCTTCTTCAGCACGCATGGCTTTGCCACGCGGGTGGTGGGTGGCAATGCCCGGGCCGCGCGCCTGGTGGGCCTGCCCAGCCACCAGATCATCATCACGGCCTGTGCGCTGGGGGGCGCCTGCGCTGGCCTGGCCGGTGGCCTGGAGGTGGCGGCGGTGCACACCTCGGCCAATGCCTCACTGATTGCGGGCCTGGGCTACACGGGCATCCTGGTGTCGTTCGTGGCGCGTCACAACCCTTGGGCGGTCATCCCTGTGGCGGTGTTGTTCGGGGGCTTTGGCTCGGCCGGCAGCCTGCTGCAGCGCCGGCTGGACTTGCCTGATGCCTCGGTGATGGTGCTGCAAGGCTTTGCCTTCGTGCTGATCCTGGCCAGTGAAGCCCTGCGTGGCCGCATGGCCGAGTGGGTGGTGCGCCGAGAAGCCTTGAAAGCCGCCCAGCCCGCACATGAAACCAGCCGCGCCCGGCTGGCCCGTGAACGCGCTGAAGGCGCGGCGCAGGTCAAGGCCAAGCGCGAAGCCGCCTGACCACCGACCTCGATTGAAGGAGCCCGACATGGACGCACCAAACATCTGGGCCGACGTGGCCATCGCCGTGCTGGGCGGGGCCATCCGCGTGGGCACGCCCTTCCTCTTCGTGAGCCTGGGAGAGTGCCTCACTGAAAAATCAGGCCGCATCAATCTGGGCCTGGAAGGCGTGCTGGTGCTGTCGGCCATGTCCGGCTTTGCAGGCAGCTACCTCACCGGCTCGCCCTGGTTGGGCGTGTTGCTGGCCGGTGTGGCCGGGGCCCTGTTGGCCGCACTGCACGGGCTCTTGTGCTCGCTGCCCCGGGTCAACGACATCGCCACGGGCATTGCGTTGATGCTGCTGGGTGCCGGCCTGGCCTTCTACCTGGGCAAGCCGCTGATCCAGCCGCAGGCTGCGCAGATCCCATCGCTGGAGTGGGGCGCCTGGAGCGATTCACAGCAGGTGCAGGCGGCCTTGCGCATCAATGCCCTGTTCCCCATCGGGGTGGTGCTGGCCGTGCTCATGGCCTGGGCCCTGGCCGACACGCGATGGGGCCTGATCGTGCGCATGGCCGGTGACAGCAGCGATGCGGCGCGCGCCTTGGGCTACTCCGTCAACACCGTGCGCGTGCTGGCCACGATGGCCGGCGGCTTCATCGCCGGTCTGGGCGGGGCCTCCTTGTCGCTGTACTACCCGGGCAGCTGGAACGAGGGCTTGTCCAGCGGGCAGGGCCTGATCGCCGTGGCCCTGGTCATCTTCGCGCGCTGGCGACCTGTGGCCTGCCTGGGCGCGGCCTTGTTGTTTGGCGGGGCCGGGGCCTTGGGGCCGGCCTTGCAGTCGGTGGGCATCGGTTGGGGCTACCACCTGTTCAATGCCGTGCCCTACGCCTTGACCCTGCTCATCCTGGTGTGGACCTGCAGCCCCAAGCGCTCGCTGCAAGGCGCGCCGATGGAGCTGGGTGTGTCGCGCTGAGCAGCCCGTGTGCTGATCCCTTCAACCTCTGATCAAGGAGTGCCAACGTGAGTGGACTGGCTGGTCTGAACAAGTCGCCTTCGGGCATGGTGCTGGGCCTGGTGCAGCTTCAACTGCCCGTGGTGGAGACGCCTGTGCAGCTGGCATCGCAGACGCAGCGCATCGTCGACATGGTGGGCAAGGCGCGGCGCAGCTACCCGGGCATGGACCTGGTGGTCTTTCCGGAATACGCGCTGCACGGCTTGTCCATGTCGACGGCAGATGAGCTGATGGTCACGCTGGACGGGCCTGAAGTGGCGGCCTTCAAGGCGGCCTGCGTGCGGCACCGCATCTGGGGCTGCTTCTCCATCATGGAGAAGAACCCCAAAGGCCCCGATGCTGGCAACCCCTACAACACGGGCCTGGTCATCGACGACCAGGGTGAGCTGCAGCTGTACTACCGCAAGTTCCACCCCTGGGTGCCGGTGGAGCCCTGGGAGCCCGGCAACATGGGCATCCCCGTGATCACCGGCCCCAAGGGCGTGAGGCTGGCCCTGATCATCTGCCACGACGGGATGTTCCCCGAGATGGCCCGCGAATGCGCCTACAAAGGTGCGGAGGTGATGATCCGCACCGCCGGTTACACCGCGCCCATCCGCCACGCCTGGTCGATCACCAACCAGGCCAATGCCTTCCAGAACCTGATGGTGACCGCCAACGTCTGCCTGTGCGGCAGCGACGGCACCTTCGACTCCATGGGTGAGGCCATGGTGTGCAACTTCGATGGCACGGTGATGGCGCAAGGCGGCGGTCGGCCCGACGAGATCGTCTGCGCCGAGGTGCGACCAGACCTGATCCGCGAAGCGCGCCTGAACTGGGGCGTGGAAAACAACCCCTACCAGCTGTACCACCGGGGGTATGTGGCGGTGAAGGGTGGGGCGCAGGATTGCCCCTACACCTTCATGCAGGACATGGTGGCCGGGCGTTTCAGGCTGCCGTGGGAAGGCGAGGTGGTGCACACCGATGGCCAGTCCTGCGGCTTTGCGTCACCCACCCGTTCATTTGAAGGCAACACCGGCAACTTGCTGGATGTGCCCGCTTCCATTTTGTCACCTGCTCCCCTCCAGGAGGCCGCATGAGCACCACGCCCAAGGGCACCTTCGTCGATGCCCAACCTTACGCCTGGCCCTACAACGGCGACCTGCGACCGGGCAACGCGGCGCTGATCATCATCGACATGCAGACGGACTTCTGCGGCGTGGGGGGCTATGTCGACAAGATGGGCTACGACCTGTCGCTGACGCGCGCGCCCATCGAGCCCTTGAAGGTGTTGCTGGCCGAAGCCCGTCGTGTGGGCATGCTCGTGATCCACACCCGTGAAGGCCACCGGCCTGACCTGAGCGACCTCCCCGCCAACAAGCGCTGGCGCTCACGCCAGATCGGCACCGACGGCGTGGGCATTGGCGATGCGGGCCCCTGCGGCCGCATCCTGGTGCGTGGCGAGCCGGGTTGGGACATCATCCCCGAGCTCTATCCCATTGCAGGCGAGCCCATCATCGACAAGCCGGGCAAGGGCTCGTTCTACGCGACCGACCTGGAGCTCATCTTGCACACCAAGGGCATCCAGAACGTGATCCTCACCGGCATCACGACGGACGTCTGCGTGCACACGACCATGCGCGACGCCAACGATCGTGGCTTCGAGTGCGTGATGCTGACCGACTGCACCGGTGCCACCGACCCGGCCAACCACGCGGCCGCGTTTTCGATGATCAAGATGCAGGGCGGCGTGTTCGGCGCGGTGTCCGACTCCAAAGCCCTGATCCGTGCCTTGCAAACGATTTGAGCACACCACAGAGGACGTCGCCGCCATGCATCACCCACACCAGACCCGTCGTCGCCAACTGTTGCAAGCCGGTGCGGCCGCTGTCGCAGGCGCCAGCCTGTGGCCGCAAGCGCGCGCCGCATCCGAGCCCATCAAGATCGGCTACTGGCCCATCGCATCGGGGCTGCCCTTGTATGCGGCCCTGGAGCGTGGCTTCTTCAAAGACGCGGGCTTGAACGTCGAAGGCGTGAAGTTCCAGAGCGCCCAGCAGGTGGCCGAGGCCATGATCTCTGGCCGCATACACGGTTCGGCCAACGGCACCGCATCGGCCGTGCTGGCCCTGGCCGAGATCACCTCACCTGGGCTGTTCAAGATCATCTGCTCCAACCCGTCCAACCACAATCTGGTGCTCGACCAGTTCGTGGTGCCCATCAACAGCCCGATCAAGGCGATCTCCGAGCTCAAGGGCAAGCGCGTGGCGTCAGGGCCTGGCATCCAGAACCTGACGCTGGCCAGGATCATCCTGGAGAAGAACGGCGTGACCGATGCACACGTGACCGAGCTGCCCATTGGTCAGCATGTGCCGGCCCTGGCCGCCGAACAGCTGGACGCTGTCTACACGCTGGAGCCCACGGGCACGGCGGGCCGCCTCAAGGGGCTGACACGGGTGCTGGAGAACGGCGTGATCTCCAAGTATGTGCTGGGTGCACCCGATGCGCCCTGGTTTGGCGGATCGGCCACCGTCACCAGCACCTTGCTCAAGGAGCGGCCTGATGAGGCCAGGAAGTACATCGCTGCTTATGCCAAGGCCGTGGACTTCGTGCGCAAAAACCCGGCCGAAGTGCGCCAGCACCTGGATGGCTTCACCGCCATCGACCCTTCGCTGGTCAAGGAGGTGCCTCTGGCGGGCTTCACCATGTACAACGAGTTCAGCGCCTCGGACATCGGCTACTTCCAGAAGTTCTTCGATGTGTTCACCGAACGCAAGATCTTCTCGCGTGCCGTGCCCGTCAAGCCCTTGCTCTACGTGGCCTGATGCCCGGAGGCCGCCATGATCCCCAAAGCCATCGACCGCCTGTTTGACCCGCGTCTCTTGCCGCTGATCGGGCCTGCGCTTTTGTTTGGCCTGTGGGAGCTGGCGATCGCGGCCCACTGGATCAAGCCCGTGCTCTTGCCCCCACCGGGCGAAACCTTGATGCACCTGTGGGACAGCTTGATCAGCGGCGCCATCTTGCCGGACCTGGAGTCCACCGTGGGGCGCACCCTGGCGGCCTTTGGCATCGCGGTCGCCATCGGGGTGCCACTGGGGGTGATGTTGGGCAGCTCGGTGAATGCTTACCGCAGCGTCGAGTTCCTGATCGATTTTTTCCGCTCCACGCCTTCGTCGGCGCTGATCCCGCTGTTCATGCTGATCTTCGGCATCACCGATGCCAACAAGATCGCGATCGCGGCTTTTGCGGCGGTGCTGCTGGTGATGTTCAACAGTGCTTACGGGGTGATGAACGCCAAGAAGACGCGGGTGATGGCGGCGCAGATCATGGGTGTGTCCAGGTGGCATGTGTTCAAGGACGTGATGCTGATGGAGAGCCTGGCCCAGACTTTTGTGGGGCTGCGCACGGGGGTGTCGATGTCGCTGGTGATCGTCATCGTGGCCGAAATGTTCATCGGCTCGGAGACGGGGCTGGGGCACCGGATCATCGACGCGCAGCAAGTGTTCAATGTGAAGGACATGTACACCTCCATCCTCATCACGGGGGCACTGGGGTACTTGCTCAACCTGGCGTTCTTGTTGATCGAGAAGAAGCTGGTGCACTGGAGTGGCAAAGCATGAGGGGCTTCGCTCAGGGCGCTGTCTTCGCTGGGTGGCGGGCCGAGCGGTGTGGGTGGATGGTTCCGCTCATGTCCTCCGGCTGGGCTGCACCCAGCCTCCCCCTTTACTTCTCTCCACCATCCACCCACACCGCTCGGCTGGGTGAGGCTCTGGCAGCGCCTTCGCTTCGCGAAGGCTGTGGTTTGAAGAGCGGCGTTGGCCGCTCTTCAAACCACCCCTTCCACCACCGCGGTGTGGGGAGGGGGCACAGGCGGTGCATGGCGGAGCGAAGTAAAGGGGGAGGAATGGGCCAAGCCCATTCCGGAGGACATGAGCGGAGTCATGTGCCGCCTGTGCCCCCTCCGGCATCACCGCACCTTCTCCCAAACACCAACACCTTGCCCTGCCAAGAGGACTTCACATGAACGCCATCCTGATGCCCGACGACCTGGCCAGCACACAAGCTGCCACCCGTCCCCATGTGACGGTCAGAGGCCTGTGCAAGTCCTTCGCCGGCAAGCCGCTCTACACCGACTTCAACCTCGACCTGCCTCGCGGCAAGATCGTGTCCATCTTCGGCCCCAACGGCTGCGGCAAGTCCACCTTGATGAACATGATCGCCGGCCTCATTCCCCTGGATGCCGGCGAAATCCTCTTCGATGGCAAGACCCTCAAAGAGACCAAGATTGGCTACGTCTTCCAGAACTACCGCGACGCGCTCTTCCCGTGGATCACCGCCCGCGACAACATCGCCTACCCCCTGCGTCGACAAGGCGTCAAAGAAGCCGAAGTGCTGGCCCGCGTCGAAGAACTGATCAAGCTTTTCGAGATCCGCTTCGACCTCGAGCGCTACCCCTACGAGCTCTCCGGCGGCCAGCAGCAGACCGTGTGCATCATGCGTGCCCTGGCCATGCGCCCGGAGGTCATGTTCCTCGATGAGCCCTTCTCCGCGCTCGACTTCGAGATGACCCTCTTCATCCGCGAAAAGCTGCAAGAGGCCCACCTGGCCACCGGCACCACCATGGTCATCGTCTCGCATGACCTCGAAGACGCCGTCTTCCTGGCCGACGAGATCCTGCTGCTCACGCGCCGCCCCACCCGCATCGCCGAGATCGTGCCCTTCGACCTGCCCCGCCCCCGTCAGCCCGAGTCGGTGGCCGATCCTGAGTTCATCCGCGTCAAGGCCCGCACGCTCGAAGTCTTCCGCCGCGAGATGGCCACCTGAACTCAGGCAACGCAAGCAACCGCAAGGAACGCCATGACCGCCCCGCTCGACCCCGCCCTGCAAGCGCCCCCCAAGACCGGCGCCCTGGCCCTGTCCACGTATGAGCTGACCAAACGCTTTGGCGCCTTCACCGCGCTCGACAGCGTTTCCTTGGACGTGCGCCCCGGCACCGTGCACGCCTTGCTGGGTGAAAACGGCGCGGGCAAGAGCACCCTGGTCAAGGCCATCGTGGGCTACCACCAGCCCGATGAAGGCGCCGTGCTCATCGATGGCCGCGAGCACGCCATCACCTCACCCGTGGTGGCCCGCCACCTGGGCATCGGCATGGTCTACCAGCACTTCACAGTCGTGCCCGGCATGACCGTGGCCGAGAACCTCTTGCTGGCCAAGGGCGAGCTGCCCGCCATCGTGCCCTGGCGGCGCGTGCGTGAAGAGCTGGACGCCTTCATGCAGACCACGCCCTTCCGCCTGGACCTGGACGCCCGCCCGATGGACCTGTCTGCCGGCGAAAAGCAGAAGCTCGAAATCCTCAAGCAGCTCTTCCTCAAGCCCCGTTTGCTCATCCTCGATGAGCCCACCTCCGTGCTGACCCCGCAAGAGGCCGACGAGGTGCTGGGTGCCTTGCGTGACCGCGCCCATGCGGGTGAGGTCAGCGTCATCATGATCTCGCACAAGTTCCGCGAGGTGATGGAGGTGGCCGATGACGTCAGCGTGCTGCGCCGGGGCAAGCTCATGGGCAGCCACCGCGTGGCCGACACCACGCCCGCCTTGCTGGGTGCCGAGATGATGGGCCTGACCGGTGAGGGCGCGGGCAAGGGTCACGCCGCCGCCGCCAAACGCGAAGACCTGCACCGCGTGGCCTTCGCCCCCGATCAGCAGACAGAGCGCCTGAAGGTCCAGGCCCTGGGCGTGCTGGGTGACCGCGGCGAGCCCGCCGAGCAGGCCTTGTCCTTGAGCGTGAAGGCCGGCGAGATCGTCGGCATCGCCGGCGTCTCGGGCAATGGCCAGCGCGAGCTGATGGAATCCCTGGTGGGCCAGCGCGACCGCGACAGCGGCGAGGTCTGGATGGCCGGCGAGCCCTACCATGCCCGGCGCGAACAGAACCAGCGCCTGCACGTGCGCAGCCTGCCCGAAGAGCCCTTGCGCAACGCCTGTGTGGGCGACCTCAGCGTGGCGCTGAACATCGGCCTGCGACGCTTTGACCAGGCGCCCGTGGCCAGCTGGGGCTGGATGCGCGCCAGCGTGCTCAAGGACAAGGCCCGCGAGCTGATCGCCGCCTACAAGGTCAAGACCCAGGGCGAGAGCGCGCCCATCCGCTCCTTGTCTGGCGGCAATGTGCAGCGCGCCGTGCTGGCCCGTGAGCTCGATGGCCAGGTGGACGTGCTGCTGGTCTCCAACCCCGTCTTCGGTCTGGACTTCGCGGCCGTGGCCGAGATCCACAGCCGCATCATGGCCGTGCGCAACCAGGGCGGCGCCGTGCTGCTCGTCAGCGAAGACCTCGACGAGTTGCTCAAGCTGGCCGACCGCATCCTGGTGATGAGCGAGGGCCGCATCGTCCATGCATGCGACGCCCACGATGCCGATCGCCACGTGCTGGGCGCCTTCATGGGCGGCCACCACCACCCCGTCGCCCAGGCCGCCTGAGGACCCACCCCCATGACCACCATCACCCTCGACGCCCAGCCCTTTGCCTACAGCTTCGACGTGACCCACACCGCGCTGGTGATCATCGACATGCAGCGTGACTTCGTCGAGCCTGGCGGCTTCGGCGAGAGCCTGGGCAACGACGTCGCCCTGCTCACGGCCATCGTGCCCACCGTCAAGGCCGTGCTGCAAGCCTGGCGCGCGGCCGGCGGCCTGGTGGTGCACACCCGCGAATCCCACTTGCCCGACCTGTCCGACTGCCCGCCCGCCAAGCGCCTGCGCGGCTCGCCCACCTTGCGCATCGGCGACGAGGGCCCCATGGGCCGCATCCTCGTGCGCGGTGAGCCGGGCAACGCCATCGTGCCGCAACTGGCACCGGTGGACGGCGAGGTCGTCATCGACAAGCCTGGCAAGGGCGCCTTCTACGCCACCGGCCTGGGTGAGCTGCTGGACGCGCGCGGCATCACCCACCTCGTGGTCATGGGCGTGACCACCGAGGTCTGCGTGCAGACCACCCTGCGCGAAGCCAATGACCGTGGCTACGACTGCCTGCTCGTTGAAGACGGCACCGAGAGCTACTTCCCGGCCTTCAAGGCGGCGGCGCTGGACATGATCCGCGCGCAAGGCGCCATCGTGGGCTGGACCATTTTGTCTGCCCCCCTGATCGCGGCCTTGAAGCCCATGTGAGTCACCACCGAGCGGCAACTTCGCCCCAACTGCGCGACACTTGAACCTTCCGGGACCCCATACCCCCACCTGTATGCCATTCACCAACGCTGGCCTTCCTGAATCCGACCTGCCGTGCACCATCGACGGGCTTTTGCAGGCCTACCGCAGTGGCAGCCTGCGGCCTGAGCAGGTCATCGCCTCTTTGTGGGCGCGCTGGCATGAGGGCGCTTCGGATGGTGCGCTGACCAACGACCCGGCCTGGATCTTTCGTGCGGACCAGGCCCAGCTGCAAGCCCAGCTGGCCGCCTTGGGGGCCAGGGTGGCCGCCTTGACAGCCGCTTCGCCCCAGCAGTCCGGCGCCCACCCCGCTGACCTGCTGCCGCTCTACGGCATCCCCTTTGCCGTCAAGGACAACATCGACGTGGCAGGCATGCCCACCACCGCGGCCTGCCCGGCGTTTGCCTTCACGCCCAAGGTGTCGGCGGAAGCGGTGCGCCGCCTGGTGGATGCCGGTGCCATCGTGGTGGGCAAGACCAACCTCGACCAGTTCGCCACCGGCCTTGTGGGCCAACGTTCGCCCTATGGTGCGCCCCACAGCACCTTCAGTGCCGACCACGTCTCGGGCGGCTCCAGCTCGGGCTCGGCGGTGGTGGTGGCGCGTGGTGAGGTGCCGTTCGCCCTGGGCACCGACACCGCAGGCTCAGGCCGCGTGCCGGCCGCCTTCAACAACCTGGTGGGCATGAAGCCCACACCTGGCCTGGTGCCCACGCACGGCGTGCTGCCCGCCTGCAAGAGCCTCGACTGCGTCTCGGTGTTCGCGCTCACCGCGCACGACGCCGCCCGCGTGATGGCGGTGATGTCGGGCCCGATGGCTGGACAGCCCAGCTTCCCTTCGCACGCCAAGGCCAGGCAGCCTGGCCTGCCCCACTTCCCTCAGGCCTTGCGCGTGGGCGTGCCCAGCCAGGCCGAGTGGTTTGGTGATGCGGCCTATGCCCACGCCTTCGAGCGCGCCCAGCAGGCCTTGCCCCTGTTGCCTGACTTCGCTCCCGTCCACGCCACAGCGGTCGATTTCACACCCTTGTGGAGCGTGGCCAGGCTGCTCTACGAAGGCCCGTGGGTGGCCGAGCGCTACGCCGCCATCGCCGGCTTCTTCGAGGCGCAGCCGGAGGCCGTGCACCCGGTTGTGGCCCGCATCATCGAAAGCGCACGCAACCACGATGCCATCGGCACCTTCGTGGCCCAGTACAAGCTGCAGGACCTGGCCGCCGGCGTGCAGGGCCTGTGGGACGAGGTCGACGTGCTGATGGTGCCCACCGCGCCCACCTTCCCCACTCAGGCCAGCGTCGAAGCCGACCCGATTGGCCGCAACAGCCAGCTGGGCACCTACACCAACTTCGTCAACCTGCTGGGTTGGTCTGCCCTGGCCGTGCCCGCCGGCTTCACGCCTGAAGGCCTGCCCTTTGGCGTGACCTTCATCGCACCCGGCGGGCGAGATGCCGCCTTGCTGGAGCTGGGTGCCCGCTGGCAGGCCCTCATGCAGCGCCTCAGCGCCGAGCAGCCCGATGCCTGGCCGGATGAGCCCATGCTCGGCTGCCGTTTGCCGGCCCCCCCGCCTGAGGCCTGGGCCTTGCCTGCACTGTCTGCACAACGGCCCCAGGCCGCACCCACCATGCCCGTGGCCGTGGTGGGGGCCCACCTGGCCGGCATGCCTTTGCACTGGCAGCTGAAAGAGCGTCAGGCCCGCTTGTTGACGCGCACGCGCACCGCTTCGGCTTACAAGCTCTATGCCCTGCCGGGTACCGTGCCACCCAAGCCGGGCCTGTCTCGCCTCAGTGCGCCAGAGCTGGCTGCAGGGCCGGGCGCTGCCATCGAGGTCGAGGTCTACGCGCTGCCGCAAGACAGCGTGGGCTCGTTCCTGGGCATGATCCCCCCGCCCCTGGGCCTGGGCAGCATCGAGCTGGCCGATGGCAGCTGGGTCAAGGGCTTCATCTGCGAACCCTCAGGGCTGGAGGGTGCACAAGACATCAGCCACCTGGGCGGTTGGCGCGCCTACATCGCCAGCCTGCCAGGCAAGGCCTGAAGCCCCGCTCACACCCCACCACAGGAAGAAGCCCAGCCCCATGACCATCGATCGCCCGGACATCAACCTGCATGAGGTCGTGCAGGAGGTCACGCGCCAGTTCCTGGACTACGAAGCCGCGCTCATGCGCAACGACGTGCCCGCGCTGAACGCCTATTTCTGGGAACACCCGGCGGTCACCCGCTATGGCATCGCCGACAAGCAACTGGGTCACCAGGCCGTGGTCGCTTACCGCAAGGCTGCGCTTGCACCAGACTTCACCCGCACCTTGTACGACGTGCGCATCACCGCCTTCGGGCCGGACATGGCCGTGGCCATGTGCGAGTTCAAGCGCAGCGACACCCCCCTGCACGGCTTCCAGACGCAGACCTGGGTGCGCATGCAGGCGGGTTGGCGCATCGTGTCGGCGCACGTCAGCATGGTGCCCCTGGGCAACGCCAGCGCACAGGCCAAGCCATGAACCTCGTCGCCGTGCCCCCTCCCGCCAACCTGCCGGCCAGCACCCTGGCCGAGCGCGTCTACGCCCAGATCAAGCAGCTCATCTTTGACTTCGTGCTGCTGCCCGGCGACCGCTTTTCAGAGAGCGAACTGGCCAACCAGGTGCAGGTCAGCCGCACGCCGTTGCGGCAGGCCCTGCAGCGCCTGCAACGTGAAGGCTTCCTGCTGGTGTTTCCCAAAAGCGGCTGGCAGGTGGCGCCGCTGGACTTCGAGACCTTCGACCAGCTCTACGACCTGCGGGTGCTGATCGAGACCCATGCCGTGGCCCGCCTGTGCGAGGTCGAAGATCGCCCCGTGCTCAAGGACCTGGCCGACACCTGGCTGGTCAAACCCCAGGAGCGCTCGATGGCCTTCGTCACCGTCGACCGGCTGGACGAGGCTTTTCACGGCTCGCTGGTGCAGGCCATCGGCAACGCCGAGATGGCCCGCGTGCACGCCGACATCACCGAGCGCATCCGCATCATCCGCAGGCTGGACTTCACCAAGCCTTCGCGCGTGGAGGCCACCTACGACGAGCACGCCCGCATCCTGCGGGCCATCACGCGGCGCCGCACCGACGAGGCCCAGCGCCTGCTGCGTGCCCACGTGGCGCAAAGCAAGCTGGAGGTGAGGCACATCACGCTGGACATGCTTTACCAGGCGCGCCAGCGCATCGCGGCCGGCGCCTGAGGGCGGGCAAAGCGCGCGGTCGGAGGCGCGAAGTCAGAAGCGCGGCAGCTCCGCCAACGCCGCCTGCAGCGCCGGCGTCTGCCCCAGGGCCTGGCCGGGTGCGGGGCGCAACTCGCCACAGCGCGCCAGCATGGGGATGAGCTTGCCCGGGTTGAGCAGCCCCTGCGGGTCGAAGCTCCGCTTGAAGGCGTGCATCTGTTCGCGCTCGTCGTCCGTGAACTGCACGCACATGGCGTCGAGCTTTTCAGCGCCCACGCCGTGCTCGCCGGTGATGCTGCCGCCAAACGCCACCGCCGTGCGCAGGATCTCGTTGCCAAAGGCCTCGGCGCGGTGCAACTCATCCGGCTGGTTGGCATCGAACAAGATCAGCGGGTGCATGTTGCCGTCCCCGGCGTGGAACACGTTGCAGCAGCGCAGGCCGTGGCGCACCTCCATGTCGGCAATCGCCTGGAGCATGGGCGCCAGGGCCTTGCGCGGGATGGACGCGTCCATGCACAGGTAGTCCGGGCTGATGCGGCCAGTGGCGGGAAAGGCGTTCTTGCGCCCGCTCCAGAAACGCAGGCGCTGGGCTTCGTTTTCACTCAGCTCGATGCGGGTGGCGCCAGCCTGCTGCAGCACCTGCGTCAGGCGCTCGATTTCTTCTGCCACTTCTTCGGGGGTGCCATCGCTTTCCACCAGCAGGATGGCGGCGGCCTCGAGGTCATAGCCAGCCCGGACGAAGTCTTCCACGGCCAGGGTCATGGGCTTGTCCATCATCTCCAGGCCTGCAGGGATCAGCCCTGCGCCAATGATGGCCGCCACCGCGTCACCCGCCTTGCCCACGTCGTCAAAACTGGCCAGCAGGCAGCGCGCCAGGGGCGGGCGGGGCAGCAGGCGCACGGTGACCTCGGTGACCACGCCCAGCAGGCCTTCGCTGCCGATGAAGGCCGCCAACAGGTCGGGGCCCGGGCTGTCCAGGCACTCGCCGCCAATGTCCAGGGCTTCGCCTTCGATGGTGTAGCCCCGCACGCGCAGCACGTTGTGCACGGTCAGGCCGTATTTGAGGCAGTGCACGCCGCCGGCGTTCTCGGCCACATTGCCGCCAATGGTGCAGGCGATCTGGCTGCTGGGATCGGGCGCGTAGTAGAGGCCGTGCGGGGCGGCCGCTTCGCTGATGGCCAGGTTGCGCACGCCGCACTGCAGCACGGCCACGCGGGCGACCGGGTCCAGGCGCAGGATGCGGTTGAGCCGCGCCAGCGACAAGGTCACGCCCATGGGGTGGGGCAGGGCGCCGCCTGAGAGCCCTGTCCCGCCGCCTCGGGCCACCACAGGCACCTGCAAGGCGTGGCAGGCCCGGAGCACGGCGCTGACCTGTTCTGGCGTTTCGGGCAGGGCCACGGCCAGCGGGCGCTGGCGGTAGGCGCTCAGGCCATCGCATTCATAGGGGGCCACCGCCTCGTCCTGCCACAGCAGGGCGCTGCGGGGCAGCACCGCAGCCAGGGCCTGTACGACCACCTGCTGGCGCTGGTGGCGGGAGGCCGGGTCGAGGGCCGTGGCGGGCGCTGCCAGGGCGGCGGAGGAAGGCGCTGCGTTGTCCATCGGCCCACTATACGGCCAGCGGCACCGACACGGCACGATGCCGGGCAGCGGGGCGCAGGCTCAGACCAGTTCGATGTCGCTGATGCGGCGCATCAGCATCTGGTCATGTTTGTCGATGCGCAGGGTGTGGCCATGGCCCGTGAAACGGTAGTGCCTGCCGGTGACCGACGAGCGCACGCACAGCGATCCCTGGCCCAGATAGCGGGCCGACATTTCCATGCCGGTGCCACCGATCGCCGGCGCCGGGTTGGGCTTGGCTTCCGGTGCCGGCTTTCTGGTCTGGCCTGCTGCGGCGTCGTTCTGGGGGTCCAGTGGCACTTGCTGCCCTTGCCAGTTGCGCGTCACGGCATACAAGGCACGCGGGCTTTCAGCCGGCAGCACCAGCGCGCCGCCCGGCGTGTCACCCCAATGGATCGGGCGGGTGGCGGGGGAGGCCTTGGCCGCGTCTGTGGCGCCAAACGGTGCCAAGGCAACACGGGTGATGTCGAGGGGCGGGCGTGCAGGCATGGCAAAGGGAATCGGTCGAGGGCGGGGCTGCGGGCGGGCGATCATGAGGGCTCCTGCGGATGGGGACGCCAAGTTTCAGACCTGCGGCCTGATTCGAGAGCCTGTGGCGACGCCGCGAAGTGTGCGCGTCGCTCCCCGCTGTGAACATCCCCACGGGGTGGGCCAACCAAGGGGTGCCCACCGATGGGGGGGCTGGCGGCTTCAGGCGCCAAAAACCGTGAGCACGCCGGTGTAACCGTAGATGTGGTGCCGGGCGATTTCGCCGGCGGCAAAAATGCCCACAACGGGGATGTCGCCCAGGGCGTGGGCGATCAGCGCCATCTCGGCGTTGGGGCTGCCAAAGTGAGGGCCTCCTCGCCCCGCACAGCTGATGTAGACCGCGCCCACCGGTGGGTGGCCAGGGTGGTCCATGGGGTCGAACTCTTCGCGGATCTCGGCACAGATGCGCACCAGGTCCTGCCGTGCGGCACGCACATGGCGCTGGCAGAAGGCCAGGTGCATCCCGGTGTGCACGGGCTCGCTCACGGCCACGCCGCGGCGGGCCGGGTCCAGGCCCAGGATGTGGCGCACGCGGGTGTCGGCACCAAAGTGAGCACCATGGGCCAGCAGGTCGCTGTCGGGGTCGGTCAGGCCGACCAGGGTGGCGCGCACCTTGGGCAGGGCCTCGCGCTGCCAGTCCACCTCGCCGGCATTCACCGTCACGTCCAGGTCGCGCAGCAAGCAGGTCAGGGCGGGCAGGCCGTCCAGCTCGTAGACGACGTTTTGGTGGGCGGCGGTCACGCGGCGCTGGGGCCCGATGGGCTCGCAGCCCTGGGTCACCCGGGACACCAGCCGCACGCGGTCACTGAAGGCCACGCCAGACAACCCGCCGTGCCACACGCCCTGCTGGGTGCTGGCGTCGGCGGCCGTGGCGTCGCGCGGGTCCACCGCCAGTTGCACGCTCTGTGGGTTGCCCACGCACAGGCCACCGAACAGGTAGCCAGAGTCGGTGCGCGCGGCCAGCTCGTCGATCAGCTCGGTCACCTCGGGCGATTGCGCGTCGGCGTGCACCTGGGCCGTGAAGGCCCGCCAGCCGCCGTCGTGGCCCAGTTCGCGGTGGGTGGGCAGGGGCTGTCGGCCGTGGAAGACGCGGAAGGTGGAGGCGGGCAGGTTGCAGACCATCACGACGAGGGCGGGCTCGTCCATGTACTCCACGCCGGTGGCCAGCACACCCGCGCCCACGCCGCCCACCCAGGCCACCTGCGGCAGGCGCTCGCGCAGGCCTTGCAAGATGAGTTCGGCGCCATGGGCAAGTTCTTCGCTGAGGTAGCACCAGCCCAGTGTGGGCACCATGCGCGGTGGCGTGCCGCCTGGCATCTGGTTGGGCGAGGCCGGCACCAGGCCAAGCTGAGAGGCCAGTTGCGCCCACACGAGTTCCAGCGCCAGTTCGGGCTGGGGGTGGGTGCCGTGTGCCTGGATGAAGCGCAGGCTGCCGTGTGGCGAGCTCATCCTGCTCGGCCTTTGGTGGCGCGCTTGCGGGCTGCGGCGCCCGCGGCGCTGGTGGCCGGTGCAGCCTGTGCCTTGCCAGCGCGGGGCGCGCGAGGTTTGGCGGCGCTGCCAGGGGCCTTGCCCGCTTTCGCGCCCGCACTCGCGCTGGCCTTGCCAGCAACGCCAAAGGGCGTGGCCAGCCCGGCCATGCCTGTCATCAGGTCCGGCATGGCGGCTGCAGCCTTGGCCGCCGGTGTGGCCTGCACCGTTTGCACCGTTTGCGCCGCCTGAGAAGCCAGGTGCGAGAACTGCTGGGTCAGCGTGTCCCACCAGCGCATGGGGTTGATCAGGTCGGCAGCGGACTCACCGCCTGGTGCAGCCTCTGGCTGGCTGTCCGTGGCCGGCGCCGGCGCATCGTCGGACCCGCCATCGCCATCGGGTGCCGCCGAGGTGGTGGCAGGCGCCTCTTCAGGCTCCGCTGCCAAAGGGCCCTTCTCGGGCACGCCCTGATGCCAGTTGGACTGCGGGCTCAGGCCCATGCCCCAGGGGAAGCCTGCGCTGCGGGGCGCCGGTGCGGGCTCTGGTGCCGGTGCAGGTTCGGGCGACGCGGGCGCCTGGGCCGTGGCCGCGGCCTTGAAGAAGTTCTGCATGGCGTCCGGTTTGACCTTCAAGGCGTCCTTGATGTGGTCCATGGACACGTTCATGCCCTGCAGCGTGGCCAGCGTCATGCGCTGCACCTCCAGCCCCTGGATGGTCATGGCCACCATGCGGGCGTTTTGCTCCAGCCAGAACTGAACGGTCTTGAGCTCTTCAATGCGCTTGTCCAGCTCGGCCGGGTCCAGTGTGGGCAGGCCCCAGCTGGGCATGCCACCTGCGCTGGGCTGGGCCCCGCTCACGTGGGGCAGGGCGCTGCCAGCGGCCTTCATCCAATCCTGGAAAAACCCCAGGCCGGCGCCCAGCTTGCTGCCCATCTCTGCGAAGGGGTTGGCGGCGCTGCCATGGTTGCCAGTCGGGTCTGGGCTGTCGGGGCGGGTGGGCATCCGTGGGGCTCCTGGGCAGGGCAAGACATGAACCAGAGGCTGTCACCCCTGGGCAACGCAGTCAAACCATTGTGCGCCCTAGTCTGGCAGATGGCGCAACTTGGCTCACATCGGCGGCCCATAATCGCGGCCGTGATGCACCGTCGCCACTTTTTGCGCGCCCTGAGCCGGTGGGCGGCCATCGCCGCCTGGCAACAATGGGCTGTCGATGTGGCCCATGCCCAGGGAACGAACGTGCTGCCATCTTCCTGGGTGGCGCCGCCAGAGACTTTTGGCCTGGGTGTGGCCAGCGGAGAGCCGCGTCCGGATGGCGCCGTGTTGTGGACACGCCTGGCGCCCCTGCCGCTGCAGCCCGATGGCGGCATGCCGGCCCACCGGGTGCCCGTGCACTGGTTGGTGGCTGCAGACGAAGCCTGCCAGCAGGTGCTGCAACAAGGCATCGCCGTGGCCGACCCCACCTTGGCCCATGCCGTGCACGTGCAACTGGCCGGCCTGCCATCCGACCGCGTCTTCTACTACCGCTTTGAAGCAGGCGGCCTGCTCAGCCCTGTAGGGCGCTCACGCACGGCGCCCGACCCGCTGGCCCACACCGGCCGTTTGCGCCTGGCCCTGGCGTCCTGTCAGCACTACGAGCTGGGTGCCTTCGCCGTGCACCGAGAGATCGCGCAGGCCGACCTGGACCTGGTGCTGTTCGTGGGCGACTACATCTACGAAACCGAGCCCCCGGCGTACATGCGCCAGCGTCAGCACCCCCACGTCTTCCCCCGCCGTCAGGAAGACTTCACCCTGGCCGATTACCGGGCGCACCATGCCAGCTACAAGCTGGACCCCGATCTGCGTGCCAGCCACGCGGCCCACCCCTGGCTGATGGTCTGGGACGACCATGAGGTGGTCAATGGTTACGCCTCATCGTACGGGCCAGACCTCGACGACCCCGCCCAGTTCCTGCGCCTGCGCGCGGCGGCCTACCGTGCCTACTTCGAGCACATGCCCTTGTCGCCGGCCAAGGCCCCCAAAGGCCCGGCCATGCGCATGCACGACCGCTTCGAGTGGGGCCAGCTGGCCGAGCTCTGGCTGGTCGATGGCCGCCAGTTTCGCGACCCGGCCCCCTGCCACGGCTGGCATGAACTGGTGCATGGCAACGCCATCTGGCAGTGCCCGGCGCTGGAAGACGAGCACCGCAGCATGCTGGGGCCCGAGCAGGAGGCCTGGCTGGCCGCCGGCCTGGCGGCCAGCACGCGGGCCTGGAAGCTGATCGCCCAGCCCACCCAGATGGCGCCGGGTGCCTTGCCCACGCCGTTTGGCTCGCTGCGCTACACCGATGGCTGGGACGCCTACCCGGCCGCCCGCGAACGCCTGATGGCCGCCATCGCCCAGCCCCGCGTGCAGGACGTGGTCGTGCTGGGCGGCGATGTCCATCGCCATGTGGCCGCCGCCTTGCGCCTGGACCCGGGCGACCGCCGCTCGCCCGTCATCGCCAGCGAGTTCGTGGCCTCGTCCATCACCAGCAAGGGCTTGAGCGAGTGGCTCAACTCGCTGATCCGCCGCCTCAACCCCGATTTGCTGCACATGCGCAGCGACGAGCGGGGCTATGCCCTGATCGACGTCACGCCCGCGCAGCTGCATTGCACCTTCCGCGGCACCCGTCACCCGGTGGCGCCGGACGCCAGGCTGCACACCCAGGCCGAGTTCGTGGTCGACCGCGGCGTGCCCGGGCCCCGACGCGTGAGCGCCGGGCGTTCGTGAATGTCGCCGCCCATGTGCCGGGGGCGCCACTAGAATCGAGGCATGCCCCGCATTCCCTTCAAGCAGCAGATGCTCCAGGCGCGTGAAGACGCCATCGTTGATGCCGTCAACCGCCTGTTGGCCGAAAAGGGCTTCGACCTGATGACGGTCGACGAGGTCGCGGCCGACGTCGGCATCGCCAAGGCCAGCCTGTACAAGCACTTCGATTCGAAAGAGGCGCTGGCCGCCGCCGCCATGACGCGCATGCTGAGCCGCGCCGCCGCGCAGCTGCAGCGCATCGCCACCGACACGCCTGACCCGCTGGCCCGCCTGAAGGCCGTGGTGCGCTGGACCATCGAGGTGCAACTGGCGGGTGAGATGCCCTCGCTGCCCTCGCAGAATTCTTCGCTGCGGGCATCGCTGATGGCCAATCTGGACTACATGAACCTGCTCATGGGCGTCAGCGAGACCCTGGGCGAGTGGATCATCCAGGCGCAGGCCGACGGCCAGATCACCCAGGCCGTGCCGGCAGAAGTGGTGCTCTACACCCTGTTTGCCCGCGCCTGCGACCCCGTGCTGGGCGTGCTCAAGGCGGGCGGGCACCCGCCGGATCAGGTCATCAGCTGGCTGCTGGACACCACTTTTGGCGGCCTGGCCTCACGCGCCTGAACTTGTCGCCAAAAGGCCCTCATGGTTATGCCTGCGGGCATATCCCAATGTCGCTTCCGCACAGCCACCCCCGTGAATCCCCTCAAGCACGGGGGGCATGTCTTGAAATGACAGCACGTATGCCGTTTCCTGCATAACGCCTTTGCGCTGGGCTCCCTAGAGTCAAGTCATACCGATTCCGAGCTTGACTTGCTCTACCGAGGAAGCCCCATGATTCACAACGTCTCCACTGCCCTGCGTGCAGCCCAGGTGACTTCTGCCTTGCGCAAAGCCCTGCAGATCACCACCCTGGGTCTGGGCCTGGCTGTTGCCGCCCACGCCGCGTCCCCTTCGTACTACGAGTTCGAAAGCGGCCACGTGCGTCCGCTGGCCAAGTCGGCCGATGGCACCCGCCTGTTCGCCGTCAACACGCCCAACAACACCCTGGATGTGTTCGCCATCAACGGCAGCCAGCTGACCCTGATCAGCCGCGTGCCCGTGGGTCTGGAGCCCGTGGCCGTGGCCGTGCGCTCGGCCGGCGAAGTCTGGGTGGTCAACCACCTGTCCGACAGCGTGAGCGTGGTCTCCTTGAGCGGCACACCCCACGTCACCCGCACTTTGCTGGTGGGCGACGAGCCCCGCGACATCGTCTTCGCTGGCACGTCCGGCAAGGCCTTCATCACCACCGCTCACCGCGGCCAGCAGCGCACGGACGCCTCCATCGCCGGCGTGCCTGGCGCGGGTGACCCGAAGCTCACCACCCCTGGCATTGGCCGCGCCGACGTCTGGGTGTTCGATCCGGCCAACCTGGGCACGGGCTTTGGCGGCACCCCCGTCAAGATCATGAGCTTCTTTGCGGACACGCCCCGTGCGCTGGCCGTGAGCCCTGACAAGAACACCGTGTACGTGGCCGCCTTCAAGTCGGGCAACCAGACCGCCACGGTGGACGAGAACATCGTCTGCGACGGCTTCAACGCCACCCAGACCTGCGTCGTCAAGGGCGTGACCTATCCGGGCGGCCTGACCGGCCCCAAGACCAATGCCGCGGGCAAGCAAGCCCCTGAAACCGGCATGATCGTCAAGTACAACCCGGTGTCCAAGAAGTGGGAAGACGAGCTCAAGCGCGACTGGAGCAAGGCCATCCCCTTCACCCTGCCTGACAGGGACGTGTTCGCGGTCGATGCCAACGCGCTGACCGAGAAGGCTTCCTTCACGTCGGTGGGCAACACCTTGTTCAACATGGTGGCCAACCCGGTGACGGGCGCGCTGTACGTCACCAACCTCGACGTCAACAACACCACCAAGTTCGAAGGCCCCGGCAAGTTCGGTGGCTCGACCGTTCAGGGCAAGCTGGCCCTGGCGCGCGTCTCGGTGATCGCCAACGGCACGGTGCAAGCACGTCACCTGAACAAGCACATCGATTACAGCAAGCTCGCCAGCGACCCGACCTTCGACTTCACCCAGAAGAACCACAGCCTGGCGCTGCCGCTGGAAATGGCCGTCACCAATGACGGCAAGACCCTGTACGTCACGGCCTACGGCTCCAACAAGATCGGCGTGTTCAACACCACCGACATCGAGAAGGACACCTTCAACCCGCGCACGGCCAGTGCCAACTACATCACCCTCAATGGCCTGGGTGGCCCGTCCGGCGTGGTGCTGGACGAAGACAAGGGTCAGATGTACGTGATGACCCGCTTCGATGACACCGTGCGTGTCGTCAGCCTCTCCAGCAAGGCCGAGTTGAGCAACGTGGCGCTGAAGGACCCAGAGCCCGCCAACATCATCGCCGGTCGCCCCTTCCTGTACGACGCCTTCAGCACCTCGGCCAACGGCGAAGCGTCCTGCGCTTCCTGCCACATCTTCGGTGAAGACGACGCCACGGCCTGGAACCTGGGCAACCCTGACGACGACGTGAGCACGGCCGCCATCCCCGGCAAGTACACCGAGCCTTTGGTCTTCGCGGGGGCCAAGCTGATCTTCGGCGTCAAGAGCAAGATCAACGGCGACGACAAGCCCAACAACTTCCACCCCATGAAGGGCCCGATGATGACGCAGACCCTGCACGGGATGCGCAACTCGGGTGCGATGCACTGGCGTGGTGACCGGGCCACCGGCATCTACGGCACGGATGTTCGGGATTCCAACGTCTCCTTCCTGAACTTTGCAGGTGCCTTCCAGGGCCTGGTCGGCAACACCGCGCCGATGTCCAAGGAGAACATGCAGAAGTTCGCGGACTACCAGCTCAACACCTACCTGCCACCCAACGCGGTGCGCAATCTGGACAACTCGCTGACGGTGGCGCAGCAGGCCGGTCGCGACTTCTTCCTCGGCACCCGTCCGGCCGATGGCATCAACATCAAGATCTCAGGCGTCGAGGTCTCGCAGACCTGCAATGGCTGCCACACGCTGGACCCTGCTCAGGGCCTGTTCGGCACGGGCACCTTCCGCACCTTCGAGGGCCTGCCCCAGACCGTGAAGGTCGCGCCGCTGCGCAACCTGTACCAGCGCGTGGGCATGTTCGGCTCGCCTGACATGACCTTCTTCCAGCTGGCGGGCACGGGCAACACCGGCGAGCAGGTTCGCGGCTACGGCTTCACCCATGACGGCGCGGTCGACACCATCTTCCGCTTCTTCCATGCCATCGTGTTCCGCAACCAACTGGGTGCAGGCTTCCTGGCTGGCGCCGACGGCACCACGCAGCGCGCCAACATGGAGCAGTTCATGCTGGCGTTTGAAGGTGACCTGGCGCCGATCGTGGGCCAGCAGATCACCCTGAGCAACAGCAGCAGCTCGCAGGTCGGTGCCCGCATCGACCTGCTGATCGCCCGGGCCAAGGCACCTTTCGTGTCCAAGGAAGCTGGCGGCAACGTGACCGAGTGCGACCTGGTGGCCTCGGTGGTGGAAGGCGGCACGCGCCGCGGCTACTTCTTCGACACCACGGCCAGCAACTTCGTGGCCCAGGATGGCACGACCCGCAGCGACAGCACCCTGCGCAGCCTGGCCAGCGTGCCCGGCCAGGAAGTGACCTACACCTGCACGCCTCCGGGCACGGGTCGCCGCGTGGCCTTCGACAGCTGACGCGCTGAACCCGACGCGCAAGCGTCCAGGCACTCAAAAGGCCTCGCCACCCGGCGGGGCCTTTTTGCATTTAACAACTGCTTTCAACTTGAGGCCCCGTTCGGCCCCTCCTTTGGGGTGGAGGCCCTGTGGCCGCGCATCCAAATGCGGTAACTTCGCGCCATAAGCGCCTTGTTCACCAGGGCGCACCATCAAACTTCAGGGCGGCCCCATGACGGACCTTTCGGGCATCCAGCAAGCGCTGGGTGCAGCAGCGCATGACCTGGCTGCGCTGTTCTCATCACAACAGACTCGGCAGTTGCGGCTGCACACCACGCTGGGGCCCGGCGTCCTGTTGCCCGAACGCGCCGAGATCGTCGAATCCATCGGGCCTGGCGTGGTCTGGGCAGGTGGCGCCAGTCCCTCGTCGCTGTCACCTGAGGCCGGATACGCCATCGACCTGCTCGCCCTGAGCACCCAGGCCGACATCACGGCCACCGAGCTGCTGGGCCAGCCTGCGCTGCTGGAGCTGCTCACTGCCGCCAGCCGCACCCAACTGCGGCCCTTCCACGGCCACATCACCGCGGTGCAGCTCATGGGCGCCGACGGCGGCTTGGCCCGCTACCGCCTGCGCATCGAGCCCTGGGTGGCCCTGCTGGGCCACCGCGTCGACGCCTGGGTCTTCCAGGACATGGACGTGCTGGACATCACCGAGGCCGTCTTTGCCGACTACGCAGGCCAGGGCAAGCTGGTGCCTCAATGGCGCCTTGACGTGGCCGACCGCGCCGCCTTCGCGCGGCGTTCGCTGTGCACCCAGTTCAATGAAACCGACCTGGCCTTCTTGCGCCGACTGTGGGCCGAAGAGGGCCTGTTCACCTGGTTCGAGCACGAAGGCGATGCCACCGATGTGGCCACCCTGGGGCGACACACCCTGGTCGTCGCCGATCACAACGGCGCTTTCAAGCCCAATGCGCTGTCGCGCATCCGCTTCACCCAGCCCGGCGCGGTGATGAAAACCGACAGCATCACCCGCTGGCATGCGGTGCGCCGCATCGGCCCCAGCCGCATGGCCTTGAGCAGCTTCGACTACCGCAGCGTGACCCAGATCGAAGCCAGCGCCGAGATCGACGCCGGCCACGCTCAGACCCTGGACCTGCCCCATGTGGACCAGCCCGGCGCCTACGCCTTCGAGACCCCGGAGCAGGCCCAGCGCCGCACCCTGATCCAGCTGCAAGGCCTTCAGGCCGCGCGCAAGCGCTTCGAGGGACGTGCCACCGTGCGCACCCTGGCGCCTGGCAGCACCTTCACCCTGCTGGGCCACGCCGAGCACGATGCCGATCTGCTTCGTGGCAACGGCGATGATGCCGCCACCTTCGTGGTTCTGGGTGTGGTGCACCGTGCCCGCAACAACCTCAACGCCGACGCCAAGGCCGGCTTACAGCATCTGCTGGCCGATGTGCCCTGGGCAGATGGGGCGGCAGGGCACCTGGCTGCCCATGGTGCCGATGCGCACGCCGCGCGCCATGCCAACGCCACTGACGAGCCGGTGTACGAGGCGCGGCTGTGGGCGCAACGGGCATCGGTACCGGTGCGCGTGCTGTCGTCTTCAGAGCCGGGTCGACTGACCTGCGCCAAGCCCGTGGTGCAGGGCACCCAGACGGCGGTGGTGGTGGGCCTGGATGGCCCCGTGCACACCGACCGCGACGGCCGCATCAAGGTGCAGTTTCACTGGCAGCGTGGCGCACAGGGCGCCCACCGCCTGAGCCACCCCACAACGGCGCCGGACGCCGACAATGCCCCCGCCTCCGATGCCTCGGGCACTTGGGTGCGCGTGGGCCAGAGCTGGGCTGGTGCCAACTGGGGCGGCGTGTTCATCCCGCGCCTGGGCCAGGAGGTGGTGGTGGCCTTTGTGGAGGGCGACATCGACCGTCCCGTGGTCATTGGCAGCACCTACAACGGTCAGGGGCAAGACAACGCCCAGGGCAACGCGGTGGCCGCAGGCAGCGCCACCAGCACCGGCAACGCGCAAGCCTGGTTTCCGGGCTCTGCCGCGCAGGGCGAGCTGCAAGGCCATGCCCACGCGGCCACGCTGAGCGGCTTCATGAGCCAGAGCCTGGACGCCAGCCAGAGCGGTGGTGCGGGCCACAACCAACTGGTGCTGGACGACACACCGGGCCAGGGCCGCCTGCTGGCCCACACCACGCAGCAGCAAAGCTGGTTGCAGATGGGCCACCTGTTGCAACAGGCCGACAACCTGCGCCTGCAGCCACGCGGCCATGGCTTGGAGCTTCACACCCAGGCCCAAGGTGCGCTGCGCGCAGCGGCTGGTCTGCACCTGAGCAGCCACGCGCGCCACGGGGGCACCACCAGCACGCGAGGCCGCCCCATGGACACGCGTGAAGCACAGCAGCAACTCACCGCCCACGCGGAGCTGGTCAAGGCCCTGGGCGCCAACGCGCAAACGCAACTGGCCAAGCTGCCCAATGAGGCCGCGCCCGATCAGCTGCCCGCGCACCGGGCCTTAACAGCCAGCCTGAAGAGCTTGCGCGGCGTGCAAGGCGGAGGGGACGCTGTGGCTTCCGACCAGGCAGGCGAGATCGTGGCCATCGACGGCGGCCATGGCCAGATACCGGTGAGCGAGCGCCCCGACCTGGTGGTGAGCGCCGCCGCCGACATCGCCAGCCTGACCCCCGCGCACAGCGTGCTGGGCGTGGGGGGCAGCACCAGCCTCACCGCCGGGCAAGACACCAACTTGCTGGCCCAACGCCACGCCGCCTGGGCCGTGAAGGGCGGCATCAGCCTGTTCACCCGAGGCGAGGCCAAAGACGGCCAGCGCGCTGTGCAAGACGCCGGCATGAAGCTGCATGCGGCCAGTGGCAATGTGAACGTGCAGGCTCAAAGCGGGCCGTTCACTTTGACGGCACTGAAAGCTGTGGACTTGCAAAGCACGGCCGCCGACATCGTCATCACCGCGCCTGAGAAGATCGTGCTGAACGGGGGCGGGGGCTACGTGAAGATCGAGGGGGGCGACATCGAGATCGGCACGAGTGGGGCGGCGAGTTTCAAGGCGTCGATGAAGGAGTTGGCGGCGGGGGCGAGCGGGTCGGGCAACGAGCCGGCGTTGAACAAGGCGAAAGACCTGTTCGATGAGCAGTTCGTGTTGGTGGACCAGCATTCATCTGTTCCATTGGCGGGGACGCCTTACCGGATCGAAAACACCAAGGGTGAAGTGGTGGCGCTGGGCATCACGGACGAACAAGGGCGGACAAGTCGGGTATCGCTGACCAAGGCCGAGAAGCTCACCGTTCATTGGGGCCATTGAGCCCTGCGCGTCGAAGCCCTCCTGCACAGAAACTCAGATCGAGCATCCGCCATGTCATCTCAATCGACTGCTGAACGCCCGCCCGCATTGGGCAATGGCACCGCCAACACCACGCATGGAAGTCAGGTCTCCTTGCCGGTTTCGCCTGAACCCATGGCCTACCTGCGATTGGACACCGGGGATGTCTATGCGGTGCCAGCGCAAGATGTACCCGGCTTGCACAACGAGTTCGACAAATGGAACCGCCTCATTCATCAGCAACTGCTTGCCAATGAGGTTCTCGCGTTGGCGGACGAACGCTTGCTGATGATTGCCACGATCAAAGCGCAAGCGCCATTGAGCGTCAGCAAGGACGTCGAAGAGGACGCCCGCAACGCACAGAGGCTCGCCATTGAATGGCGAGAGCAAGCGACCGAGGCCACACGCAAGGAAATGCGGGTGCTCGACAAGCTGGGCACGTCGGGCAAGTCATTGGTTGAGATGATCCCCTTGGTCGACAAAGCAGGCGACAAGCCTTACAAAGGCGAGGCAGGGAAAGACAATGGGCAATGGAAAGCAAAGGGGCTTGACCTGTCTAAGAAGTGGGGCTTCAAGAGCGCGGCGGGCCTGAAAGATCACTTTGAGCAAGAGGCCCGATACCGTGGCTTGGGCCCGCTTCGCTATGTCAAATCCGACACCCTCAAGGCCAAAAACTGGCCCAAGTTCAAGGACAAGAAGGCGGATGGCGTGAAGTGGGCGGATGTCTACAAGCCTGACGCGAGCGGCAAGCGCAAGGTGGATCGCAGCAAGCTCAAACAGTATCTGGGCGACCAGGTCATGGCCGCCAAGCTCAAGAGCAATGACTTCGTCAAACTGGAAGTCAGCAATGTGGGTACGCTCGGCCCTGAAGCATTGGAGAAGTGGAACGCCAACCTGCAAGCCACAGGCGAGGGCAAAGTGGTTTGGGGCACAACCCACCTGGGTGATGTGGACTTCAGCGCCGAAGCCGCAGCCATGCGCTATTACAGCGGCGGCAGCCTCAGTGGAGAGTTGGCGCCGCTGAAGGGCAACGTCAACATCAAGGCCGAAGGTGGCGTCGAAGTGGCCTTTGCCGAAGGCAAGGTGGGCGGCAACCTGTACTTGCCCAGCAAAGAGGGCGTCATGTTGTACTACCTTGACTTGGAGCAGGTCGTCAACCTGAGCCAGGGCAAGTCAGCGGATACCGGCAATACGACCTCGGTGCCATTCGCCTCGCCTGCAGTGCAGAGCTCAAAGGTGTGTTGGGCGTCAGCTTGGCCGGTGAGGTTTCCATCGGCGTCGAGATGAAAGACGTTGAAACCAAAGACGTGGATGGCAAGACCAAGGCGGGCAAGATGCCGCGTCTCAAAGGCTCTCGCCACAAGGCCAAGCGCAGCCGCGCAGTCGATGTCACGGGACAATCCGATGACTGGAAAAACACGGCTGGGCTGGCCGCTGAAGTGAGCTTCTTTGCCGGGGCCAAGGGTGGCCTCGGCATCAAAGGTGCCATCGAATGGCGCAACCCGCACAACAAGGGAAAAAAGTTCGAAGTCTTTGCCAGCATCGCGCCCGAGATCGACGGCATGGCGGGATTGGGTGGCGAGGCCAAGCTCAACATCGAATATGTAGATGGCGTGTTCCGCATCTCTGCCCACGCGGGCATTTGCTTTGGGGTCGGGGCTGAGGGTTCAGTGAGCTTGGCGGTGGGCGCCAAGCAACTGGCCAGCTTTGTTTATTGGATGTACTACAACCTGCTCCATGCGGGGTTCAGGACATTGGTGTTCCTTTCCAAGGAGGCATTCGAGGCGCTCAAGTACTTGGGGTATCTGCTCGTTGCCGAAGGCAAGGATGTGGCGGCGTACTTTGGCAAAGTCAATCAGTCCTTGCAGATGGCTGTCAACACACTTGAAAAGAAATACCGAGCCGAGGTGGAGACGCTTGCTCTGGCCGAACGCGTTCTTGCCAGTCCTGAAAAGGTCCGCTTCACGACGCCTGAGAGCAAGGGCATGGTGATCTATCAACTGACGCGTTTCGGCGGTGTAAGTTGGGCCTTGGACGGAGGGGGGCTGGGCAGTGACTATTTGCCAACGCAACGCAAGGCCGTGCTTGCTGTATTGCGTCAGGCGCAAATTGCCAATGATCTGAAAAATGTCATTCAGCACATCAGCCCCCAAGGCGCCAAAGCTGACCTTGACACCAACCTCGTCGAACTCAAGCGCTTTTTTGCAGCTGAGGGCCCTGGTGGGCTGAACTTCCCTGGCACCCGAACGCCTTACTCCGATGCGTATCAAGGCATGGTCCGCAAAGCCATAGATCCGCACTTCATCGCGATGGGCCCTGCGGGAAACGTAGATTCAGTGGCCATGAGTGGAGACTTCAGTGGCTGGTACGAGGCGGTGCTTCCGTCCTTGCTTGAGGAGCCCGTTCGTGGTCAACCTGCGCTGGCCAACTCGGATTTAAGCTATGCATTGCTGCGTGACGGCGCGCAGCAAGACCATCCGCTGTTCACGTCTGCTGCCGGCAGTTTCTACAACGATGTTGCTTGATTTTTCGTCAATGCTGCGAGATGGCGCAGCGGAGCCCGGGCATGAAGGGCGACTCTGTAGGTATTGCTTTGCCACTGCTGCTGTCCTTGGTTGTTGGTGCCAGGTCTTCTGAGCGCCGCCACACGGCCACACCAATCTTCAGGCTGTCGCCTCCCCATGACCTGACGACTTTGCGCGTGCCTTTTGCAGGACCACGCGGGTCCTGGCTTGGAGACTTGCTGTAGGCATCCTTGGCATACCAATCTTCAACCCATTCCAATCCGTTTTCACTCATGTCAAACAGGCCGAGTGGGTTGGGAGGGAAAAGGCCAACCGGATAGCTGTCAATCAGGCGGTTTCCTCCCAATTTGCTGGACAAGAGACTCTCTTGCGCCGGAAATGGAAGATTCCGTCCGAAGTCGATGGTGCCGTCATCGGTAGGGATCATGAAAAACTGGCCTCTGCTGCGCGCGGCGTACTCCCATTGCGCTTCTGTCGGCAGATCAACGGGTAGATCTGTGATGTTGCCCAGCCATTGGCAGTAGGCTTTCGCCTCTTGCCATTTGTTGTGTGCGGGGATCAGGGGGTGGCGGAAGCTGAATGACCCACCTTCACTTTCAATACCGGCCCGAGGCCTCTTGGTCGCATCGGTGAAGACGTCAAATTCAGCATACGTGACCTTGTACTTGCCGATCCAGAAGTCATTGAGGGAAACTTCTTTGACCACCTTGTCATCACTGTTATAGGTCATGCGAGTCACACCTTCGATCCCCATGAGCTTGGCAAAATCTCCTCGCATGAAGCGGCCTCCTCGCACATAGACCATGTCATTGAAGACCTTGGCTTTGAGCTTTGCCTTGCGCTCATCGATCGAGCCCGTTTGCAAGTCAGCCAAGGCCTTGGCCAGCTCCGGTGGCTGCTGTGGCACTGGTAGTGTGGCCAGGGCCTTTTCGCTGATGTAGTGATCGCTGATCTTCGGGTTGCCTGGCGGTTTGACTGTTGCAAGCGTAGTTGCTTCCGCTTTGGACAACATCTGAAATGCACTCTGCGGCGGTGGCATTGAAGTGACCGCAGGCAGGGGCAGCTGGTCTGATGCCGGTAGGGCCGCAGAGCAGCCATGAGCCCCAATGCTCATCATGGCAATGAACGTAGTCACCAGCGAGGCCAAACGAATGCGTGTCATGCGCGAAGCATCCCAGGTTTTATTTTCGATTCGCATTTTGCCGGATCAGGCATGAACGCAATGAAGTGCCACGAATTGATACACCTGGGTTGGGAAACTTTGATGCCCCCTTTGCTGGTCCAACGCACTTATGCCTGGGTGGTCCAGGACATGGATGTTGCCGGTCTGACGCTGGGCAAGTCCTTGGTCCACGGAACGCCGACTGCGGTGGTGGGGGGCCTGAACCACCCCGCCGGCGACAACGCCCCCGCCTCAGATGCTTCAGGCACCTGGGTGCGCGTAGGCCAACCCTGGGCCGGGGCCTTCATCCCTCGCCTGGGCCAGGAGGCAGTGGTGGCCTTTGTGGGGGGCGACATCGACCGCCCCGTGGTCATCGGCAGCACCTTCAACGGCCAGGGCCAGGACAACGCCCAGGGCAACTCGGTGGCCGCTGGCAGCGCCACCGCCACAGGCAACGCGCCGGCCTGGTTCCCGGGCTCAGCCGCGCACCAGGCCTTAAAAGCCAGCCTGAAGAGCTTGCGCGGCGTGCAAGGCGGAGAGGACGCTGTGGCTTCAAACCAGGCAGGCGAGATCGTGGCCATCGACGGTGGCCATGGCCAGATACCGGTGAGCGAGCGCCCCGACCTGGTGGTGAGCGCCGCCGCCGACATCGCCAGCCTGCCCCTCGCGCACAGCGTGCTGGGCGTGGGGGGCAGCACCATGGTCATCACGTTGGCTTTGTCTGCGCCAAGCGCGATGATGCCCATGTTGTGCTGCTCGGGGGCAATCAATCGGACCAGATCAATTTCATTGACGCGAGCATCAAGCCTGAGCCGGCGGTCTACAAGACGGATTCAAAAGGCAAAAAGGTCAGGGTCAAAAAAGCCAATCCTGACCATCTCTTGTTCTTCGTTCCGTCAGCTTACGCTCTGCAGGCGCGCGAGGAATCTGCAAAATCTGTATTACCCACGGGAGGTGCAGAAGCGATGAACAATGATCTTGGCATTCGGGCGCAAAAGAAGGATGGCGATGACACGCGTTGATCAAAATGGGTCGGTCGGGGGAACTGGCTATGCATGCCTGGTTCTTGCCCTTGTGCTTTTCGCGTCTGGCGCGTCCGCAGGAGTAGTGATCGAGCCCAACATTGTTTACGCCAATTTGAGCGACGCCCCGGACGAGGCTGTCGACCTGGCGTTGAAAGGTTCAATCAACGCGGTCCATCCAGAATGCTGGGTGAAGGGAGGTGGGCTGATCTACATGAAGAAGCGCCCGCCTGGCGTCGACGACAAGTTGATCAGGCGGGCAGTGCTGCAAGGCAGACTGTCGGCGAAGCGAAGTCTGAGCAATGCCTTGCTGTCATCCCGCGATGATGAGGTGAATGGACTTGACGGCGTCGTCGTTTATGTTGATCGCCCATCGCCTCGCTTGGCGTCCATGACTGCCAAGACGCTGACGGTCAACAGTCAAAATATTGCCGATGTACGCAACGCCAAGGACGTGGAGTTGGCGTTTTGTGCAGTCAAGCCTGATGTGGTGCCGTCACCTTGAATTCCTCAGCGTTGGCGACCATTGCCCCCTGCTGGCCCTGGCCGCCCGCCATAGGCAAAAAAGGGCCCGCTGTGACGCGGGCCCAAAAAGTTTCCACCTAGAGAAGCACCCTCGCGGGTGCTGGATTTCCGATCACAAGGATCAGAACTTTGCCGGCGCCGGGGGCGCCACATTGAAGCTGTAGGTCTGGCCACCGCCCGACATGAAGGCGGTCAGGATGGCAGAGATGAAGCAGCCCTTGATCTGCGGGAACGAGGTCGTGCCCGTGAAGGTCAGGTTGCCACCGCCCAGTGCCGCGATGGGGCCATCGAAGTTGATGGGGAAGTTCACCGGCGTGGCCGTCTTGCACTCGCCAAACGGGATGCCCAGGATCGACGTCACTGTGATGTTGGTCTGGGCATTGGCCTTGATGTGCAGGATGCCGCTGTTGTCCAGCTCCACCGAGCCCGTCACGTCGCCAGCAGGTGTCACGCGGATGCCCACCGGCAGCTTCAGGCCGATGATGTTGAGCGTCTGCGAGAAGTCGGGGATGTTGAGCGAGCCCTTCAACGTCTTCTTGGTGATGTTGGAGTCCGCCGTGAAGGTCGAGGTCGACGGCAGGATCACCTGTTGGCCCAGCGTCTTGAGGCCGACGCTGGCGGTCAGGGCCCACTTGTTGAGCGTCACCACGAAGTCGCCACCACCCGGGTTGGCGGTCGGTGCCGGGGCTGCAGCGGTGTTCGAGCAGGTGCTCGGTGCGGCCTTGCCGGCGAAGCGGTCACCCAGCCAGTTCAGCGCGGGCGTCGCGGCCTGGAACAGCGTCACGATGTGCTCGGAGGGGTAGAGGTCGAAGTACACATTGGGGTACTTCGTGCAGTACGTGTTCTTCAGCGCGACGTTCTGGTCCAGCGGGATGAACTCGTCGGCCTGGCCGTGGAACATGTACATCGGCACGTTCACGGGCTTGGTGCCCAGGTTCTGTGCCACCAGGGTGTTCTTGATGTCCTGGACCTTCAGGATCTGGTCCAGGCCGATGTTGTTGTTGGTGAAGTCCTTCAGGCCCTTGTCTTGCAGGTCGAACAGGGCTTCGAACACGCACTGGCCGCGCAGCTTGTCCAGGGCCGCAAAGCCGGCGGGGCTGGCGATCAGGTCGATGTTCAGTGTGTCGGGGTACTGCGCGTTCAGGCCAGCGACGCCCATGGCCAGGAAGGCGGCGCCCAGGTTGTTGTCCAGGTTGTAGGCGGACTTGATGAAGTCGGCAGGGATGCCACCGGCGGCCACGCCCACGACGTTGATGTCGGAGGCATAGGTCTGCAGGATTTCAGCAGACCATGCGGCGGTCTGGCCACCTTGCGAGAAGCCCCAGATGCCGACCTTGGAGGCCGCACTGATGTTGGCGCCTGGCACGGCCTGGGCGGCACGGAAGAGGTCGAGGTTGGCGTGGGCTTGCGACTTGCCAGCCAGGTAGGTGGCGGCATCGCCCTTCAGGTAACCCTGGTAGTCGGTGACCAGGACGGTGTAGCCGGCCTTCAGTGCGGCGTTGATGTTGGCGCCTTCGTAGTCGGTACCGGCGGCCAGCTGGCGCGACGGTGCGCAGCCCTGGGCCAGCCCGTGGGTGCCCATGGCGTACAGGATCACGGGGCGGGGGCCGGAGCCGGTCCAGGCGGCGGTCGGGACCAGCACGGTGCCGGAGACCACGTTCTCGGCGTCCAGGGAGTCGGTCGACTTGTAGAGGACGTTCCAGGCCTTGGCGGGCAGCACGGTGTTGGCGATCTTGGCGGTGCCGTCGCGGTAGCTGATCAAGGTGCCGCTGGTGCCGGCGGGCACGCTGCTGGGGTAGGTGTAGAAGCTGTCGTCGCCAGGGCCCACAGAGGCGGCTTGGGCGGCAAAGCTCATGGTCAGGGCGGCGACCGAAGCGGCCAGCACGGTCAGGCGGGTATTCATGTTTCTCATCTCTGTATCTCCTAAGGGTGAGGGAGTGCAGGCCTTGATCCATTTCCGGTCAAATCGATCTGGCCTGCTTTGGCGTTCAGCGATCGCGTAAAACCAGTCTGCTGAGAAACTGCCCTTCTTGGCAACGACAAATACCTTGGGAGACTTGAAATTCATTCAAATGAATGGTGATGAAAACACTGATATGGCTGGCCTCAGGATCCTTTTCCGACAGCCTGGTGATGATTGATTGAAGTAACCAACATCGCTTGCGTGAATGTGGTCTTCTGTGATTTGAAAACAGAATTCAGGCAGGGGTAACCACATGTATATAGCTGGCTATGAAATGCTGGTCATGGTGTATTTTCTGTATGGATGAATATGGTTTGCATGCGGAGCATTTGCATTGGGCAACCATCCAGCCAGGCTGGCCTGAAGGGTGTCGCCCCTGGGCGTCGGGCGGGGAGAGGCCCTGAGCGCCGCGGTCACAAGGCCTGCTTTCCCAGGGGAGGCAGGCCTCGCGCAGACCTCGTCGCGGCATGGGCCGTGTGCCCGGTCCGGCTGCCCGATTTGGTAAATGGGTGTGGGTCGTCGGTTGAATTTGAAGGTCGATGCCATTCCGGTTTTGTCGCCGCTTTGTCAATCCAGATTGACGCAGTTTGGTTGTGCGTCACGCATGTCCGGTGCTGACTGGTTCTGTTAACCAGGTGAGGTGTATTAACCCACCCACCTGTCCGGGTCGATGATTGCAATATCACACCATTGCAGTATTGAACAAATATTGTCGTGCAATTGACAATCCGGCGCCGTGAGGGTGGGGCATGCCGCCAGATTTATGACGTTTGTTGACGTCAACGCGCCGGATACCAATTAAACGCAACCCATCCATTGCAGAGCCCGCAGGTAAGAGTTGTGTCACATGCGAACGTGACCGGGGCTGTGGTGGGGTGGGGTGCACGCCGGCCCCACCGGGTTACGGCGGGGCGCCAGGTACGTGAACACTCAGGGGGGGCTCAGCCGCGCAGGCGGCTGTAGGCGGGCACGCTGGCCAGCAGGAATTCCATCTGGTCGACCAGGATGCGCCGCCCGCACAGGATCATGTCCTCGTGCAGGCTGGGCACGTAGGGCAGGTAGTACATGGACCAGCCCAGTTCGCTCAGGGTGCGGTTGCCCTTGCGCCCGTTGCAGTTGCGGCAGGCGGTGATGCAGTTCATCCAGGCATCGTGGCCGCCACGCGAGGTGGGGGTGATGTGCTCGCGGGTGAGGTCGTCCAGGTTGAAGTGGCCGCCGCAGTAAGCACAGACCTGGCGGTCGCGCGCAAAGAGCTTGGGGTTCGTCAGGGCGGGTGCTTGCCGCCAGGCGCGGCTGGGCACCGTGCCGTGCACCGCCACGATGGGGTGCAACTCCAGGCGCGACTGCAGGCCTGTCTTGCGTTGCGTTCCACCGCGCAAGACCATGAACGGGTCGCCGATTGTCCAGGCAACGCCGTTGTTCGCGTACAGCACCGCCGCTTCCTTGGCCGACAGCCAAGCCTGCGGACGGCCTGACACGTCAAGCTGAAGCACGTCCATGCACCCTCCATCGGGAGAAGATACCGAGAGGATAGACCACTGCCCAGGAATTGCTCAACCACTCGGGCATGTGGCCTTGGTCCGCGCGCAACAGGCCGGGGGGGCTGGGCGTGGTCACGGTGGCGTCATGAACGGCACATGATGAAATGCCCCGACCCAGGGCGAACCCGGGTCATGCGGCAAATGCCACAAAAAAATTTGCGCAAGCCTCACACAGCAGCCCTCATTTTCTGCAAAATAGCACGACCGTTCGTTTTATTCTGAGGTCCTGCTGTGTCTGAAACCTTGCCCCATGACGCCCGTCCCGCCGCTGAGGTGGCGCGCGAGCGTGGCCGTGGTGCACACAAGGGCCAGCAGACCCGGGCCACCATCCTGGAGGCCGCGCTGAACCTGGCCTCGCAGATGGGCATCGAGGGCTTGTCCATCGGTGCCCTGGCTGAAGTGACCGGCATGAGCAAGTCCGGCGTCTTCGCGCACTTCGGCTCGCGTGAAGAGCTGCAGATCTCCGTGATCCGCGAGTACCACGAGCGCTTTGAAGAAGAAGTCTTCCACACCGCCATCCGCCAGCCTCGGGGCCTGCCGCGTCTGCGCGCCCTGTTTGACAACTGGATTGGCAAGGTCGCCACCGAAATCGACTCCGGCTGCATCTACATCAGCGGCGCCGTTGAGTTTGACGACCGCCCAGGCCTCGTGCGCGATGCGCTGGCCAGCATGGTGTTGCTGTGGCATGGCGCGCTGGACCGTGCCATCCGCATGGCCGTCGAGCTGGGCCACCTGCGCCCCGACACCGATTCGATGCAAATGCTGTTCGAGATCCACGGCCTGATCCTGGCGTTGCACCATGACGCGCGCTTCCTGCGCTCGGCCGGTGCCATCGACCGAGCGCACATCGCCTTCGAGCGTGTCATCCAGTACTACGCCACGGATGCCACGCCCAGAGCTGCTTTCCAAGCTGGCGGGGCTCGCCCCGTCCATTCCTGACCACCGCCTGGCCCACGGGACTCAGGCCCTTTCAACCTTCACTGCCTTTCCACACCGAGGAGCTTCACGATGCCCACTTACAACCCTCCCCTGCGCGACATGCAATTCGTGATCCACGAACTGCTCGGCGCTGTTGACGAACTGAAGAAGATCCCGGCTTATGCCGACCTGGACAACGACACCGTCAATGCCGTGCTGGAAGAGGGCGGCAAGTTCGCCTCCAAGGTCCTGGCCCCGCTGAACCTGGTGGGCGACACCCAGGGTTGTGTGCTGGACAAGACCACGCACGAAGTGAAGACCCCGGATGGCTTCAAGGCAGCCTACAAGCAGTTCATTGAAAACGGCTGGTCGGCCCTGTCGGCTGACCCGGAGTGGGGCGGTCAAGGCATGCCCCAGGTGCTGAACCAGGCCATCTACGAGATGCTGAACTCGGCCAACCAGGCCTGGACGATGTACCCCGGCCTGAGCCATGGCGCCCACGCTGCCCTGGAAGCCCACGGCACCGACGAACAGAAGAAGACCTACCTGCCCAAGCTGACCTCGGGTGAGTGGACCGGCACCATGTGCCTGACCGAACCGCATTGCGGCACCGACCTGGGCCTGCTGCGCACCAAGGCCGTTCCCCAGGCCGACGGCACCTACAAGATCACCGGCGCCAAGATCTTCATCTCGGCCGGTGAACACGACATGGCCGAGAACATCATCCACCTGGTGCTGGCCCGCCTGCCCGACGCCCCCGAAGGCTCCAAGGGCATCTCGCTGTTCGCC
>CANBQJ010000003.1 GCA_947371645.1 Burkholderiales bacterium | reverse complement strand
GTGGCCTGAAGCTTGATGAACTCCACCGGCTCCTGGATGTTGTCATCGACGGTGGCCAGGCGCAGGTGGTACGCGGTCTCGCCAGGCGCGAAGGTGAGGTCGCCAGTCAACGGCACCCATTGGCCGCTGGGCAGCTCGATTTCCAGCTTGACGCCGGTGTCCACGCCGAGGGTGGCAGATTCGTTTTCAGGCGTGGTCGGGTCGTCGGTGCCCGACTGCAATGCCAACGCCACCTTGACCGCAGTGGTCGAAGGCGTGGTCAGCTGGACGATGAAGCCCACAGGCTCGCCTTCCACCGCGCTTTCGCCGATGATCACCACAACGGGCCGGTCGTCCGCCGGGTCCACGCCCGTGGGGACGGTACCCGTGCCATCGTCCTTGATGGTGGTGGTCACCGTGTCCACGTCAATCGATGCGTTTTGAGGTGTGCCCAGCTTGATGCTGAAGGTCTCGGCACCTTCGTAAGTCGGGTCCTTGATCAGGTTGACGGTGATCGTCTTGCTCGTCTCGCCCGGCGCAAACGTCAAGGTGTCGGACTTCGCCTCGTAGTCCTCGCCCGCCTTGGCCGTGCCGTCTTGCGTGCTGTAGCTAACCGTGACCGGCGTGGTGCTGGGCTTGCTCAAGGTCACGGTGTAGGTCACCGTGTCGGTGGCCTCGTTGACCGTGGTGGACTGCCCGATCGACAAGCCAGATGGCGTCTGCGGGCCGGCTGCAGCCGCGAAGCCCTGCTTGGCTTCGTCTCCGAAACTCTGACCGCGATCGGTGACGCGGACGTCGCTGTAGGTGAACTCCAGGTTATCGATGTGTTCAGCCACCCGATCGACGCGCAAACCCGGCTGCATGCCACCGTCAGCACCGCGGCCACCTGCAGCTGGCACGGCGTCCAGTTCCTGGTTGTTCAAGGCCGCGATCGCCTGATCCGTGTCCTTGTGAGCGGGCTCGTGCTTGACCAGCACAGGCTTGGCACCCGCCTTGTCCGGAGACAACTCCACCATGCCGTCCTGGCTGGTCAGGATCTGTTCGCCACCTTGCAGCTTGTCCCCAACCTTCAAGGCATGAAGCTTGCCGTTGGGCGATCTGACAAAAGCTTGGCCCCAAATGGCGGTGACCTTACCGGCGGACATGGCGAGCGTGGGCATGGAGATTCCATCCTTTACAGGGAGATACCACCTTAGTTTAGGGCCAGTGCCCCCATGCCCCGGGGGGCAGGAGCCCCCAGATCAGGGCCCCTAGCGCATGAAAACCTGGAAGTGTTGTGCGTTTGTGCACAAACGCGGGCGGGCCCGCCAAGCCAGGCGCTCAGCGGGTGGCGCGCTGCAGGATGCGGTCGATGTAGGCTTGGCCGTCAAACGGCAGGCCCGAGCGCTGGGAGGCCCAGACCATCTCGCCCAACGCCTCCATGACTTCGTGATGCGCGTCGTGGAGCGAGCCCCGCCTGACCGCCAGGGCCTGGACGGCATCGCGGATGCCACGGGGCTGGTCGATGCTGGTCTGCTCGGTGATCGACAGGTGCATCGACAGGTGGAGGAAAGGGTTGGTGCGGCCCTCGTCCACCGTGAACTGGGCCGCGAGCGCGGCCTCGATGTCCGAAAAATCGAGATCGTATTCGGGGTGCTGCGCCAGCCAGTCCACGGCGATGGACTCCAGTGGTGTCAGCGGCTGCTGCGTCCTGGCCTTGGCCCAGGTCTCACAAAAGAAACGCCGGACCTGCTCCTGACTGGGGGCGAACATGCGTGGCGCAGGCGCGTCAGACGCCCAGCAGTTCCACTTCGAACAGCAGCGTGGCGTTGGGCGGAATGACGCCGCCGGCGCCACGGGCACCGTAACCCATCTGGGGAGGGATCACCAGGATGCGGGTGCCGCCCACCTTCATGCCCTGCACGCCTTCGTCCCAACCACGGATGACGTGGCCGGCGCCCAGCGGGAACTCGAAGGGGTCGTTGCGGTCCTTGCTGGAGTCGAACTTGGCACCCTTTTGACCACCTTCATACAACCAGCCGGTGTAGTGCACGGTCACGTGGTTGCCCGCCTTGGCTTCGTCGCCAGCGCCGACAACGGTGTCTTCGTATTGCAGTCCAGAGGGTTGAGAGATGACAGCCATGGGTGATCCTTTCTAAACAAGGGCTGAAGTCTAACGGCCTTCAGCCAGCCCCGAGGCACCGGGAGCCGCAATTCCAGTCAGATGGACATCAGTTGGCGCACGCCGTCGGCGTCCATGTCCGCCCCCCTGCCTCGCTGGATGATTTCACCGCGCTCCATCACCAGGTACTGGTCAGCCAGCTCGGCGGCAAAGTCGTAGAACTGCTCGACCAGCACCACCGCCATCTTCTGGCCGTTCAGGCCCTCGTCGGCCAGCTTGCGGATGGCGCGCCCGATGTCCTTGATGATGCTGGGCTGGATGCCTTCGGTGGGCTCGTCCAGGATGAGCAGCTTGGGTCCGGCCGCCAGCGCGCGCGCAATGGCCAGTTGCTGCTGCTGGCCGCCAGAGAGGTCGCCACCACGGCGGTGCATCATCTGCTTGAGCACCGGGAAAAGTTCGAACAGTTGCTCCGGGAAAGGCGTGCCGCCCGGTTTGCTGGCCAGGCCCATCTGCAGGTTCTCGGCCACGGTCAGACGGCCGAAGATCTCGCGGCCCTGGGGCACATAGCCAACACCACGGCGCACGCGCTCGTAAGGCTTGAGCTTGTCGATGACCTGGCCATCCAGCTTGATCGCGCCAGACTTGATGGGCACCAGCCCCATCAGGCTCTTGAGCAGCGTGGTCTTGCCCACGCCGTTGCGGCCCAGCACCACGGTCACCTCGCCCACCTTGGCCTCGAAATCCAGGCCACGCAGGATGTGCGAGCCGCCGTAGAACTGGTTGACGGTTTCAACGTTCAGCATGCTTCACCTGCCCAGATAGACTTCAACAACCTTGTCATTGGCCTGCACATCGGCCAACGTGCCTTCGGCCAGCACGCTGCCTTCGTGCAGCACCGTGACCTTCTTGCGGGCGGCGTTCACACCCTGGGTGGTCAGCTCGCCAATGAACTTCATGTCGTGCTCGACCACCACCAGCGAATGCGCGCCTTCCAGCGACAGGAAGAGCTCGGCGGTGCGCTCGGTTTCTTCGTCGGTCATGCCCGCCACGGGCTCGTCCAGCAAAAGCAGCTTGGGGTCTTGCATCAGCAGCATGCCAATCTCCAGCCATTGCTTCTGGCCGTGAGAGAGCAAGCCCGCCGTGCGCTGGGCATGGTCCTTGAGGTGGATGAGCTGCAGCATGGCGCCGATGCGGTCCAGCTGTTCGCCGCTGAGCTTGAAGAAGACCGAGGCGCGGGCGCGGCGGTCGGCCTTGAGCGCCAGTTCCAGGTTCTCGAACACGCTGAGCTGCTCGAACACCGTGGGCTTCTGGAACTTGCGGCCGATGCCGATCTGGGCGATGTCGTTTTCGCGACGGGCCAGCAGGTCGATGGTGGAGCCGAAGTAGGCCGTGCCGCTGTCAGGCCGTGTCTTGCCGGTGATCACGTCCATCATGGTCGTCTTGCCGGCGCCGTTGGGGCCGATGATGCAGCGCATCTCGCCCACCGCGATGTTCAGGTTCAGGTTGTTGAGCGCCTTGAAACCGTCAAAGCTCACCGAGATGTCTTCGAGGTAGAGGATGGAGCCGTGGGTGACGTCCAGCGTGTCGGGCTGCACCACGCGGCCGTAGGCCGCTTCACGGCCACCAGACTCACTGCCTGTACTTTCCTGGCCTTTGGCCTTGTCGAGGGCACGGCTGCCCTCTTCCATCAATTCAGGCGTCATGCTTTCACCTCGGCTTGTTTGTTCAGCAGGCGGCGCACGCCACCCACGATGCCGTCGGGCAGGTAGAGCGTGACGACGACAAAGAGCAGGCCCAGGAAGTAGAGCCAGAACTCGGGAAAGACTTGCGTGAACCAGCTCTTGGCGCCGTTGACGAAGAAGGCGCCGATGATGGGGCCGATCAGCGTGGCACGGCCGCCCACGGCCGCCCAGATGGCGATCTCGATGCCCGATGCGGCCGACATCTCGCTGGGGTTGATGATGCCCACCTGCGGCACGTACAAGGCGCCGGCGATGCCGCACATCACGGCAGACAGTGTCCAGATGGCCAGCTTGTAGGCCAGTGGGTTGTAGCCACAGAACATGACGCGGTTCTCAGCATCACGGATGGCCTGCAGCACGCGGCCGAACTTGGTGTTCACCAGCCAGCGGGCCATCAGGTAGAAGCCGATCAGCGTCAGGCCGGTCAGCACGAACAGCACCATGCGGGTGGACGGCTGGGCAATGGTGATGCCCAGGATCCGCTTGAAGTCGGTGAAGCCGTTGTTGCCGCCAAAGCCCGTCTCATTGCGGAAAAACAGCAGCATGGCCGCATACGTCATCGCCTGGGTGATGATGGAAAAGTACACCCCCTTGATGCGCGAGCGGAACGCGAAAAAGCCGAACACGAAGGCCAGCAGGCCGGGCACCACCACCACCAGGATCATCTGAGCGATGAAGGACTCGCTGAAGGTCCAGTGCCAGGGCACGGTCTTCCAGTCCAGGAAGACCATGAAATCGGGCAGGTCGGCGTGGTAGCTGCCGTCGCGGCCGATCTGGCGCATGAGGTACATGCCCATGCCATAGCCACCCAGCGCAAAGAACAGGCCGTGGCCCAAAGACAAGATGCCGGTGTAGCCCCAGATCAGGTCCATGGCCAGCGCGCAGATGGCGTAGCACATGATCTTGCCCACCAGGGCAACGGCGTAGTCCGACAGGTGGAAGACGGAACCATCTGGCGCCAGCAGGTTGAGGAGGGGCACCAGCACGGTCACGGTGATCACGGCCGCCATCACGGCACTCCAGCCCTTGGTGCCCAGCGCACTGCGGGGCACGGCGATGCCGGAGAGGGTGCCCGTTGCGGGCAAGGAAGAAGTCATCACTGCACTCATCTTGTATGTCCTTCAGGCTTCTGCGCTGCGGCCCTTCATCGCGAAGAGGCCTTGGGGCCGCTTCTGGATGAAGATCACCACGATCACCAGCACCATGATCTTGGCCAGCACGGCACCAGCCCAGCCTTCCAGGAACTTGTTGATCAGACCCAGGCCCATCGCGGCATACACGGTGCCAGCCAGTTGGCCCACGCCACCGAGCACCACGACCATGAACGAGTCCACGATGTAGTTCTGGCCCAGGTCTGGCCCCACATTGCCAATCTGGGACAAGGCACAACCGGCCAGGCCTGCGATGCCTGCACCCAGAGAAAAGGCCAGGGTGTCGACGCGTGCGGTGTTGACACCCATGCACGAGGCCATGGCGCGGTTCTGGGTGACGCTGCGCACAAACAGGCCCAGCCGGGTCTTGGCGATCAGCAAGGCCATGCCCACCAGCACCAGGGCTGCAAAGGCGATGATGGCCAGCCGGTTGTACGGCAGGGTGAGGTTGCTGAGCACATCAAAACCACCAGACATCCAGCCGGGGTTTTCAACCTGCACGTTCTGCGCGCCGAAGATGGTGCGAACAGACTGCATCAGCACCAGGCTGATGCCCCACGAGGCCAGCAGCGTTTCCAGCGGGCGGCCGTAGAGGAAGCGAAACACGCCACGCTCCAGCACCGCACCGACCAGCGCAGAGGCCAGGAAGGACGCGGGAATGGCCAGCACGATGTACCAGTCGAAAGCGCCTGGCAGGTGCTGGCGAAAAAGGTTCTGCACAAAATAGGTGGCGTAGGCGCCCACCATCATCAACTCGCCGTGGGCCATGTTGATCACCCCCATCAGGCCGTAGGTGATGGCCAGGCCCAGCGCGGCCAACAGCAAGATCGAGCCCAGGCTGATGCCCGTGAACAGCACGCCTGCGTACTCACCCCAGGCCAGCTTGCGGTTGACCTTGTCCAGCGCCGCTTGCAGGGCACCTTTGACTGCCGCATTGGTTTCGCTGGCGTCCTGCATGCGCTCCATCAGCAGGGCACGGGCCTCCGGGCTGGCATCGCCTGCCAGCGCCTTGGTGGCCTCGATGCGCATGATCGGGTCTTCGGCAACCAGCATGGCCTTGGCCCGCACCGTCTTGAGCAGCGCCTGCAATTTGGGGTCGGTCTCGGCCGCCAGGGCCTTGTCGATCACGGGCAGCTTGGATTCATCCGCCGCCTTGGACAAGGAGTCGATGGCTTCGATGCGCCTGGCCGGGTCCTTGTCGCCCAGCTTGCCAGCCGCCAGGGCGGCGTCGATCTCGCTGCTCATGCGGTTGTTGTTGACCACATCTTCTGCGCCTTCGGGCAGCTTGGCCACAGCGCCGGTGGCTGCTTCCTTGACCTCGTCACCATTGACGATGTAGGCGTGGTTGCCAGCCACCTTCACGGTGTCAGCCGCCAGGGCCTCCAGAAATGGCAACAGGGCGGGATCGCCCTTGACCAGCACCTTCTGCAAGGCCACCACCCGGTTGTCGTTGTCACCGGCGGCGATGGCGTAGGCCTCTTCAGGTGTCAGCGCGTGGGCACTGCCCCAAGCCAATGCGCCCAACAAACCTGTGGCGATCAGCGTGCGAAAACGTGGCATCACATCGAATCCCAGGAAAAAAAAGCGCCCCGCTGGAGAAATCCCCAGTGGGGCGAACCGCTCTGCTACTTGGTTCAGCCCGTCGATCAACCGGCCCACCGGGCGTCCAACAAGGCGCCTGATGGGCCCGTCGCGGGGACGGGCACCCGTTCAAGCCATCACATGCCTTCAGGCTCGTCCTTCTTCTTGTCGTTGCCTTCGATGAAGGGGCTCCAAGGTTGGGCCTTGACCGGGCCCGGGGTCTTCCAGACCACCTTGAACTGGCCATCGGCCTTGATCTCGCCAATGAAGACGGGCTTGTGCAGGTGGTGATTCTTGGGGTCCATGGTGGACATGAAACCGCCCGGCGCCTTGAAGGTCTGGCCGGCCATGGCCGCGATGACCTTGTCCACATCGGTGGAGCCGGCCTTCTTCACAGCCTGGGCCCACATGTTGATGCCGATGTAGGTGGCTTCCATCGGGTCATTGGTCAGCGGCTTGTCCTTGTGACCGGCAATGCCCTTGGCCTTGGCATAAGCCGACCACTTCTTGATGAACTCGTCGTTGGTCGGGTTCTTGATGGACATGAAGTAGTTCCAGGCAGCCAGGTGGCCGACCAGGGGCTTGGTGTCCACACCACGAAGTTCTTCTTCACCCACCGAGAAGGCGACAACCGGCACGTCCTTGGCCTTCAGGCCCTGGTTGCCCAGTTCCTTGTAGAAGGGCACGTTGGAGTCACCGTTGATGGTGGACACCACGGCCGTCTTCTTGCCTTCAGACGCGAACTTCTTGATCTTGGCGATGATGGTCTGGTAGTCGGAATGACCAAACGGGGTGTATTCCTCGATGATGTCTTCGTCCTTCACACCCTTGCTGTGCAGGAAGGCGCGCAGGATCTTGTTGGTGGTGCGGGGATAGACGTAGTCGGTGCCCAGCAGCACGAAGCGCTTGGCCGAACCGCCGTCCTTGCTCATCAGGTACTCAACGGCGGGGATGGCTTGCTGGTTGGGGGCGGCGCCGGTGTAGAAGACGTTCTTTTCGAGCTCTTCACCTTCGTACTGCACGGGGTAGAACAGCAGGCCGTTGTTTTCCTTGTAGACCGGCAGCACCGACTTGCGCGACACCGAGGTCCAGCAACCGAAGGTCACGGCAACCTTGTCTTGCGTCAGCAGCTGTTTGGCCTTTTCGGCAAACAGCGGCCAGTTGGAAGCGGGGTCCACCACCACGGGTTCCAGCTTCTTGCCCAGCAGGCCGCCCTTGGCGTTGATTTCGTCAATCGCCATCAGGACGGTGTCCTTGAGCACGGTCTCGGAAATGGCCATGGTGCCCGACAGCGAGTGCAGCACGCCCACCTTGATGGTGTCGGCGGCTTGCGCCAGGGTGCTCAGGGCCAGGCCAGCGACGCCCAGGGAAACGGCCGTCAGGGTCTGAACGGCGCTGCGACGAGAAATGTTCATGGGGTAACGCTCCTTTGAAGCGGTGGTGAAAGCGTGGGGTTTGGTTTGCATTCCTCAGGACGCTGGCTTCATCACGGGATGCGGCCTGTGTCGATCGGATGCGTTCAGTGTGCCCAGGGGTGCCGGAATGCGGAATACGCCACATGGCGTATCGGTGGCGTATCGGTGACGCTGCCGTCGCGTGTGCGAGACTCCCGCCCCATGACCGATGAACCCCGTCTGCACACCAACAGCCAGACCGTGTCCCTGAGCTTCGAGGGCAGCCTGATTCAGAGCTGCATGCGCCTGGACGACCCCGACGACCTGGTCCTGGACTACACCCGCGCCATGATGGGCGCCCTGCTCTTCAACCCTCAGCCCCGGCGGGTGCTGATGGTGGGGCTGGGCGGGGGCTCGATGGTGAAATACATCCACCGCCATGTCCCCAGTGCACACCTGACCGTGATCGAGATCAGCCAGGCCGTGATCGACCTGCGCCACACCTTTCACGTCCCGCCTGACGACGAGCGGCTGGCGGTGGTCTGTGCCGACGGCGCCAAATTCATGCTCAAACCGCCCGGCACCTACGACCTCATCCTGGTGGACGGCTTCACAGGCGAGGGCATTGCCGAAGCACTGTGCTCACGCAGCTTTTACGCACACTGCCGCAAGGCCCTGAGCGCCGAGGGCCTGCTGGTGGCCAATGTGCAGGCTGACACCCATGAAACCCGCGAGATCGGCAAGCGCCTGTTCAAGGCCTTTGAGGGGTCGATGATTTCGGTGCTGTCAGACGAAGGCGGCAACGACATCGTGACGGCCGGACCGCGCTACCTGTTCGAGCAGTGTCGTGCGGACTTCGACGCGCATTGGGCAGCGTTGGCGCCAGCCCACCAGGCCACCCTGGCGGCCACGTCCAGCCGCATCCAGCGGGCGCTGATCAAGGGCTTCCCGATCGGGTGACCGTTGCGGGCGGGCGTCACCTGTGCCATGCACTAAGCTGCTAGCCGGTTCAACGACAGATCGGAGCGGCTTGCCCATGGCTTTCAACTTCTGCCCCCAATGTGCCCAGCCCTTGCACTCACGCGAGGAAGGTGGCCTGCACCGCAACGCCTGCCCCGACACCACCTGCGGCTATGTGCACTGGGACAACCCCACGCCCGTGGTGGCCGCCGTGGTGGAACATGAAGGCGACATCATCCTGGCGCGCAACGCGGCCTGGCCCGTGCCGTTTTACGCCCTGATCACCGGCTTCCTGGAGAAGCAGGACCCCAGCCCCGAAGAAGCCATCGCACGCGAGGTTCAGGAAGAACTGGGCCTGCGGGCCCAGGCCGCGCATTTCATCGGGCACTACCGCTTTGAGCGGCTCAACCAGATCATCCTGGCCTATCACGTGCCCGCCACTGGCGTGATCACTTTGAACGAAGAGCTGATCGACTACAAGCGCATCCCCCCCGCGAAGGCCCGTTACTGGCCCGCCAGCACGGGCCTGGCTTTGCGGGACTGGCTGGTCAGCCAGGGGCATCAGCCAGAAGCCTTGCCCCTGCCCGACCTGCGCTGAAGCCGATCAGGCCAGCCCCATCAGTCGCAAGGCGATGAAGAAGGACCAGGTGCCGCACTGGTGGGCCTTCTGGAAGGCCCCGCCATCCGTCAGGCGTGTGGCGTCGGGCGCGAGGGTGAGCACCGGCTTCTTCGTGCCCTGAACGCGAGGCCAGGCGACGTCGGCATCGCTGGCGCCCAGCGCGCTGCCCGGGTCCCCGGTATGCACAAATCGCTTGAAGTAACGCTGCATTTGTTGGGACAGTCGCAGTTGCGTGGGCGACAAGGACATCGGTGCGCCGCCGACCGGTGTCTGGAACCAGTACAGCAAATCTGACCCGTGGTAAGCACCCTGGTCCATGAACGGATCCGGAAAGATCACTGGCGCCTGGACGTCGGCAAACTCGTACATGTAGACCGGCACCTGATCCGAAGCGCGGCGGGCCAGTTCATTGCCCTGACACGCGAACACATCGGTGAGCACTTGCGATGCGGCCAGATCAGGCGCGCCAAACTTGCTGCTGGGGTAGAGCAGGCCCGTCAGCAAAGGCTGCAAGGAGGCGCCCACAAAGCCGGAGATGGCGGTTTTGTATTCGGCCTCGGTCATCGCCGTGCCGTCCAGTTCCCAGCTGACCGGGATGAAGCCCCGGCCTTCGTTCAGGGTCGATCCCACCATGATGGGCACCTGGTTGAACTGCTTGCTGGACACGGCCTTGAACACATCCTGCGTGATCAGCTTGCCGTCCACGAAGTTCTGCCAGGGCACACCGATGCGACCAATGTCGGCGTAGGTGGGCGAGATGCGCAGGATGTCGTCTACGCTGATGCTGCGCAAACAGGTCATCTGATCGGCGCCCGCCGCACAACCCAGCTTGGCGGCAAAACCATCCCCGGTTTGCGCCGCCTTGGCTGGCTTGGCCAGGCCAGGGGGCTCCACACCGCTGGCCACGAAGGCCCGTTGAAACAGCCCGGCAGCCGTGGGCGAAGCCAGGTGCACCGACACCGAATTGGCACCGATGGATTCGCCGCTGAGGGTCACCCGCTTCGGGTCGCCCTGGAAGGCGGCGATGTTGCGCTGCACCCATTGCATGGCGGCCTGCTGGTCTTGCAGGGCAAAATTGCCGCCCTTGTCTTCGGCCAGCATGCCCGAGGTCCACAACCAGCCCAGAGCGCCGAGGCGGTAATTGAACGTGACCACGACGGCGTCGGTGCCCAAAGCCAACTTGCTGGCGTCATAGTAGGAGCCGGAGCCCAACACCGTGCCGCTGCCGTGAACCCACAAGATCACTGGCCGGTTGGCGGCATCGCCACCGGGCGGGACGTACACATTGATCAGCAGGCAATCCTCGCTGTGTGGGCCGTTGTCGGCAATGGCTTCGACCGCCTGCGGACAAGCCGGCCCGAAGCGAGAGCCGTCTCGCACGCCTGCCCAGGCATCGGGGGCTTGCGGTGCCACCCAGCGCAGCGCGCCCACCGGGGGCTTGGCGTAGGGCATGCCGCGGTACTGCATCACCCCGGCGATCTGTGCCCCTTGAACATCGCCCTGTGCGGTGTGCACAGTGGCGGCCTCGGCGGCGGAAGCGGCGTTGGGCAGGGCCCAGGCCAGAAGGCTGCACAGGGCCAGGCCTGGTGCGTGCCATGCATTGGAACGGTTCATGCTCACTCCTGATGGTTGGATCAAGCCCGAAGCGTAGGCAGCGCTTGGCCACCCGATCAAGAGGATGCGTTGAAGACCGGAGAGCGCCGCGCGAATGGCGCCCCACCGGTGCCATTCGCCCGCGACCTTCAGCGCGCGAGGCCAAAGCCAGTTGGCGCCACCCCACAACCATTGGCGCGAATGCGCGGCCGTTCGCACCAGGCCTCGCCGTCAGGCGCCGGCATGCGTTAGCCTCGGGCCATGTCCGTGTCGTCTGCAGTGTTTTACCCCCGCAACCTGCGGTGGCGCGATGCGCTGCCCAGGCTGGCGCTGGTCAACGAATTGCTGGTCCTGGTGGGTGCCGTGTCCATGTACGCCGGCGGCATGCTGGGCAAGTTGACCCTGGCAGAGCCGACCTTCTTCTATCAACTCGTCTGGATGCATTGCGTGGGCTGGAGCGGCATGCTGTTGATCGCCACTTCGGCCCTGTGGTGGGCACGCCGCGCCTGGCGGCACATGCCAGATCCGCTGGCACGGTATGAACTGCATGGCGCCTATCCTGGCCTGTTGCCTGCGGACATGGCCTGGCTGGCCTTGATCACGGTGCTTGGCGTGCTCGTCTCGGCCTTCCTGGGCCGCTCCCTGTTGACGGCCTGCTTGCCCTGGCTGGCACAGATCGGCCCTGCACCGCTGCCGCCCTATGAACTGGCGGTGTTCAACACGACCTATGGCGGCCTGGCCATCTACGCCTTCGAGTTCTTCCGCGACCGGTCCATCTGGAGCAAACACCGAGCAGAGCGGGCTGGGCAGCTGAGTGCACAAGCCCAGCTCGACCTGCTGCGCTCTCAGCTCGACCCCCACATGCTGTTCAACAGCCTGTCCAACCTGTATGAACTGATCCACGAGGACCCCACGCAAGCCCGCCACATGCTGCTCAAGCTCATCGCATTCTTGCGCGGAAGCCTCAGCAGCTCACGTGTGGACACCCACTCGCTCGCCGACGAGTTCCGACTGACCGAGGCTTACCTGTCCATCATGCAGGTGCGCATGGCCGATCGACTGAAGGTGAAGCTGTCGCTGCCAGAAGGGCTGGGCGATGCCCGGATACCCGCCATGATCTTGCAGCCGCTGGTTGAAAACGCCATCGTCCATGGTCTGGAGCCCTTGAGCCAGGGCGGGTGCGTCACCGTGTCGGCGCGCGCACTGGCACAAGAATTGACCCTGGAGGTGCAAGACGAAGCCGCATCCGGCGGGACAGGCCTGGCCCCTGCATCCAGCAGCGCAGCAGAAAGCCGCCCTGGCGGACACACCCGTTTCGGCCTGGACCACATCCGACAGCGGCTGCAGGCACTGTATGGTGCGGCGGCCAGCTTGACGCTGACGCGTCCAGACCACCTGGACGGCACCCTGGTCACCATGAAACTGCCCTTGACCCGATGAACACGGCCCTGCACGCCCCAGCCCCCACCGCGCTCATCGCCGAAGACGAGCCCTTGCTCGCGCGTGGTCTGGTGCGCCTGCTGACCAAGCTGTGGCCACCCTTGCAAGTCCTGGACACGGTCACAGACGGGCCTGGAGCCGTCAAGGCATGTGCGGAACTTCACCCCGACGTGGTGTTCCTCGACGTGCGCATGCCCGGCTGCACCGGCATCGAAGCGGCAGAGGCCATCGTGGACGACTGGCCTGAGCACATGCCCTTGCCGCTGATCGTCTTCGTCACCGCCTTCGATCGCTATGCCGTGGACGCGTTCGAGCGCGCAGCAGTGGACTACGTGCTCAAGCCGGTGGAGCCTGAACGCATGGCACTCACCTGCGAGCGCCTGCGCCAGCGCCTGAGCGAGCGGGCCGGCGGCACGCCCCGGCCGTGGATAGAAGGCAGCGTGGCCCAGCTCAACCCAGCCAGCGCGCCATTCAGCCCTCTGCAGTGGATACCGGCCAGCGTCGGCCAGACCACGCACATGGTGGCCATCGATGACGTGCTCTACTTTGAAGCCGACGACAAGCTCTTGCGCGTGATCACCGCAGACAAGACCCACCTCGTGCGCATGCCCCTGCGCGAGCTGCTGCCCCGCCTTGAAAAAGGCCGCTTCATGCAAATCAACCGGGGCATTGCCGTGCAGGCCAAATGGATGGACCGGGCGGTGCGCGATGAGCTGGGGCGGCTGCAGCTGTGCCTGCGGGACCGCCCCGAACGCCTGGCCATCAGCCGCAGCCACGCACACCTGTTCAAGGCCTGGTGACGGGCCCGATGAGCGGCCCTCGGCCTTGAAGGTCTGTGGCGCTCAAGTGCCGCCCAGGTTCCTGAGCACCATCAACAAGGACCATGCCGTGCACTGGTGGGCCCGCTGGAAAGCTCCCCATTGCTGCACGGTGATGGCATCGGGCACCAAGGTCAGCACCGGGGTCGACAGCTTGTTGTACTGAGGCCAGACCGTGCCCGCCGCCGGATTGCTGTTGAGCCGCCCCGTCGCCGCGAACTGCCCCCAGAAACGCATCATGTCGTCAGACAGCTGCTTCTGCGCTGGGTTGAGGCTCAGCGGCGCGCCGGCAATCGGCGTCTGGAACCAGTACAGCAGGTCTCCCGCATGGAAGGCACCCGATGGCAAGAAGGGGTCCTGGAAGAACGGCGGCGCCGTGCGGTCTGCAAACTCATAGGCATAGACCGGCACGTGCGTGCTGGCCCGTTGCGCGAAGTCATGGGCGGGGCAGGAAAACCAGCCATCGGTCAGCAGCTGAGAATAGGCACCGATGGGGCCACCCAGCTTGCCGCTGGGGTACATGAGGTTCGTCAGCAAGGGCTGCGCGGGTGCACCCACGAAGTTTTGCGTGGCGGCCACGTACTCGTCCTGCGTCATCGCGCTGCCGTCCAGGTCGTAAGTCCCGGGAGCGAAGCCGCGCCCTTCGTCCAGCGTCGAGCCCACCATCACGGGCACCTGGTTGAAACGCCCTTTCGACACGGCCGACAACACGTCTCCCGTGATCACATCGCCATCGATGAAATACGACCAGCCCAGGCCCTTGCCCCGGGCGATGTCGAAATAGGTGGGCGACACCGCCACCAAGGCTTCGGGTGACTTGCCGCGCAGGCACGTCAGTTGATCGGGCCCCGCTGCGCAGCCCACCTTGAGGGCGAAGGCATCGCCCGAGGCGGCGGCCTGATCCGAGGTCAGCAGGCCAGGTGGCGCGATGCCGCTGGCCAGGATGGCCCGGTGGAACAGGCCTGCCGCGCGCGGCGACGTCAGGTGGTAAGAGGCCGATATGGCGCCCACGGACTGCCCGGCCATGGTGATGCGCGACGGGTCGGCGTTGAAGCCCGCGATGTTGCGTTGAACCCAGCGCATGGCCTCTTGCTGGTCCTGCAAGGAGAAGTTGTGCCCCTTGTTTTCTGCCGCCAGCCCCGATGTCCACAGGAAGCCCAAGGCCCCCAGCCGGTAGTTCATGGTGACCACGACAGATTGCGTGGCCTGCGCCAGGCGGCTGGCATCATATTGGCGGGCCGAACCGAGCACCATGCCACCACCAGGTATGAACACGATGACAGGCCTTGGCGTTGCCGATGCGCCTTCGGGCACGTAGACGTTCAGGAAGAGGCAATCCTCTTTGTTGAGCAGGTTGTCGCTGAACGGGCTGATCTGTTGTGGGCAGGACGCGCCGAAGTGCGTGGCATCCCGCTGGCCCGTCCATGAGGGTGCCGGTTTGGGCGCGGCCCAGCGCAGGCTGCCCACCGGCGCTTCGGCATAGGGAATGCCTCTGTATTGTTCGGCACCGCCCTCGCTGATGCCGATGAGCTCGCCATCCGCCAGGTGCACGGTCGGGCTGGCATGGGCTTGGGCAGCGGCAAGACCGAAGCCGGCCGCCAAGAGCAAGGCGCAGGTGCGCGGGGTCCGTGGGTGTCTCATGTGAGTGTCCTTGTTTGAATGCGGCTGACGAGGCCGATGACGCATCGAGCGCCAATCTATGGACTGCCCCTCACCCATTCAAGCCACATCCGACCGGGCACCAATCGGCAAGCCACGTTGCCAAACCATGCCGTGAACGCCAAATTCACCCACCCACCTTCGCCTGCTTGCATTTCACCGGTGCGGGCGTCGTTTCACCCCGCAGAATCGCAAGCCACACCACCGACTGCACACCCAGCCGGCCTTGCGCTAGGCTTGCAGGCCGATCCTTGCCCCATTGAACATGCCTTCCCCCGCGCCCGCCGTTCCACTTGACATCACCTGGCGCGGCCTTGCGCCTCGGCTGGCGCTGGCCAATCAGGTGCTGGTGTTCATTGGCGCGCTGTCCATGTACGGGACTGAAACCTTGGCTGCCCAAGGCGGGCCCATCCTTGGCTTTGTCTACCACCTGGTCTGGCTGCAATGCATTGGGGCAACCGGCTCACTGATCACGGCCAACGTGGTGCTGGTGCTGGCGCGCAGGGCCTGGCGCCACACACGTGGACACCCTGACCGCTACTACCGCCTGGCCTTGTATACCGGCCTTTCCCTGCGCAGCAAGTGCTTGCTGCTGGCCTTGATGCTGCCGGTCATGATGTTGAGCTCATGGCTTGCTCAGCAGCTTTTTGCCTGCATCCAGGCCACGGCCTGGGGTCACACCACACTGCCTCAGACCCCCCACCGCTATGGCATGACCTTCAGTTACGCGGCCTATGGCATCACGTGCATCCTGGCCTCCGAGTACATCAGGGACCGCATCACGGTGAGTGAAGCCCGCGCACGCATGGCGCAAAAGCTCACGGCGCAAGCCCAGCTCAACCTGCTGCGCTCCCAGCTGGACCCGCACATGCTGTTCAACACCTTGTCCAATGTGCACGAGCTGATCGAAGAGTGCCCACCCCAGGCGCAATCGATGCTGTTGCATTTGATTGGCTTCTTGCGGGCCACGCTGGACAGCAGCAGGGCCACCGAGCACACCTTGGCCGAAGAGTTCCAGCTGACATCGGACTACCTACAACTCATGCAAATCAGGATGGGAGACCGCTTGCACGCCACATTGGAGCTGCCCAATGCGCTGCACACCGCCAAGGTGCCCGCCATGCTGCTGCAACCATTGGTTGAAAACGCCATCAAGCACGGCCTGGAGCCGCGCAAGCTGGGCGGCGACCTGTCCGTCGTGGCCAGACTGGACGACGGGCAACTGATCCTGCAGGTCTGCAACGCTGGCTGTCCGGCGCCAGCCCAGCCCGCTGAGTCACAACCCAGCTCACCACGCCCCTCCGGTGGCTTTGGCCTGCAACATGTGCGCGACCGCTTGCATGAGCTGTATGGCGATCGGGCCCGCCTCGACATGACCTTCGTTGCCGAACCCGCCGCCACACACGTCACCATGCGTCTGCCCTGGGTACAGATGGCACGCGCAGCATGAGCACGCTGGAAGCCACGGCCCTCATCGCCGAAGACGAACATGTGCTCGCCAGAGGCCTGGCCAGAACGCTGACTCGCCTGTGGCCGGCCCTGCGCATCCAGGCCATCGTGCACGATGGCGACGCGGCGGTCGAGTCGGCCATACAGACCCTGCCAGACATCGTGTTCCTGGACATCCAGATGCCTGGCCGCAATGGGTTGGAAGCCGCCGAACAGATCCTGGCACGGTGGCCTGCGGGCAGACGTCGGCCCTTGACCGTTTTCGTGACGGCCTTTGACCGCTTCGCCATCGATGCCTTCGAACGCGCCGCCACGGACTACGTGCTCAAACCCCTGGACCCCAAACGCCTGACCCACACCTGCGAACGCCTCCAGGCCCGCCTGGGCGAAAGGCAGATGGGCAACGCCGACACCCTGGACAGCTTGCGCGCCCTGCTGAACCAGCCGAAAAAAGAACCCCGGCTGCAGCTCATTCAAGCGGGCGTCGGATCAACGCTGCACATGATCCCCTTGGGTGACGTTCATTATTTTGAAGCCGACGACAAGTACGTGCGGGTCGTCTTGCAAGACCGATCCGTGTTGATCCGCACGCCGCTGCGCGACCTGATGCCCACCCTGGACACCGAGCAGTTCACGCAGATCCATCGCGGCACGGTGGTTCGCACCAGCCTGATCGACAAAGTGGTCCGGGAAGACAACGGCAAGATCCAGCTTTACCTGAAAGGGCACCCGAATCAACTGACCGTGAGCAGAAGCTACGCCCACCTGTTCAAGCCCATGTGACTGGCGCGCCGGGGTCACCTGGCCTTAAGTTGCGCCACCCGGCTCATGGCCAGGCCGGCCGCTGCGGTGCGCGTCTCCACACCCAGCTTGGCGAAGATATGTTCCAGCTGCTTCTTGACGGTGGCCGGGCTGCTGCCCAGGATGTCGCCGATGTCGCGGTTGGTCTTGCCCTTCACCACCCAGTACAGCACCTCGCCTTCGCGGGTGGTGAGCTTGAACGCCTGGCACAGGGCGTCCATGGCGGCCTGGTCGGAGGTCTCGCGCATCACCAGCAGCCACTCGTCCTCGCCTGTGGGTTCATGCAAGGCAAAGCTCAGGCGGGCACGGCCCAGGTTCACCACCCAGGTGGGCGCGGCTGCGGGCGGAGACTGACCGGATTCAGCAGCCTCCACCATGGTCAAGGCCAGGGGCGCCTGCTGGCGCAGCCAATCGGCCAACTCGGCCGGGGCCACGCTCTCGGGGGTGTCGAAATAGCGTTGCATCAACTGGCGGGCCAGTGGCGTCTGCCAGAGCACCCGGCCGTCGCTCACCCGCACCGTCAACGAAGCGTGGCCAAAGGCGTCCAGCGCGTTGCGAGCCTGGCTGGCCTGGCGCGCGCCCTGCACATGGGCCTGGATGCGGGCGATGACCTCTCTGGGGCGCAGCGGTTTCACCACGTAGTCCACCCCGCCCGCATCGAAGGCCGCCACCACGTGCTCCGTCTCCGTCAGTCCGGTCATGAAGACGATGGGGATGTGGCTGGTTTCGCTGTGCGCCTTGAGCCGGCGCGCCACCTCGAAGCCATCCATGCCCGGCATGATGGCGTCCAGCAAGATGATGTCGGGCATGGCCTGCTGGGCCCGCTGCAAGGCCGCTTCGCCATGGGTGGCCACCAGCACGGTATAGCCGGCCTCGTCCAGCGCGTCGTGCAGCAAAGACAGGTTGTCCGGCACATCGTCCACGATGAGCACGACGTCGGTACGGCTGCGGTCGAGTCGGTCGAACATGGTTGGAAGAAGGCGCCAAACGTCACTGGCTCTCGCTGGGCAAGCACGGGGTGACGCAACTGAGGCTGAAGCCTTGATTGTCGGGGCAAAACGATGGGAACTCGCGTGGACAGACCCTTCAGGCGCCAGTCAAAGGTCGAACGGGCCGCGGTGGCGGTCACGCTCAGGGCGTGGCCGCCGCTCGACGTTGGCGCACAGCTTCCTGAACCTGCGCGGCCAGTGCATCCAGCTGGAATTGCTTGGCCAGCTGCCGCAGCCCCTGGACAAAGGGCTCGCACGCCGGCTCCTGCACCGCCATCTGGTCCAGCGCCCGGTGCACGCCGCGCATGTAGCCGGCATGCACCTGGTCTTCCAGCTGGCGCAAGGCCTCCAGGCTGGGCAAGGCCTGTTCGTCTGCATCGTTGGCCGCAGCACCCGCGCCCGCATTCACCACCGCCACCACAGGCGGCTGCTGGGCTTCGATCCACTGCAAGTCCAGCCGGCGGCCCAACCAGTCCAGCAACTCGCTCACCCGCACGGGCTTGACGATGAAGTCTTCAGGCGTGATGCCCACGTCGTTGTCCAGCGCCTTGTCAAAGGCATTGGCCGACACGATGGCCACGGGCGCGGACACCAGCCCCTCGTTCTGTATGGCGCGCAAGGTGGCCCAGCCGTCCAGCCCCGGCATGGCCAGGTCCATGAACAGCGCATGCGGCAGCTGGTGGGGCGGGCAGCGCCGCAGCTCGTCCAGGCAATCCAGGCCTGAGGCCAGCGGCCTCACCTCAAAGCCCACAGGCTCCAGCACGCGCACCAGCAGCCCGCGGTCGGCCTCTTCGTTGTCCACCACCCAGATGCGGCGGCGCTCGCCCACATAGGCCGTGCGCTGCCCACGCCGCACCTGCCGGCCCACCTCGCTGGCCCGCACCTGCGGCAAGAACAGCTTGATGGTGAAGGTGGTGCCCTGCCCCAACACGCTTTGCACGCTCAGCTCGCCGCCCATCAGGTCGGTCAGCATCTTGCTCACCGTCAGGCCCAGCCCTGTGCCACTGGCCGAACTGCCGGCCGCTGAGGAGCCCCGCGCGAACGGCTCGAAGATGCGGTCCAGCTCGGCCTGGGCGATGCCAGGGCCGGTGTCGGTGATCTCGACGCGGGCCATCTCACGGGCGTAGCGCACCTTGAAAGTCACCTTGCCCAGCTGGGTGAACTTCACCGCGTTGCCCAGGATGTTGATGAGGATCTGGCGCACCCGGCGCTCGTCGGCCCGCACGGCCTCGGGCAAGGCCGGGTCCAGGTCGGCCACAAAGCTCAGGCGCTTGGCACGGGCCTCGTGTTCGATGAGGCCTGTGATCTGCTGCAGCAGTTCGGCCAGGCGCACGGGCTTGGTGTCCAGCGTCAGCTTGCCGCTCTCGATGCGGGCGATGTCCAGCGTGCCTTCGATCAACGACAACAGGTGGTCGCCGCCCCGCTTGATGACGCCCACCGCGTGCTTCACGTGCTCGGGCAAGGCCGCGTCTTCGTCCAGCAGCTGCGCATAGCCCAGGATGCCGTTGAGCGGCGTGCGCAGCTCGTGACTGATGGTCGAGATGTAGCGGCTCTTGGCCTGGTTGGCCTGCTCCGCCACACGCTTGGCATCTTGCAACTTCTCGTCGGTCTCGCGGTGAGAGGCAATTTCCTTGACCAGCAGGTGGGTCTGCCTGTTGGACTCTTCTTGCGCCACCTGCCGGCTCTTGTGCGTGAGCACCACCCACCAGGCCACCACGCCAGCCACCAGCAACAAGGCCACGAAAACCTTGGTCATGGCCGACCGCAACAGGGCCGCGGCGGCCTCCACGGAGGTGAGGTCCAGCACGTCCAGGTCGCGGATCTCCTGCTGGTAGACCAGGCCAAACAAGGTGGCCAGCAAGGGCCCCAGCACGGCCATGATCAGCAAGAACTGCCCCAGCTCGGAGTCCACCCGTTGCCACACGGCTGAAGGCAGCCAGCGCCGACCAAAAGACCGCCACTGCTCGGCCCAGCGGGCGTGCGGCTTGCACAGGTCCTGGCAGCGCGCATCCAGCGAACAACACAGCGAGCAGATGAAGCCCTGGTAAGCCGGGCAATGGGCCACGTCATCGGCTTCGTACTCGCGTTCGCACACGGTGCAGCGGTGCAGCGCACGCAGCCGGATCACCTTGGCCAGCGGCATGCCCGCCTCAGCAGGCGGCTCCACCACCGGTCGTCCGGGCTGCGGTGAGCGCGCCAGGTAGTAACGCCCCTGCGTGGCCCAGGCGATCAGCGGCGAAGCCACCAGGGCCACCACCATGGCGATCACGGCAGAAAAGGCCTGCGCCAGTTCGCCCAGCCCGCCCACAAAAGCCAGGATGGACACAGCAGAGGCCAGCACCATGGCGCCCACCCCAACCGGGTTGACGTCAAACAGGTGGGCGCGCTTGAACTCGATGCCCGGCGGCGACCAGCCCATGGGCTTGTTGATGACCAGGTCGGCCACCACGGCCATCATCCAGGCAATCGCGATGTTGCCGTACAAGCCCAGCACCTTGCCCAAGGCCTGGAACAGGTTGAGCTCCATCAGCAGCAGGGCGATCACGGCGTTGAACACCACCCAGACCACCCGCCCCGGGTGGCTGTGCGTGACCCGCGCAAAGAAGTTGGACCAGGCCAGCGAGCCCGCATAGGCATTGGTCACGTTGATCTTGATCTGCGAGATCACCACGAACAGCGCCACCGCCGCCACCGCCCAGGCCTGGCGCGGGAATATCTTTTCCCAGGCCACCAGGTACATCTGGTTGGGGTCCACCGCACGGTCGGGCGGCACGGAAAAGCTGATCGCCAGGTAAGCCAGCAAGGCGCCGCCCAGCATCTTCAGCACGCCCAGGATGACCCAGCCCGGCCCGCCCACGAACACCGCACCCCACCATTGCCCTCGCTTGCCGGGTGCCGGCTCGGGCATGAAGCGCAGGTAGTCGGCCTGCTCGCCCATCTGGGTGATCAGGGCCACGCCCACGGTCAGCGCCGAGCCAAAAGACAGCAGGTCAAAGCCAGCGTGGTCGCCATCCTGCCCCGCGTACAGGCGCAACTCCTGAAGGATGTGGGGGTGCTCCCTGAACACGACCACGAACGGCAGGACCAGCATCAGCAGCCACAGCGGCTGGGTGATCAGCTGAAGCCTGCTGATGGTGGTCACGCCGTGGGTCACCAGGGGCACCACCACCAGGGCGCAGATCAGGTAGCCCCAGGCGGGCGGGATGTCGAAGGCCATCTCCAGCGCATAGGCCATGACGGCGGCCTCCAGCGCAAAGAAGATGAAGGTGAAGCTGGCGTAGATCAGCGAGGTGATGGTGGAGCCGATGTAGCCAAACCCTGCCCCACGGGTGAGCAGGTCCATGTCGACGCCGTAGCGGGCGGCGTACACGCTGATGGGCCAGCCCGCCAGCATGATGATGGCGCCCGTGGCCAGGATGGCCCAGAAGGCATTGACGAAGCCGTAGTCCACCAGCAAGGTGGCCCCCACCGCTTCCAGCACCAGAAACGCAGCGGCACCAAAAGCGGTGTTGGCCACGCGCCAGGTGCTCCATCGACGTGCGCTGCGGGGCGTGAAGCGCAGGGCGTAGTCCTCCATGGTCTCGGAGGCCACCCAGCTGTTGTAGTCGCGCCGCACCTTGACCACGCGCTGCAGGGCGTCGCCGCCCGTCGCACTGTCCTCATCGCCCTCAGGCGGGGCTTCGGCGCCCGCACGCCCGCCTGGCGGCAGGGTGGCCACCAGGGCTGGACGAGGCAGGTCTGGGTCTTGCATGATGGGCGATAAGCAATGCCGGGTTCAGCCGCAAGAACGATGCCGCCCCGGCCCTCACCCTCACTGGCCTCACGGATCGACATGGAACTCACCCCCCGAGAGAAGGACAAGCTCCTGATCTTCACGGCAGCCCTGCTGGCCGAGCGCCGCAAGGCCCGTGGCCTGAAGCTCAACTACCCCGAGGCAGTCGCCCTGATCACCGCCGCCATCATGGAGGGCGCCCGTGACGGCAAAAGCGTGGCCTCGCTCATGAGCGATGGCAAGACCGTGCTCAGCCGGGCAGACGTGATGGACGGCGTGGCCGAACTGATCCCTGAGATCCAGGTTGAAGCCACCTTCCCGGATGGCACCAAGCTGGTGACGGTGCACCAACCCATTGCATGACCTCAGCATGCGACCGTCAAATTGCACCAATTTAATGCAATCCAGTTGATGTAAATCACAAGCCACCCACGCCCCACCCTAACCACCACCGTGAGAGCACCAAGATGAAGCCAGCCGCCACCACCCTGCGCACCATCGTCGCGCTGTCCGCCACCCTGGCGGCGCCGCTCACCTGGGCCCATGAAGGCCACGGCATGCCCGGCCTCGCCCACTGGCACGACACCGACGCCTGGGGCTTCATCGCCATGGCGGCGCTGGCCGCAGCCACCTACAACTGGTTCAAGGGCGACAAGTGATGGTCCCCGGCGAACTGCTCACCGACGGCCCGGACATCGACCTCAACCCGGGCCGCCGCACGATCACGCAGGTGGTGGAGAACAGCGGCGACCGGCCCATCCAGGTGGGCTCGCACTACCACTTTGCCGAAACCAACGCCGCATTGAAATTCGACCGCGGGGCGGCCCATGGCATGCGCCTGAACATCGCCTCGGGTACCGCCGTGCGTTTCGAGCCCGGCCAGCAGCGCACCGTCGAGCTGGTGGACTACGCCGGCGACCGCATCGTTTACGGCTTCCGTGGCCTGGTTCAGGGCAAGCTCTGAGCCCCGCCACCCGCCCCCACTTGATCCCTTGCTGACCCCAACCCTCGGGACTACCTGAAGATGGCCACCATCCCCCGTCGCGCCTATGCCGAAATGTTCGGCCCCACCACCGGTGACCGCCTGCGGCTTGCAGACACCAACCTGGTGATCGAAGTCGAAGACGACCTCACCCTGCGCGCAGGCGGCTACGGCGAAGAGGTCAAGTTCGGCGGTGGCAAGACCATCCGTGACGGCATGGGCCAAAGCCAGCGCCCCAACGGCCCCGGCCCCATGGACGCCTGCGACTGCGTGCTGACCAACGCCCTCATCCTCGACCACTGGGGCATCGTCAAGGCCGACATCGGCATCAAGGCCGGGCGCATCGTCAAGATCGGCAAGGCCGGCAACCCCGATGTGCAGCCTGGCGTGGACATCGTCATCGGCCCGGGCACCGAGATCGTGGCCGCCGAAGGCATGATCGTCACCGCTGGCGGCATCGACACCCACATCCACTTCATCTGCCCGCAGCAGATCGAAGAGGCGCTGATGAGCGGCGTCACCACCATGATGGGTGGCGGTACCGGCCCGGCCACGGGCACCTTCGCCACCACCTGCACGCCCGGCCCCGACAACATCGCCCTGATGCTCAAGGCGGCCGAGGCCTTCCCCATGAACATCGGCTTCCTGGGCAAGGGCAACGCCAGCCAGCCCCAGGCCCTGCGCCAGCAGGTTGACGCGGGTGTGATCGGCCTGAAACTGCACGAAGACTGGGGCACCACGCCTTCGGCCATCGACTGTTGCCTCAGCGTGGCCGAAGAAACCGACACCCAGGTGTCCATCCACAGCGACACGCTCAACGAATCCGGCTTCGTCGAGAACACCATCGCGGCCACCAAAGGCCGCACCCTGTGCGCCTTCCACACCGAGGGCGCCGGTGGTGGCCACGCGCCGGACATCATGCGCGTCGTGGGTGAGGCCAACTTCCTGCCCTCGTCCACCAACCCGACCATGCCCTACACCGTCAACACGGTGGACGAGCACCTCGACATGCTCATGGTCTGCCACCACCTGGACGCGTCCATCGCCGAAGACCTGGCCTTTGCCGAGAGCCGCATACGCCGCGAGACCATCGCCGCCGAAGACGTGCTGCACGACCTGGGCGCCATCAGCATGTTCAGCTCCGACTCGCAGGCCATGGGCCGCGTGGGCGAGGTCATCATGCGCACCTGGCAGACGGCCCACAAGATGAAGGCCCAGCGTGGCAGCCTGCCTGGCGACACCGCCCGTGCAGACAACACCCGCGTCAAGCGCTACGTGGCCAAGTACACCATCAACCCTGCGCTGTCGCACGGCGTGGCGCACGAGGTGGGCAGCATCGAGGTGGGCAAGTGGGCCGACCTGGTCATCTGGCGGCCCGCCTTCTTTGGCGTCAAGCCCAGCGTCATCATGAAAGGCGGCTTCATCGCGGCCGCCGCCATGGGCGATCCCAACGCCTCCATCCCCACGCCGCAACCGGTGCACTACCGGCCCATGTTCGGCAGCTTTGGCGGCGCCTTGTCGCGCTCGTCACTGACCTTCATGAGCCAGGCGTCGATTGCCGCCGGCATGCCGCAGCAGTACGGGCTCAAAAAACAGGTGGTGGGCGTGCGCGGCAACCGCAGCGTCACCAAGAAGGACATGGTCCACAACCACTACCTGCCCCGGATGGAAATCGACGCGCAAACCTACGAGGTGCGCGCAGACGGCCAATTGCTGGTCTGCGAGCCGGCCACCGAACTGCCCATGGCCCAGCGCTACTTCCTGTTCTGACACCCGTGTCCGACCCTGGGTTGCCCCCTCTCGCAAGGGGCATGGCCCTGCGTATATGCTCCCCGCATATTTCAAACAGGGGCGAACATGAACAAGGTGCGCAGAGAACCATGGGTTGACCATGCCAAGGGCGTTGGCATCGTGCTGGTGGTGTGGGGACACATCGCCTGGGGCGTCTGCAACGCCGGCCTGAGTTGCGACCGCGCGCGCGAGACCGTCGTCCACAGCGTGCTCTACACCTTCCACATGCCCTTGTTCTTTTTCCTGGCCGGGCTCTTTTTGAAGCGCTCGCTGGCCAGCCATGGCGGCGCCGGTGGGCTGATCGCCAACAAGGTCAACACCGTGGCCTATCCCTATGTGGTCTGGTCGCTGCTGCAAGGCGGGGTGGAGCTCCTCTTTGGCCGGTACAAGAACGCGGGCGCCGTCTCGGTGCAAGAGATCCTGGCCTTCCCCTGGGAGCCGCGCATGCAGTTCTGGTTCCTCTACACCCTGTTCTGGACGTTTGTGGTGGCGGGCTGGGCCTTCAGCAAGGTGCCGGCGCGACATCAGCCCTGGCTGCTCCTGCCGGCACTGGCCATTTACGCCGCCAAAGACCACTTCCGCGAGTTCAACAACCTCTACAACGTGGCGCATTTCCTGCCCTTCTTCGTGCTGGGCGCCGTCTTCGTCGACCACACCGAGCGCTTCTTCGCCCACAGCCGCGTGATCTTCGTCACCAGCCTGACGGCCGCCATCGCCCTGGAGTGGGTCTTCCACGCCGTGCTGGGCCTGGACGCCGACGCCCCCGAACACCTGATCAAGTTCCCCATGACCCTGGCTTGCGTCATCGCGGTGATCTCGCTTTGCCACCTGCTGCAGCACCGCAATTGGCGCTGGCTGGGCATGCTGGGCGCGGCGTCCATGGTCATCTACACCATGCACACCATGATCGGTGTGGCCGTGCGGGCCGTGCTGGCAAGCGGCTTGCATAGCAAAGACTTCGCGCTGCACACCATCGTGGCCACGCTGGCCGCCTTGTTCGTGCCGATGCTGATCCACCAACGTTTTGGCAACTGGGTGCGCTACCTGTATGAACCACCCCGATTTCTGGCCTTGCGCAGCCTGATGCCGGCGCGTTCGGCCAAGCCCAGCGCTTAAGATCAAGACATGCTGACCGTCAACAAACTCCTCCCCCAGGGCCAGGGCCTGGCCGCCGTGCTGCTCAAGCGCGCCGCCACCGTCGAGCTGGACTGGGATGTGCGTCAGAAAAGCCGCTTCGACGCCACCGACAACCAGGGGCGACAGCTGGGCGTGTTCCTGCCACGGGGCACCCTGGTGCGCGGCGGTGACGTGCTGGTGGCCGAAGACGGCAGCATGGTCCGCGTGCAGGCGGCCCCTCAACCGGTGCTGGTGATCACACCGTGCGCCGACCACGGCTCGCCATTTGACCTGGTGCGCGCCGCCTACCACCTGGGCAACCGGCACGTGCAGATCGAGCTGCAAACCGACCACCTCAAGATCGAACCTGACCACGTGCTGGCAGACATGCTGCGTGCCATGCACCTCACGGTCAAAGAAGCCCTGGTGGCGTTCGAGCCCGAGGGCGGCGCCTATGCGGCCGGTGGTGCCTCCGGTGGTCACAGCCATGGCCATGAGCACCACGGGCATGAACACGATCATGGGCATGCGCACGACCACGCACATGACCACGCCCCCGCACAACAGCAGCCCGTCCGCGGCAAACCCATCGGCATTGCCGTGAAAGCCGCCAACACCACAACGGCCCCGGCAGGCCCTCACGTGCACGGCCCAGGCTGCGGTCACGACCACTGAGCCGCATCGCAGCAAGCTCGATGCCCCGCGTCCCGCCCCGTCCATCTCCTTTGTCCCCCGCGGCCCGCCTGCAGCTGATGTGGCTGGCCTCACCCGCCCTGCCCGTCGGCGGCTTCAGTTACTCGGAGGGCCTGGAAGCCGCCGTGGAAGCGGGCCTGGTCGGCAACGAAGCCCAGGCCGCCCGCTGGCTGCAAGACCAACTGCAGCTGGCCGTGGCCCGCAGCGACCTGGCCGTGGTTGCCAAAGCCGCCCTGGCCTGGCAGCGCAACGACCTGGCCCGCGTGCACGAGCTCAACGACTGGGTGCGCCTCACCCGCGAAACCAGTGAACTGCGCCTGCAGGCAGAGCAAATGGGCCGATCCCTCGTGGAATGGCTGCGCAACCGCGGTGGCAGCGCGCAGGTGCCGGCCACTGACCAGCGCCTGGCCGCCTGCGCCGCACTCAGCCCGGCCCCCACCTGGCCCGTGGCCTTTGCCCTGGCCGTGGCCCAGTGCCTGCCCATGCCAGCTCACCGCACCGACGGCCAAGCCGCCTTGCGTGAAGCCCTGCTGAGCTTCACCTTCGGCTGGGCAGAAAACATGGTGCAGGCCGCCATCAAGTCCGTGCCCCTGGGGCAAAGCGCCGGGCAGCGCATCTTGCAAAGCCTGGTTGACGCCATCCCCGATGCCATCGAGCAGGCCCTGTCTCTGTCCGACGGCCAACGCCAGGCCTTCACCCCCATGCTCGCCATCTTGAGCGCGCAACACGAAACCCAGTACTCACGCCTTTTCAGATCATGAGCAACTTGCACAACATCCCCGGCCGCACCAAGAAGCTCCCTCCCCTGCGCGTGGGCGTGGGCGGCCCCGTGGGCTCCGGCAAGACCACCCTGGTCGAAATGCTGTGCAAGGCCATGCGCAGCAGCTACGACCTGGTCGTCGTCACCAACGACATCTACACCAAGGAAGACCAGCGCCTGCTGACGGTGGCCGGCGCCCTGGAGCCCGAACGCATCATGGGCGTCGAGACCGGCGGCTGCCCACACACCGCCATCCGTGAAGACGCATCCATCAACCTCGAAGCGGTGGACCGCATGCTGCGCCTCTACCCCAATGCCGACATCGTGTTCATCGAATCCGGCGGCGACAACCTGGCCGCGACCTTCAGCCCCGAGCTGAGCGACTTGACGATCTACGTCATCGACGTGGCCGCCGGTGAAAAAATCCCGCGCAAGGGCGGTCCCGGCATCACCAAGAGCGACCTGTTTGTCATCAACAAGACCGACCTGGCGCCCTACGTCGGCGCCAACCTGGACGTGATGGAGGCCGACACCAAGCGCATGCGCCCCAGCCGCCCCTTTGTGATGACCAACCTCAAGACGCGCAGCGGCCTGGACCAGGTCATCGCCTTCATCGAGACCAAGGGCATGCTCAAGGCATAATCCCGCCTGCCTTGATCTCGCCGTAGTTCAATGGATAGAACGGCCGCCTCCTAAGCGGCAAATACAGGTTCGATTCCTGTCGGCGGGACCACCTTGCACCCCTAAAAACGGGTTCATTTCCCTGTCCGGATTGCCGATATCCCACTGCAGTGCCCAAGAGCGGCACGAGGTTGTATCGGCGCATGGGCAACTCTTCGGATCCACACGGTGAAGGCCGCCAGGACTGGCCGGCCGATGAGCCCGTGCCGACCCGCTTCCAGCGCGAAAGCCTGGTCCTCATGGCCCAGCGCATGCAACTGGGCCTGGCGCTTTACCCCCTGATCTGGGCCGAACTGACCCTGATCGACGGGCAGGCCTGGCAACGCACCGGCTTTGCCTGGGCCCATGGCCTGACCCTGGCCCTCATCTCGGTGACGCGCTTCTTCTACCACCGCCACCTGCTCGACGCGATGCCGGAGGACGTCACCCGCACGCGCCGCTTGTTTTGCGGGATGTCGCTGGCACATAACCTCTACTGGGGCCTGCTGTGCGCATGGATTTTCGGCCAGGGACCCCATGACACCCTGAGCTGGATGATGCTGGTGGCCACCGTGGGCATCACGGCGGGTGGCACGGTGATCACCGCCAGCGACCCGGTGCTGCCCCGCATCTACGCCTTTGCCACGCTGGGGCCCACGGCCCTGGTGCTGCTGCCCCAAGGGGGTTGGACCAACGTCAGCATCACCGGCATGGTCATCTTGCTGGTGCTGTATTCACGCAACCTGGCCCGCATCGCACGGCGCGACTACCGCACCCGCGTTCATGCCCAGACCCAGCTGGAGCAACGCGCGCTGGAACTCGAAGCCCTGAGCCGCACGGACGCCCTCACCCGCATCGCCAACAGGCTGAGCTTTGAAGAAAACCTGCACGCTGCCTGGCGGCTGGCATCTCGGCGATGCGAACCGCTCGCGGTGGCCATGATCGACCTGGACCACTTCAAGCGCATCAACGACCAGTTTGGCCACCCTTTTGGCGACCAGTGTCTGGCAGAAGCCGCCAAAGCCATTTCGGGCCAGGCCCAACGCCCGGGCGACTTGATTGCCCGCTACGGCGGCGAAGAGTTCGTGATGCTGATGCCCCTGACCAACGAAGAGGGCGCGGCCCGCATGGCCGAGCAGGTCTTGCAGCGTGTCTGTCAGACGCGCGTGGGCGACCTGGGCGTGGCCCTGAGTTGCAGCGTCGGCGTGGCCAGTTGCGTGCCCAAACCTGGCAGCATGCCCCAGACCCTGGTGCAGCAAGCCGATCAAGCCTTGTATCTGGCCAAGTCCCGCGGGCGCGCGAGGGTGGAAACACAACATGCGCTGCCGACGTCGATGCCTGTGCTTCAAGCTGCGAGCCCTTGAGAGGCGCCCGCCGGCTCAGCGCCCTTCCAGGGCCTCCCGGTTGAGCCGCGAATCGATGCGCAACTCATCAACGGTATAGCCCTGTTTGGTGAGGGCCTCCCGAAGCCATTGCGGCTGAGAACCTTCACCATCCCAGGTTTCTGCGGTGCGGGGGTGGCGGTATTTGATGACGGCCTTGGGCGGCGGCGCCTGAACCTGAACCGCCTTGCGCACGGTGCCCACCCCGCCCAATTCTCTGGGCGTGATCTGCCAAAAATCGATCAGTTTGCGCACGGAGCGCACGATGGCTTCTTGTTCTGGGGTGAGCATGTCCAGAGGTGTACCCTGTGAAAAGGCTGGCGCCGTGACTGGCAATCATGCTATCAAAAGGTGGCCATTTGCGCACCCGCATCGGCCCCAGCGCTTCCCAGCATGATTTCGCGGTCATCAGGCGACTAGACTCATGTTCAATGTGACTGCCCCCGCGCCCATGAAACTCGCCCTGATGTCGGATTTGCATGCAAACCGGCAAGCCACGGAGGCCGTATGGTCTCACCTGTCCGAAACGGGTTTCGACCAGTTGCTGCTGCTGGGCGACTACGTCGACTACGGCGCCGACCCGCAATGGGTGGTCGATTGGGTCATGGCCCGCCAGCAGGCGGGTGCCGTGGTGCTGCGCGGCAACCACGATGAGGCCGCCGCCACCGAAGACGATCACGGCCTGTCCGACCATGTGCTGCCCTCGCTGCACTGGACGCGCAAGGCCCTGAGCACCGAACAGCGTGCCTGGCTGGGTGCCCTGCCCCTGAGCGCACAGGTCGGCGCCTGCCTGGCCGTTCACGCCAACGCGCAAGACCCTGGCCACTGGGCCTACATCCAGGGCCGCATGGAAGCGGTGGGCAGCCTGCAGGCCACGTCCAGCCCCTACGTGGTCTGCGGCCACATGCACGAACAGGCGCTCTACAACTTGACCGCCACCGGCAAGACCGGCGCCTTCCAGCCCACACCGGGCGTGCCCATCGCCTTGTCGGCCGCCCGCCGCTGGCTGGCCGTGGCCGGCTCGGTGGGGCAGCCGCGTGACGGCAACCCCGCCGCCGCCTGCGCCATGCTGGACATGGCGCAAGGCCAGATCACCTTCTACCGCGTACCCTACGACCACGAAGAGGCAGCCGGCCGCATCGACGCGGCAGGCCTGCCCGCATTTTTTGCGCAAAGGTTGAGAGATGGCCAATGAACCCAGCACCCCCTTGAACCCCGATACCCCAGCCCCCACCGGCAACTGGAGCATGCAGGCGGGCGCCGAGATCGACGGATTCGTGCTGGGCGAGCGCCTGCACATGGGTGGCATGGCCACGCTGTGGGCCGTGCAAAGGCCTGGGCATGAAGGCGAGATGCCACTGATCATGAAGGTACCGCGCATCAAGGGCGGCGAAGACCCGACCACCATCGTCGGCTTCGAGGTCGAGCAAATGGTGATGCCCATGCTCTCGGGCCCGCACGTGCCTGCCTTCGTGGCCAAGGGCGATTTCACCCGCCAGCCCTACATCGTCATGGAGCACATCCCCGGTGCGTCGCTGAAAGCCCGCTTTGACCATGCGCCGCTGCCCTTCGACGAAGTGACCGACGTCGGTGCCCGCGTGGCCCACGCCCTGCATGAACTGCACAAGCAGAACATGGTGCACCTGGACATCAAGCCCAGCAACATCATGTTCCGCCCCACGGGCGAAGCTGTGCTGGTGGACTTTGGCCTGTCTCGCCACGACCACCTGCCCGACCTCCTGGAAGAAGAATTCGCCCTGCCCATGGGCACCGGGCCCTACATGTCGCCCGAGCAGGTGCAGTTCGTGCGCAACGACCCGCGCAGCGACCTCTTCGCCCTGGGGGTGATGCTCTACCACCTCACCACCGGCGAGCGGCCTTTCGGGCAGCCCACCTCTGTGGCGGGCCTGCGCAAACGCCTCTACACCGCCCCCGTGCCACCGCGAGCGCTGCGGCCCGACACGCCGCCGGCCCTGCAAGAGCTGATCCTGCGCTGCCTGGAAGTCGACCCGGCGCAGCGCCACCAGAGCGCCGCACAACTGGCGCACGACCTGCGCAACCTGGACACCGTGGCCCTGACCGAGCGTGCCGAGCGCCTGACCACGCCAGGCCGCTTCACCACGCTCAAGCGCTGGTTCAAGGCCTTGGGGGCCGACAGCGAAGGCCAGCAGTCGGCTGGCGAGCACCTGGCCAAGAGCCCGGTCATCATGGTGGCCATCGGGGTGAAAAGCTCAACCGCTGAGCTGGACAAGAAGCTGCTGCTCACCGTGCGCCGCATCATGCAGATCGAGCCCGGCGCCCGCCTGGCCTGCGTCAGCGTGATGAAGGTCAACCGCGTGGGCATGGACAAGCTCACCGACGAGCAAGGCCGCAGCCTGCACGTGCAGCAGTTGGTGGCCATCAAACATTGGGCCCGCCCGCTTCAACAGGGCTTGAACATGGACGAGCAGCGCCTGACCTTCCATGTGCTGGAAGCCCCGGACACCGCCACGGCGCTGATTGACTTCGCCAACAAGAACCAGATCGACCACATCGTGATGGGTGCACGCGGCCACTCGGCCATGCGGCGCTACCTGGGCAGCGTCAGCGCCCAGGTTGTGGCAGAAGCAGAATGCTCGGTGACCGTGGTGCGGGTCTGACCGGTCAGGCCAGGCTCAGACCGAAGCCACAGACCGCCGCTGGAACTTGCGCACCAGCCGCATCAGCTTGGGGCTGTCGTACACCGCCACCTTCAGTTGGGACACCGCCGCAGCCTTGAGCGAATACTCGGGCTGGTTGGCGAAGTAGCGGTTCGGGCCCACGTGTTCGTACTCGATCCAGGGCTTGGCCGTGAACAGGTTGCCGAAGGTCATGGACGAAGGCATGAAGTGGGCCGTCAGGGACTTGCGCGAAAAGCGCCGGTCCTGGGTTTCCAGCGCGCCGTGGATGGTGCGCGAATTCCAGATCAGCACATCGCCCTTCTTGAGCGCGGGGGCGCGCACCTCGGCGGCGTGCTCGTCCACGTACTTGCGCATGCGCACCAGCCACTCCGAGTGCGGCAGGTTGGCTTCGTGCAGCACCACCTTGTGGCTGCCCGGCAAGACGTAAAAACGGCCTGCAGCCTCTTCGATGTCTTCCAGCGCGATCCATGCGCCCACCAGATGCCCTTGAGGCACGCTGTCGAGGTACCACCAGTCCTGGTGGGGCGGCGTGGCCGCGTTGGCATCAAACAGCATGCTCTGCATCAGGTTGTGCTCGCGGTGCCCCGTCACGCTTTGCAAGCCCTTTTTCAGGGCGTCCGAGAAATACAGGTTCAACGCGGCCTGGCGAAAAGCCGGGAAGCGCTTGTAATGGTGAACGTCCAGAAAGCTCTGGATGACATGGCCGTGCTCGGTGAAGCGGTTGCGGTCGTAGACGTTGGTGTTCTGGCGGTAGAACTTGGTCTTGCTGGCAACGATGTCCCGCTGGTAGAGGCTCAGCAGGTCATCGATCAGGGCCTCAGGGAGCTGCTTGGGCAGCACCACATAGCCGTTTTCTTCGTAATAGGCCTGATGGTCGCCAATGGACGACGCGCGTACAGCCACACTCATGATGGACCTCCTGTTGATTGAATTTGCGCTCATGCCCATGGTCTGCGCTTTGGGCGCACCACCGGTCAGGCAGCATTGGTCCATCCTAGAGCAGTCCACCCCGGCGGGCAAGGTGGAGATTCCCGCACTCACTTGGCCTGCTGCCCCAGCGCGCTGTACAAAAAGTCCAGGAAGGCGCGGGCCACGGGCGTGGGTTGGCGCTCGCTGCGCCACACCAGGTACCAGCGTGAGGCAATGGGGAAGCCCTGGGCCGGCAAGATGGCCAGCCCGTCCTGAGCCGGGTCTGCGCTCAGCGCGTGACGAGACAGCACCGCCAGGCCGTAGCCGCCCGCTACCGCCTGTTTGATGGCCTCGTTGCTGCCCAGCGACATCTGCACCCTGGGCTCGAAGCCCCATTGCTGGAACTGCCGTTCGCAGCTGATGCGCGTGCCCGAGCCCACCTCTCGCAAGATGAAACGCTCTCCTCGCAAGGTGTCGAGCCGGATGCGCTTGCGTGAAGCCAAGGGGTGGTCGGCCGCCGACACCAGCACCAGAGGGTTGTCCAGCAGCGGCTCGGCCACGACAGGCAAGTGGGTGGGCGGCGTGGTCATGATCACCAGGTCATCCTGCGACCTGGCCAGGCGCTGCACGATGGCATCGCGGTTGGCCACCTCCAGGTGCACGTCGATCCCCGGGTAGAGCTGGGCAAACGGCCCCAGCAGCCGCGGGATGAAGGATTTGGCGGTGCTGACCACGGCCACATCCAGCCGCCCGGTTTTGAGGCCTTGCAGGTCGGCCAGTTCCATCTCGAAAGCGTCCCACCGGGCCAGCATGTCCTGGCAGGTCTGAGCCAGGCGCTGGCCAGCATCCGTGAGCCGCACACCTCGGCCATCGGGCTCCAGCAAAGGGACGCCAGCAGCCTCTTGCAGCTGCCGCAGCTGCATCGACACGGTCGGCTGGGTCACGTGCTCGGCCTTGGCTGCGCCTGTGACCGAGCCGGTATGGGCCAGTGCGTGGAAGAGCCTCAGTTGACGCCAGGTGATATGCATAGATTCATATCTATATGAATGATCAGAACATTTGATTTTTCACGATGAGTTTAGGGCACTAGCATCCGCACCCATGACTGCCATGAACAACCTCCTGGACCCCGCCGTGCTGTTTTTCGTCTTTGGCGTGCTGGCGGGATGCCTTCGCTCCAACCTGAGCCTGCCGGAACAGACGACCAGGTTCCTGTCGCTGTACCTGTTGATGTCCGTCGGACTGAAAGGCGGCTTTGCGCTGGCCCGCAGCGGTGGTGGCGCCGATGTGCTCACGGCCCTGGGCGCGGCCATCGCGCTGGCCTTGTTGGTGCCTCTGCTGGGCTGGCTCTTGCTGCGCAACTGGTTGCCCGCGCTGGACGCCGCGGCCGTGGCCGCCACCTATGGCTCGGTGAGCGCCACCACCTTCATTGCCGCCACGCAGTACCTGCAGCAAGCCGACGTGCCCTATGGCGGGCACATGGCGGTGGCCTTGGTGCTGATGGAGTCCCCTGCTGCGATCATGGCCGTGGGCCTGGCCGCCTGGGTGCGCTCACACCAGGCCGGTGTGCAGCGGGCTTCGGTGGGCGCCGCAACCGGGCGTGCCGGCGGCACGGCCGTGCTGGGCTGGCCCGGGCCAGCAGTACCGTCATCGGTGCCCCCAGACGATGCGCCGCTTCGTGTGGGGGCCGTCTTGCGTCACGCCTTGACCGACGGCGCCCACCTGCTGCTGGTGGGCAGCCTGGCCATCGGCCTCATCACGGGCGAACCGGGCCACGCCATGATGGAACCCTTTTCTGGCGCCCTGTTCAAGGGCATGCTGGCCCTCTTCCTGATGGACATGGGCCTGACCGTCGCGCGGCAGTGGTCCAGCCTGCGCGACGTGCCGCATCGGATGCTGGCGTACGCCGTTGCGGCACCGCTGGTTCAAGCGGGCGTGGCCATCGCCTTGGCAAGGTTGCTGGGCATGGCCAGGGGCGATGCCACGCTCCTGGCTGTGCTGGCCGGCAGTTCGTCCTACATCGTGGTGCCCGCCGTGCTGCGCCATGCCATCCCGGAGGCACGCCCCGGCCTCTACCTGGGCATGTCGCTGGGTCTGACCTTCGTGTTCAACATCTTGATCGGCATTCCCCTGTATGCCGGGGCTGTGGCCTGGCTGTGGGCCTGAGGGCCCAGCGCTGTGGCCTGGAAACTCCACGCCGCCAAGACGCCCATCTTGTTCCCGGATGTCCGAAATGGCATGATGCAAAAAATTGAGCCTGCTCAAGCCCGGTTGACGCCACGGGCCCCCGAAGCAGGCCTTCCTGTTCGCCAACCAATCACACAAGGGGCCCTCATGACGAAATGCTACCAATGGGACGACGCCGCCGACGCCCAGTGCGACAACGATGCCGTGCAAAACGGCCTTTGCCAGCTGCACCACAACCTGACGATCGCTCAGCAGCAGCCCAACACACCCACGGCGATACCCACGCCCACAGCCGTCCAATGGACGAAGACGACGATCAAGCAGACTTTCGGCGCGGTCAGCAGCACCTCGGATGGCAGCGGCGGGGAATACCTGGGCGGGGGCAGTGGCGCCTGGCACGTCCACATCTACAACGACGGCGGCGCCCACGTCAAGATTGGGGTCGACGAGATCCGCTTCCTGCACAAGCCCGGCTTCAGGTTTGACAAGGGACGCTGGGACGAGGGCGTGGCGGCCGTGCGCGAACGGGCCGGCAACAACACCAACACCCTGCTGGGGGCCATGGCCATTGCCTTGTCGACTTACGGCAAGCTGACGAGCCAAGAGGTCTCGAAGTACCTCTCGGCGCTTTGAAGCCGCGGTGAAGGCGCCGCGCCGATCAGCCCAGTGATTGCAGGCGCGTGACCTTCTGGAAGGCGTCGACCGCCTTGCCCTTGCGGGCCCGCTTGCCCACGTGGGCCACATAGGCGCTGTTGCGCACGTCTTCTTCCCTGGCCTTGGCACCTCGGCCCAGGCCGATGACGCGCACGCCGTTGTGCACCGTGGCCACCGAGATCAGCGGGTCTGACTTGGCATCCACGTCCATCAGGGTGAGGCCACGGCCGCCATTGGACTGCAGCTTCAACTCGTCCAGCCCGAAGACCAGCATGCGCCCACCCTGGGCCAGGCAGGCCACCTGGGTGTGCGCCGCCTGCACCAGCACGGGCGCCAGCAGGAACTCACCGTCGTCCAGGCTCAGGAAGCCCTTGCCGCCCTTCTGACGGGTGACCATGTCGCCCAGCCTGGCCAGCAGGCCCATGCCGCCGGTCTGGGCCAGCAGCACCACCTGCTCAGGCGAGCCCGCCAGGTAGTGGCGAGGCTGGGTGCCGCTTTCCAGCTCGATCATGGTGGTGATGGGGGCGCCGTCGCCGCGCGCGCCCGGCAGGCTGGCCACCGGCACGCTGTAGACGCGGCCATTGCTGCCGACCACGATGAGCGGGTCGACCGTGCGGCACTCGAAGGTGCCGTAGAGCGCATCGCCCGACTTGAAGGCGAAGCTGGCCGGGTCGTGGCCGTGGCCGGTGCGGGCCCGCACCCAGCCCTTCTCCGAGATCACCACCGTCACCGGCTCGTCGATCACCTTGACCTCGGCCACGGCGCGCTTCTCGGTCTGGATGAGGGTGCGTCGCTCGTCGCCAAACTGCTTGGTGTCGGCCTCGATCTCCTTGACCACGGTGCGCTTGAGCACGCCCGGGTTGTTGAGGATGTCTTCCAGCTTGGCCTGCTCGCCTCGCAACTCGGCCAGCTCTTGTTCGATCTTGATGGCTTCCAGGCGGGCCAGCTGACGCAGGCGGATGTCCAGGATGTCATCGGCCTGACGCTCCGAGAGCTTGAAGGCATCGATCAGCGCGGGCTTGGGCTCGTCGCTCTCGCGGATGATGCGGATCACCTCGTCGATGTTGAGCAAGACCAGCTGGCGGCCTTCCAGGATGTGGATGCGGTCCAGCACCTTGCCCAGGCGGTGCGCCGTGCGCCGGGTGACGGTCGCCATGCGGAAACCAATCCACTCCGTGAGGATCTGGCGCAGGCCCTTGAGCGTGGGCTTGCCGTCGGCCCCGACCATGGTCAGGTTGATGGAGGCCGAGCTCTCGAGGCTGGTGTGGGCCAGCAGCGTGGTGATGAGTTCCTGCTGGGCGATGGCGCGGGTCTTGGGCTCGAAGACCAGGCGCACTGCGGCGTCCTTGCTGGATTCATCGCGCACGGCGTCCAGCACCGACAGCAAGGTGGTCTTGAGCTGCAGCTGGTCGGCACTCAAGGCCTTCTTGCCGGCCTTGATCTTGGGGTTGCTCAGCTCTTCGATTTCTTCCAGCACCTTCTGCGCGCTGGTGCCGGGTGGCAGCTCGGTGACCACCAGCTGCCACTGGCCGCGCGCCAGCTCTTCGATCTTCCAGCGGGCGCGCACCTTCAGGCTGCCCCGGCCGGTGCGGTAGGCGTCGGCGATGTCGTTGGGGCTGGAGATGATCTGGCCACCGCCCGGGTAGTCGGGGCCTGGCAGCAGCTCGGCCAGTTCGGCGTCGGTGGTCTTGTCGTTCTTGATCAGGGCGACGGTGGCGGCGGCCACCTCGCGCAGGTTGTGGCTGGGGATCTCTGTGGCCAGGCCCACGGCGATGCCGCTGGCGCCATTGAGCAGCACGAAGGGCAGGCGGCCGGGCAGCTGCCTGGGCTCTTCGAAAGAGCCGTCGTAGGTGGGGGTGAAATCCACCGTGCCCATGTCGATCTCGTCGAGCAGCAGGCGAGCGATCGGCGCCAGGCGGGCTTCGGTGTAGCGCATGGCGGCGGCGCCGTCACCATCGCGAGAGCCGAAGTTGCCCTGGCCGTCGATCAGCGGGTAGCGCAGCGCAAAATCTTGCGCCATGCGCACCATGGCGTCGTAGGCGGCGCTGTCGCCATGCGGGTGGTACTTGCCCAGCACATCGCCCACCACGCGGGCGCTTTTGACGGGTTTGGGCCCGGCGTTGCCGCTGAAGCTCAGGCCCATGCGGTCCATCGCGTACAGGATGCGGCGCTGCACAGGCTTCTGGCCGTCGCAGACATCGGGCAGGGCGCGGCCCTTGACCACGCTCAGGGCGTATTCCAGGTAGGCGCGCTCGGCGTAATGGGAGAGCGTCAGGCTGTCACCGCCGTCGGCGGGCGGTGGCGGGGTGAAGTCAATCGATTGTTGAGACATCGCGTGGGCTGAGAGATCCGTGCTGCGGTGCGCAGTGTAGTATCTGCGCGCCCCTCTCCCCCCTTGTCCCTACCCTCCCTTCAACGTGTTCCAGGAACGAACCATGGCTTGGCTGATTCTGGGTCTTGTGATCTTTCTGGGTGTGCATTCGGTGCGCATCGTGGCCGATGGCTGGCGCACGCGCACCACCGAGCGGCTGGGCCTGCAGCCCTGGAAGGGCGCCTACGCGCTGCTGTCGCTGCTGGGCTTTGCGCTGATCGTGGTGGGCTTTGGCGAGGCCAGGCTCAACCCGGTGTGGGTGTGGCACCCGCCTCTGCCCATGCGCCACATCGCAGGCCTGCTGACCTTGGTGGCCTTCATTTTCCTGGTGGCCGCTTACGTGCCGGGCAACGCCATCAAGGCGCGGCTGCGCCACCCCATGCTGCTGGGCACCAAGGTCTGGGCCTTGGCCCACTTGCTGGCCAATGGCAAGCTGGCGGACATCGTCCTCTTTGGCGCCTTTCTGGTGTGGGCGATCTTGTGCTTCCGCGCCGCGCGCCAGCGTGACCGGGCCAACCCGCCACCGGCGCTGCCCAGCTCGGCGGTGGCCACGGGCCTGACGGTGGTGCTGGGCGCGGCCGCCTGGGCAGCCTTTGCCTTCTGGGGGCACGTGAAGCTGATTGGCGTCTCGCCTTTGGGGATGTGATCCAGGCGATCGGGCGCCGCTGAAGCGGCTTTGCACCGGATGACGCGGCGAATCGCCCGCCGCAGGCCAGCGTCAAACCCATAGCATCGCGCGATGCCCCCCATTGCGCACCCCGCCCTGGTCTGGTTCAAACGCGACCTGCGCGTGGTGGACCACGCCGCCTTGCACGCCGCCCATGCGCGGGCGCCACATTTGCCGCTGCGCGGTCTCTACATCGTCGAGCCCGAACTGTGGGCCCAGGCCGATGCCGCCGGACGGCACTGGGACTTCCTCTGTGAAGCCTTGCGCGACCTGAGCCACGCCTTGCAAGCCTTGGGCGGCAGCCTGATGGTGCGTCGGGGCGAGGCCGTGGAGGTGCTGGCCCAGCTGCATGCGCACGCGCCATTTGGCGAATTGCTGTCGCACGAAGAGACCGGCAACGCCTTCACTTACGCCCGCGATCTGACCGTGGCGGCTTGGTGCAGGCAACAGGGCGTGCGCCAGCAGGAGTGGCCGCAGATGGGTGTGGTGCGACGCTTGCAGAACCGTGACCACTGGCATGTGCGCTGGGAGCAGTTCATGCGCCAGGCGATGTGGCCCAGTCCGCCTGGCGACGCCGCCTCGGCAGATGCGCCGGCCAACGCCCCGATCCTGACCTCGCCGCTGCCGGGGACCCACGAGGACGCGCCCGTCTCTGGCCGGCAACGCGGCGGCCGCGATGCCGGGCTGCGGGTGCTCCACGCCTTCCTCCAGGAGCGCTGCGGTCAATACCGTGGCGGCATCTCGTCACCGCTGTCGGCGCCCACAGCGTGCTCGCGCCTGTCGCCCTACCTGGCACTGGGTTGCCTGGGCACACGCGAGGTGGTGCAGGCCACCCGCGCCAGACTGGCTGCGCTCCAGGGCATCGAAGCGCCCTGGGCCGCCCGCCAGCAAGCCGGTCTCAAGGCCTTCCTGAGCCGCATGCACTGGCACTGCCATTTCATCCAGAAACTGGAAAGTGAACCCGAACTGGAATGGCGCAACCTGCACCGGGGCTATGACGACTTGCGTGAAGGCGAATTCAACGAGGCCCACTTCCAGGCCCTCACCCATGGCCGCACCGGGTGGCCCCTGGTGGACGCCTGCGTGGCGATGCTGCTTGAAACCGGCTGGATCAACTTCCGCATGCGTGCCATGCTCGTGTCGGTGGCCAGCTACCCCTTGTGGCTGCACTGGCGGCCTGTGGGTCTGTGGCTGGCGCGGCAGTTTGTGGACTACGAACCCGGCATCCACTGGAGCCAGATGCAGATGCAGGCCGGCACCACGGGCATCAACACCACGCGGGTCTACAACCCCATCAAGCAGGCGCGCGACCACGACCCGCAAGGCCGTTTCGTGCGCCGCTGGCTGCCCGCCATGCGCCGCGTGCCCGATGCCTGGCTGTTCGAGCCCTGGCGCATGCCACCTGAAGCGCAGGCCCGCTGCGGCCTGCGCGTGGGCACCGACGCCAACGCCGACATCCCCCTGCCCCTGGTGGACCTGTCGGTGGCCACAGGCACGGCCAAGGCCCGAGTGCATGGCCTGCGCGCCCAGCCCGAGGTGAAGGCGGCCAAGGCCGAGATCGTGCGCAAGCACGGCTCACGCACCTTCCGCGATGGCGCGCCCAGGTCTGCCTTCAGCCCGCGCGCGGCTACAGCTTCCACCCATGACGACGTCAACGCGGCCTCACCCCAACTCACCCTGGATTTTTGAATGCGCATGCGCAAGAAATCAGACCTGCCCAGCAAGCTCTGCCTGTGCTGCCAGCGCCCCTTTGCCTGGCGCAAGAAGTGGGAACGGGACTGGGCCGAGGTCAAGTACTGCTCGGACCGCTGCCGCCAGGCAGGTGAACCTGGCAAGACCAAGGCATGAGCACCCTGCGCCTGATCCTGGGCGACCAGCTCAACCCCCTGCACCCCTGGTTTGATGCCGTCAGCCCCGACACCGTGTACGTCTTCATGGAGGTGCGGCAAGAGACCGACCATGTGCTGCACCACGCGCAAAAGGTGCTGGCCATGTTCGCCGCCATGCGCGACCTGGCCCGCCACCTGCGCGAAGCGGGCCACCGGGTGCGCCACGTTGCCATCGACGACCCGAGCAACCGGCAGTCCTTCACCGGCAACCTCGATGCGCTGGTGACCCACTACGGCGCCACAGGGGTGCAGTACCAGGCGCCCGACGACTGGCGGGTGGATGCACAGCTGAAAGCCTGGGCACAGGCACAGCGTGGCACCGCCCTGACGGTGGACATGGTGGACACCGGCCACTTCCTGACCAGCCGCGATGAAGCCGCACACCTGTTTGCCCAGCGCAAGCAGTGGCTGATGGAACACTTCTACCGCCACATGCGCACCCGGCACCGCGTGCTGCTGGACGCGGCCGGCAAGCCAGAAGGTGGCCAGTGGAACTTCGATCGAGACAACCGCAAGTCCTGGCCCGGCACGCCACCCGAGCCGCCCGACTGGCGCACGCCCCATGACCACAGCGCGCTGTGGGCCCGCATTGAAGCAGCAGGTGTGCGGGCCTTTGGTGACCCGCAAGCCAACCGCCTGGCCTGGCCCCTGAACCGCGTGGAAGCCTTGCAGCACCTGCAGGCCTTCATCACGCAAGCTCTGCCCCACTTCGGCGACTTCCAGGATGCGCTCACCGACAAGGCCTGGCGCCTCTTCCATTCTCTGCTGTCGTTTGCGCTGAACGTGAAGATGCTGCACCCACGCGAGGTCATCGACGCCGCAGAGGCCGCGTGGCGCGCAGGGCACGTGCCCCTGGCTTCGGCCGAAGGCTTCATCCGGCAGATCCTGGGCTGGCGCGAGTACGTGCGCGGCGTGTACTGGGCGCACATGCCGGGCTACGACCAGCTCAACCACCTGGGCCACACCCTGCCCTTGCCCGACTGGTTCTGGACGGGTGACACCAAGATGGCCTGCATGGCCCAGGCTGTGGGGCAGTCATTGCGCGAAGCCTATGCCCACCACATCCAGCGCCTGATGGTGATCGGCAACTTTGCGTTGCTGGCGGGGTTGGACCCGCAGGCCGTGCACCGCTGGTACCTGGGTGTCTACATCGACGCCATCGAGTGGGTGGAACTGCCCAACACCTTGGGGATGAGCCAGTTTGCGGACGGCGGCCTGCTGGCCACCAAGCCCTATGTGTCCAGCGCCGCCTACATCGACCGCATGGGCGACCATTGCAAGGGCTGCCACTACGACAAGAAAGAGCGACTGGGTGAGCGCGCCTGCCCCTTCAACGCGCTGTACTGGGGCTTCCACATCCGCCACGACGACACGCTGCGCCGCAACCCGCGCATCGGCATGGTCTACAAGCAGATCGACAAGATGCCGGCAGAGGCCATCGCCGCCATCCAGGCGCAGGTCAGCGCGCTTCAGGGCCGGCTGGACACGATCTGAGCCCCTCTGGGTCAGCTGGCCTTGGCTGCCGACCGACGACGACGTCGGGCGCCTGCGACCAGCACACCCAGCCCGGTCAACACCAAGGCCAGGGCACCAGGCTCAGGCACCGGCCTGGCCAGCACGGCCACGACGGTCGCGTTGTCCAACACCACCGGCTGCCCCAAGGCAGCGATGGTGAAATTGGCAGTCACCGTGTCAAAGACCAGCGCTTTGTTGTCCGGGGGGGAGAGCACGTAGCAGGCCGCCAAACCCGAAGGAATCGCGCAATCCGTACCCCCGCTGGTGACCGGCACGCCCAGGCTGAACAAGGAGATCGTCGCAGCCGACGTGCCCGTCTCGATGTTGGGGAAGTTCGTGCCCCCCAGGACGAAGGCCAGCAAGGTGTTGTCCACCGAAGCAGGCAAGGGGACGCTCTGGCCGAATGTGATCGTGGCGTGGATGACATCGCCTTGCAACACGGTGATCGCATTGCTGGGGTTCAACCCGCTGAGCGCCAAAGACAAGGTGTCGAATTCAGACCCCGAATCAATGACGACGCTGTATTGGGCGTTGGCAAGCGAGCCGGTCAGACTCAGATCGTAGGTCGCGGCGCTGGCCTGCCCCCCGATCACCGCCCATGCCGCCGTGGCGACCACACACCCTATCGAATGCCGTGCAGACATGTTGCGCTCCATCGTCCAACGTGAACAAGGGAGCCGCCGCCCGCCCTGGCAAACAGGTTCGACGCGGTTTGTGATCTGCAGGCACAGCCTGCACGCCCAAACCGACCGAGGCCATCAGCCAGACGTCCGCAAGACATCCGCTTCAGGCCCTGGCGCTGCCGCCGTCGACATGCTGCCGATGTTGAGCGCCTGCCCGGGTGCAGTAAAGGCCAAGGTGGTGCAAGGATTGCGCAGACTCAATCCGCGGGGCACAAAAGCCGCTGCACCGCCGAAGGCCAGGCACAGACGGCGGCGTTCAGGCTCATGGTCGGGCTGGCCGGGCGCGCACGGCCAGCACACCCAGGCCGACCAGCACCAAGGCCAGCGGACCGGGCTCTGGCACCGCAGACACGGACCAGGCGGTGATGACCTGGTCGGTCGTGCCGCCACCTGTGGCACCCGTCAAGCCCACCGTCATGGTCGGGCCGAACAACTGGGCCAGGTCGGCGCTGGCCGACGCCGAGCGCGTCAATGACGTCACATCGCCATTGAGCGTGTAGCTGAACTGGATCACCTGCGACACGGTGTGCGTGTTGGGGTCATAGGCGACCGTCTCGGTCCCTGAAATCAAACTGGCGTCGGCCAGGTTGTCTGGCGCCCCAATGCTCAGTGCATTGGAGAATGGGCCTGGGCTGGTGTCGGTGTTCTGGACCACGCCATACGTTTGCCAGAAGGTCTGGAACGCCGCCGAGACCGAAGCACCTGGCGTGGTGTTGTCTGGCACGTCGGCCCCGATGAAGCCCCCGCCACTGCCCAGCGCCGAGGTGCCGCTGTGGTGGAACACGAAGGCAAGGCCATCGGCGTTGCCCAGGCCACCCACATTGCTGAGGCTGAACGCAAAGGTGCTGGCAAACGCGCTGGCCGTGGACACCGGCACGCTCAGCCAGGCGGCGCCCACCGCACCGGGCGTAGAAGGCGTCAGCAGCAAACTGCCTGCGTGCTCACCTGAAGTCGGGAGCGCAGCAGAGCCCACCAACGTCACATCCAGCCCGTTGAAAGTCTCGGCCTGCGCGCCGAAGCCAGCCATGGCCAGGATGGCGGCGACCGCACCTCGTTTGAACAGTTCACTCATGGCAGTCCTTCATTTCCAAAGTTGAGCGGCCACAGCGGGGATCACTGTGCCTGGCGGCGACGCGCCGCAAAGCCCGCGCAGCCCAGGCCAGCCAAGGCCAGCAACGCGACGTTGGGCTCTGGCACAGGAGAAGGGTTGACGACGGCGGCGGCGACGCGCGCTGCATCCAGCACCACGGGCTGCCCCAAGGTGCCAATCGTGAAATTGGCGGTGACCTTGTCAAAACTCAGCGCGGTGTTGTCCGGCGGGAAGAGCGCCTGGCAGACCGCCAGTTGCGACGACGTCGTGCAGTCGCTGCCCCCGCTGCTCACAGGCAGGCCGGCGCTGAACAAGGTGATCGCCGCCCCCGTCGTCCCGGTGTCAATCGCCGGGAAGGTCGAACCCGTCAGGAGCAACTCCAGCACGGTGTGGTCCACCGATGCGGGCAGCTCGACGCTCTTGTCAAACGTGATCGTGGCGTGGATGACGTCACCTTGCGACACGGTGATCGCGTTGCCGGGACTCAGGCCATCCAGCGACAACAACCAGAAGTTGAAGTCAAACCCGCCACTGGAAACGACGGTGTACTGGCTGTTGTCGACCGCGCCACTCAGGCTCAGGTCGAACGTGGCGGCGCTGGCCTGCCCCATGACCGTTGCCAGGGCTGCCAGGGCCGTCAGGGCGCGCGCATGCGCCATCACTTTGCGTACAAACATCTTGACCTCCACATCAGTTCAAAGCACCTGGCGGCGTGCCGCCCAGCCCAACACACCCAAGCCCACCAGGGCCATCAGCGAGACATCGGCCTCCGGCACCGGTGCCGCCACCGTGGAGAGGCTGGTGATGGAGATGGCGTCCACTTGCGAAGCAAAGGTCAAGGACGTGAACGGCTTGTCTGAAATCAAGCCGCTGAAAACCTCTGGAGCTGGCGTGCCATAGTCACTCCAGTTGTACAAGACACTGGAATTCGCCTGCACCACGTCACCCTTGTCGGTGGTCAGCACGATGGGCACGGCCACCGACCCAGTCGAAAAGACATCGGACACGTTGCCCACAAACGCCACTGCCGTGGTGGGCGCTGCAAAGGTGATCGTGAAGGTGTTGTTCACACCTTGGTTGAAGGTTTGGTGTGTGAAAAACGCGCCTGCCACGCCATAGGTGTTTTGCACCAGGAAGCCCGCTGCATTGCCATCGTTCGCGCCCGTGAAAGTCAGCGGCCCGACTGCCAGGGAGTCGGGGTCGACAACGCCGTAACTCTGCGAGTCCGAGACGCCGTTGGCCGCCGCGGCCGCCGCGAAGTCGGCCGACACCAAGGGGCCTGCATTGCCCGACGTTGACAGTGCGGCATTGAACGCCGCGGTGTCGCTGTACAGCGTGACGGTGGCTTGCGCCAGACCCGACAGGGCCAGGAAGCCCGTCGCAAACCACTGATGAAACCGCATGAAAAGCTTTCTGTTGAAGGCAACGGACTGTTGCCTGATCTTCAGCTGATGCTAGGCCTGCGCCCCTGCGACGTCGATTGCCCGAAAGGGCACTTTCCGCCTCTTGGCACCCCAAAGCCACCCCCCATCCCCGGGGCACCACGCGATGCGTGGGTGCCCGGATCCGGGCTGCGATGCTCTAATCGCCCGATCATCAATGGGGACACCGATGAGCAAGTTGATGATCGTTGACGACCACCCGCTGTACCGCGAGGGTGTGGTCAGCGCGCTGTCACACCTGATGCAGGGCACGCAAGTGATTTCTGCGCCCACGGTGGCGCGCGCGCTGGCGATCATGACCCTCCATCCCGATCTGGAACTGGTCCTGATCGACCTCCACCTGCCAGAGATCGACGGGTTTGAAGCCTTGCGCCAGTTCGGGCAACGCCACCCGGGCGTGGCCAGGGTCTTGATCTCGGGCCAGCACATCGGCGAGCAGCTGGTGACACGCGCCATGCAGCTGGGTGCCTCGGGCGTGATCCCCAAGTCCCTTGATGTCAAAGACATGGTGGACGCCATCACGCAGGTGCTGGGTGGCGACACCTACCTGCCCGATCTCTCCACACACCGCGAAGACGCGTCTGCGCTGCTTGCCGCGTCACCCTCACCCGAGAGCCAGGCGCACGTCGACGACATCGTCAGCGCGCTCTCCGGCCGTCAGCTGGAGGTGCTGCACCTGGTGGGCCAGGGCCGCTCCAACAAGGACATCGCGCGCGAGTTGAACATCGCCGAGCGCACCGTGAAAGCCCATGCCAGCCGCATCTTTGAGGTGCTGGGCGCCACCAACCGCACCCAGGCCGTGCTGACCGCACAGAAGCTGGGTCTGCTGGCCGCCTGAAGCCTGCCCACACCACCATGCCGCAGGGCCAACCCACAGAACACAGGCCTGAACCGGCGCAACGCCAGGCCGACATCCAGTTCGAACTGGTTCGGGCCATGGCCAACCAGTTCCCTGTCAGCGTCGTCGCCGAGATGTGCGTGGCCGCCTACGTGGTCTGGGCCATCTGGGGCAAAAGCGCGCACCGCTTCACCTTCGTGTGGGCGGCGGCGTTCACCGCCATCCAGGTCTTTCAGGTGCTGGCCTACCGGCAATACCGCGCCCAGTTGCTGGCCCAGGTCAAAGACACCGCCCGCTGGCAACGGACCGCCTGGGGCACGGCCATCGCATTCGGCTGCCTGTGGGCCTCGGTGCCGCTGGTGTTCCTGCCGCCCGAGGAGTCGCTGCTGCAGGCCGTGCCCATCCTGATCGCACTCTACAGCCTGGGCTCGGGCAGCATCCCCATGCTCATGTACCACCAGCCCAGCATGCTGACCTTCCTGGCCTTTGTGTTTGGCTCGGTGGCGCTCAAGTTCTTCCTGGTGGGCACGGCCAACGACGTGGCCCTGGGCATCAGCTCTTT
>CANBQJ010000002.1 GCA_947371645.1 Burkholderiales bacterium | reverse complement strand
CGACGGCGGAACTCAAATGGCAGTGGGACTGACGTTCCTGATTTGACCCATTTGTTCGAGCCGTTCAAAACCCACTCGTTCACGTAACGCTGATCGAGCATGCGACGCAGGTGGTTGCCCGTGGCGCCAGCGATACAGACCCAGGCTGTGAAGCGCCATGGCGAATTCAGCGCAGCCAGCACCATCTGATCGGCTTCTCGTTCACTCTTCGGTGACTTCTCGACCTCGACAGAATAGAAAACGTCGTTGTGGCCAAGGACAAGGTCGACGATTTTGACGGGCTGTTCAGCCGTCTGGCTGCGGCGAATGGTGTAGTCCGTGTCGATCAACTCGCCGCCCCCATGAATCCAGTGAGCGGCAATTTCGGAGCACAACAGGTCATGTTCGGCTTGGGGCAGGCCAGAAACTCGGGGCCCTGTGTCGTACCGATACTCCACAAAATCTTCGGACAACCGCTCGGCTTTGAGTACGCCAAAGGGCCCGAGCTTGTAGACCACACCGCGTGGAGCCTTACTGCAAAAATCAACCTGGCATTCTTGAAGGACCTTTTGGGCGACCAGCTTGCCCACCAGCTTTTTTGCATTCGACGTGTCGCTGCCAAGCAGCGCCGCGATGCCTGGCGTCGCGGCAATGTGGCACTTGTGGATCAGGTTCACCACCTTGGCGACCTTCTGCTCATGGATCTGCTGGGCCTCGGCCCCGGCCACCAGGTTCTTCAAGCGAACCTTCATCACGTAGTCGATGCGGGGCTCGATCATGATGACCTCCCGGGTCGGTGGAGACAGCGGTCAAGGGCGCGGCCGCAGGCCGTGCTTGCGAAGCCCTTGAGGGCTGACGGAGCCGAAGACGCTACACAGCGAGGCGGAGCTGAACGCAGTGCGGGCAGCTCCGATCGAGCCCCCGCCGGGCGGTGAAGCGCCCCCCTCCACGGGCCGTGGAGGGGCGGGGGGGAGGCCTGTTTCGCAGGGGCCGAACCCCTCAAAAACCGTTTCCGCAACGCGGTGTCCAAGGGATCCTTTCCCCAGGAGAGCATCTGCCTATTTTTTGAGCAGATGCGGAGACGATCTTGTCCTAAGTGATTGATGGGCTTGGATAAAGCCGTGAACTTGAAAACCGGCGAGGGTTTATCCCCTCCGTGAGTTCGAATCTCACCGCACCCGCCAGGCTTCTTCCGCGTCGTCCAGCTCAGCGTCCGCCTCGCGCACCACCGCCGGGGCCACCTTGACGACCGCGCGCCTGGCTGGTTGCCGCCACCAGCGTTTCACCGTCCCCCCGATGCCCACACGTGGGCCAATGCGCCACAGCGCCACGCACAGCGAGGTGTAGACCAGTGCGATCAAAAGCGCGGCCGCCATGTGGATGAGCGCGTCCACCACGCCGTGTTCCAGCGTGGGCAGGAGGCTGGCGTGGTATGTGGTCAGCACGCCCGTGATGGTCCAGGGCTGGCGGCCGATTTCGGCCACGCACCAGCCGCTGATGATGGCCACCCACGGCAAGGGCAGGGCCCAGCTCAGGGCGCGCATCAGGCGCGGTGCCTGACCAGCGGCCAGCTGGTCGCGGCGCCAGAAGGCCAGCAGGCTCAAAGCCAGGCAGGCCACACCACTGCCCACCATCACCCGGAAGGCCACGAACACCGGTGTCACCGGCGGGTGCGCAGCGCGGGCCACGGCCTGGGCGCGTTGGGCATCGTCCCAATGCAGCCAGGCCTCGCCACTCTGTGCGGCCACGGCGTTGCGCAGCAGCAGCAGGGCGCGGCTGTCGGGGTCTTGCTGCCACTGCATGCTGGTGTCCAGGCCTTGGGCGTTCACGGCCAGGACATGGCCATTGGGCGCCAGGCCCGATGACGCCCGCAGCAGGCGTTCACGGTCCATCCGTTCCAGGTCCAGCAGCCCGGCCGGCGCCTGGCCTGAGGGCGCCATCAGCATCCCCATCAAGCCTGGCACGGCCACCACCGACTGGTTGCGGCCTTGTTGCTCGTCGGGCCGGGCCCACAGCACCATGGGTGCCCAGCCCGATTCGGCCTGCCAGTGCGCCTCGAAAGCAGCGAACTTGCGTGGCTGTGTCTGTGCCACCAGGCTGGCGCTGTCGTGGCCACTGAGCAGCGCCAGACAGATGGCGCCCAGCGCGCTGCAGCAGCCCAGGCGGATGGAGGCCTGCGCCGCCTGACGCTGGTGCGAGCGACGCAGGTGCATGGCACTCAGCACCACGGCAAAGAAGGCCCCGCACAGCACGGCCGCCGTCAAGGTGTGCACCCACTTGTGCAAGGCCGTCGCGCTGGTCAGCAGGTGCCACAGGTCGTGTGGCACATCGGGCGCCTGCATCCAGGCGTTGACCGCCAGAATGGTGAGCGCTTGCATGGCCATCAGGCCCAGCAAGGCCCAACTGGCCAGCGCCGCCAACCAGGCTGGCAGCCGCCCACCGGCCAGCGCGAGCAGGGCCACCAGCAGGAACATGCCGGGCGCGATGTCGCCCTCCACCTGGAAGATGGTGGCCAGCACCTGGCTGGCCTCGCCGATGTAGCCCGCCCAATTGGCCTGCAGTTGAGCGCGCAGCGGGTAGCCGGTGGCGATGCCCACGGCCCATGTGAGCGTGAAGAAGCGCTGCCAGTGTTGCGCGGCCGCCAGCAGGTGGCTGGCCGACGGCTGCCGTGCGTGGGCCGTGCGCAGCCAGCACACCTGCCACAGCAGACCGATGGAAAGCGGCACAAACAGAAAATGGAAACTGGCACTCAGACCAAATTGCATGCGCAACAGGGCCTGGAGGAAATCGGCGGCGGTCATGGGCGGCACGGTGGCGGGCGAGCCCACATCACCTGAAGGGGATAGATCCGCGCATCCTATGAATTGTCATCAAAACGACAATTAGGGACAGCGATTACCGGATTTGTGGGGGTTCAGCGCCTTGGGGCTGGGCGTGGCGCCCGGAGCAAAAAAGTGGACCGCACAAAGAAACAGCCCGTCGGCCTAGGAGCGACGGGCTGCGTGCGGCCTTCACAACCGGAAGGCCTGAACCGGTGGGGTGGCCCCGGTCCATGCCCCTTGCGGGGAACCGCCTCACCGGCGGTGTGGTGCGGCAAGACCACCTTGCCTGTCTGTTCGCGGCAGACTGTGCACCCGATTGACGCCGAGATCCGGCTGTCCCGTCTTGGGTTGGAGAACTCATCCCGTCGACGTGGCCAGTATCTCAAGATTGATTGGCTTTGTGCAGTGCATTGGGGGATTGGTCAATGTGTTTTGTGCGACCCTGTGTGAAATTGCCCAAGCCTTCAACACACCCTCCACATGAGCTGTGAACTCCTCCACGTTGCGCAGATGAGCCGGGCCGATGCCCTGGCCATCGCAGGCGGCACGCCCGGCATCACCTTGATGAGGGCGGCGGGCAAGGCCGTTGCCGACGCCGTGCGCACCCGATGGGCGCCGCGCGATGCCCTCGTGCTGTGCGGGCCGGGCAACAACGGCGGGGATGGTTTCGTGGTGGCCACCGAATTGCTGGCGGCCGGCTGGGCGGTGCGCGTGGCCGGGCTCAGCCCTGAGGGTGGCTGGCGTGGCGACGCGGCACTGGCGCTGCAAGCCTGGCAGACGGCCTGGCAAGCCACCGAGGGGGGGCAGGGTGACGCCGTGTTGCCGCTGGACCAGCCACGCCCACGTTCAGACACCCTGGTGGTGGACGCCTTGTTTGGCGCCGGTCTCAACCGCCCGCTGGATGGCGAGGCCGCCCAGGCCTTGCGGCGCGCCCAGCAGGTGGGGGCTTCGGTGGTGGCCGTGGACGTGCCCAGCGGGGTGTGGGGTGACAACGGCCTGGCAGATGGCGCCGTGCCTTGCGCCTTGACGGTGACCTTCTTCAGGCCCAAGCCGGCCCACCTGCTCATGCCCGCTCGTGACCTTTGCGGCGAGCTGGTGGTGGCCGACATCGGCATCCCTGAAAGCGTCCTGCCAGCCTTGCAGGTGCGGTGCTGGGACAATCAGCCCGAGCTGTGGCTGGACGCCTGGCCGCACATGGACGCTGCTGGTCACAAGTACCACCGAGGCCATGCTTTGGTGTGGGGTGGCCCGGTCATGACCGGTGCGGCTCGCCTGGCGGCTGTGGCCTGTGCCCGTGCTGGCGCCGGCCTCACCACGGTGTGCACGCCGCAATCTGCCTTCGGCGTGTACGCCACCAGCCTGTTGTCGGTGATGGTGTCGCCCTTGGCGGGAGAGGGGGCCGATGCCTGGTGCGATGGTGTCAAGCGCTTGCTGGACGACGACCGCCTGTCTGCCATGTTGATCGGCCCGGGTGCTGTGGGCGGGCTGACGCCGGCTGGCGTCCGCGCCCTGGTGAGCGTGATGCTGGCCAGTGGTCGCCCGGTCGTGCTGGATGCCGACGCCCTGTCGGCCTTCCACGATGACCCGGAGCTGCTGTTCGCCGCCATCGCGGCACAGGGGCGCCCGGTGGTGATCACGCCGCACGAGGGTGAGTTCCGCCGCTTGTTCCCCATGCCGCAGGTGGCGCTGGCCGGCAGCAAGGTGGCCAGGGCGCAGGCGGCCGCAGCGCGCAGCGGTGCCGTCGTCGTGCTCAAAGGTGCCGACACCGTGGTGGCCGCGCCAGACGGCCGCTGCGCCATCAACCGCCATGCGGGCCCGGCACTGGCCACGGCCGGCGCTGGCGACGTGCTGGCGGGCATGCTCCTGGGTCTGCTGACGCAAGGCATGCCGGCCTGGCATGCGGCCTGTGCCGCCGTGTGGTTGCATGGCGACCTGGCCTGGAACGGCGCGCCCGGTCTGATCGCCGATGACCTGCCGGGCCGCATCCCCGATGCGCTGGCCAGACTGGCCACCATGGACCGGCAGCGCGCGGCCTCGATCACGCAGGCGCTCAAAGGGCTGGCGTCCGACGCCGGGAGTGTGCAGCTGGGCTTTGCGCGGCGCTGAGTGGCGTCCAGCGGTGCCGATCAGCCCACGCAGGTCTTGTTCTTGCCCGTGCGCTTGGCTTCGTACAGCCCCAAGTCGGCGCGCTCCAGCGCCGCTTCCACGGTTTCGCCGGAGCGGTAGAGCGTCACGCCCGCCGAGAAGGTGATGAACACCTGCTTGTCTTCGTGGGTGAAGAATTCGGCGCTCAAGGTGCGTTGCAGCCGGGTCAGGACCAGCTGACCCTCGGTGTGGTCGATGCCGGGCAGCAGCACCACAAACTCTTCGCCGCCATAGCGGGCCACCACGTCTTGCGGCCGCAGGCAGTCGCTGACGCGGCGGGCAAGGAACTTCAAGGCCACGTCACCCGTCTGGTGCCCCAGCGAGTCGTTGAGCTTCTTGAAGTTGTCGACGTCCAGGATGCCGATGGCCAGGGGCGCGCCCTCGCGCTGCACGCGGGCTTGCTCCACTTCGAAGGCCTGCATCATGCCGCGCCGGTTGGCGATCTGGGTGAGCGGGTCGGTGGACACCTCTTGCGACAGCTGGCGGATCTCGTCTTCGAGCACCAGCACGCGGTCGTTCAGGGCGGTGGCACGGCTGTGCTCGGCCTGCATGCGCTCTTGCGTGTGGGCCACGGCCACCTGCACGGTGCGGCTTTCTTCCACCATTTCACGCACCACGCCGGCCAGGCCTTCCAGCGTGTCGGCACGGCCGATGGTGTCGGCGTACTGGCCCAGGTTCTGATGGAAACGGTCTGTGGTCTGGCCCAGCGCGCTGATGTCGTGCAGCATCTGGTGGATCAGGCCCTTGAGCGCCTGACGTGCGGCTTCGCGTTCGGCCTTCAAGGCCTGGTGGCGCTGGCGGGTGTCATCGAGCAGTTGCTGCACCTGGCGCACACCACGCATGTGCAGGCCATCGTGCAGGTGGTGGCGCATGACCTCGCACTGGCCCTGCGCCCAGCTGTCTTCTTCGGCCAGTTCGGTGAGGCTGTCGGTCAGCGTCTGGCACAGGCCGGTGAGCTGGTCGACCAGGGTGTGGCGGTGGTCGATGATGCGGCGGGCCTGGTGGCAGGCATCATCGAATGCCGCGCGCACGCCATGGACGGTGGCTTCTTCGGATGAGGGGGCGTCCCGGAGGGCGGCCACGGCTTGCTGCAAGGCCGCATCGGCTTCCTGAGCCGGTGTGCTGCCGTTGGGCAAAGCGGCCCGCACCTGCGCTTGCAGGCCGGCCAGGCCGTGGTGGTGCAGGGCTTGCCGCCAGCCGTCGTCGGCGGGGGCAATCGAGGGGGATGCCGCTGGTGCCGCTGTGACGGCCGTTGCAACGACGGTGTCGGGATGAGCGGAGCCCGCTGCGGGCGCCGCGACCTGAGGAGGCAAGGCGCCGGGTGCCGCCTCTGAAGCGCCCTCATCGGCCACGTTGCCGTCGAGCTTGTCGCTGTCCCAGCTCTGGACCAACTGGCTCAGGCGCTGGTGCAGGCGCTCGCCAGAGCCCTTGCTGCCGTCGAGCACCCGCTGCAGGCTGTCCTTCTTGCGCGCCGCGGTCCACTGCTTGCCGCCACGGTCCGCACCCTTGACGATCTTGTGCACCAGGGCTGACCAGCGCTGGCCTTCATCGGCATCGCTGCGCCCTGTCGCCTTGGCGTCGGTCGCGTCGGCGGGCGCGGGCGAGCCCAGCTCGGCCTCATAGGCCTTGCGGAAGTTCTCGGGGGTGGGCTCTTGCTGCTTCTCGGCCAGCCGCCGCAGTGCGGCCTTGGCCAGTTGTGCGGGAGTGGTGACGTCGGGCATGTGGGCTCGTGGTTCAGTGGCCCATTCGCACGCTGCCGGGTGCCGTGCTCAGGGCGATCCCGCCGTCCGCATCCATGTCGATGCGGGGCAGGGTCTGGCCGTTCTGTGCATCTTGCACCCACTTTTCGACCTGGTCAGCGGGCATCGGGCGGGCAAACAAGTATCCCTGACAGATGTGGCAACCGAGGTTGTAGAGCACCTCCATCTGCGTGACGTTTTCAACGCCTTCGGCGATCACACGCAGGCCCAAGGCACGGGCCAGGGCGATGATCGCCGACACCACCGCGCCACTTTGAGGGGTGTTGCCGAGGTCCTGCACGAAGGAGCGGTCGATCTTGAGCTCGCTGATCGGCAAGGTGGTGAGGTAGGACAGCGACGAGTAGCCCGTGCCGAAGTCGTCGATGGAGATCTCGGTGCCCAGCTGGTTGAGGCGGTGCAGCGAGGGCACCACGCCTTGCAGGTCCTTCATCAGGCCGGTTTCGGTGATTTCCAGTTCGATGCTGCGGGGCTCGACGCCCTGGCGTTCCAGGATGGCCTGGATCTTGTCGACCAGGTCGCGCTGTTCGAACAGGCGGCTGGGCAGGTTCACGGCAATCGAGGCATCAAAGCCGAAGGCTTCCTTCCAGCGCTTGGTCTGGATGGCTGCTTCTTCGATGGCCCACAGGCTCATCTCGTTGATCAGGCCGGTGGCTTCGGCCAGGGGGATGAAATCGGCGGGGGAGACCAGCTGACCCCCACGCTGCCAGCGCATCAGCGCTTCGGCGCCCACCATGCGGCTGGTGCGCACATCGATCTTGGGCTGGTAATACAAGACCAGTTCGCGGCGCTCCAGGGCCTTGTGCAGGGCGGTGTCCAGGTCCAGGCGCACGCGGCCCTTGCTGGCCAGTTGCGGGTCGTAGAGCTGGGCGGTGTTGCGGCCCTGGCTCTTGGCCAGGTCCATGGCCACGTCGGCATGGCGCAGCAGGTCGGCCACGTTCTGCCCGTGCGCCGGGTAGACGGCCACGCCCACGCTGGCGGTGATGAAGCATTCCTGGCCGGCGGCCATCATGGGGTCACGCAGGGCTTCCAGCAACTTGCGCGCGGTATCGACCGCTTCGGCTTCGCTGCCCACTTCGGGCAACAGCACCACGAACTCGTCGGCGCCCAGGCGGCCCACCGCCTCCAGGGTGCGGTGCGAGCGCTGCCCGATCTGGTCCAGCCCGCCTTCGATGACCTGGTCGGTGTGGCGAACACAGGTGCGCAGGCGGCGTGCCACTTCGATCAACAGCTCGTCACCGGCGTGGTGGCCCAGGTTTTCGTTGATGATCTTGAAGCGGTCCAGGCCCACTTGCAGCAGGGCCACACCGTGTTGCAGGCGCTTGGCGTGTTCGAGCGCGCGTTCGCTGCGCCAGAAGACCTGCCGGCGGTTGGGCAGGCCGGTGAGGGTGTCGAAGTTGGCCAGGTGCTTGATCTGGTCTTCGGCCAGGCGGCGGTCGGTCACGTCCTGCACGATGCCCGTGTAGCCCACGAGGTTGGCCTGTTCGTTGAACTCGGGCTCGGCCTCGATGTGCAGGATGCGCTGGCGGCCATCCAGCAAGCTGACCTGGATGTCGTTGCACAGCACGGTGCCGTGGTTGAGCACCTCGCGCAGGATGCGCATGAAGCCGCTTTGCTCTTCGTGCGGCATCAGGCGGATGATCTGGCGCAGTCCCATCTGGTCGTTGGGCCCCAGACCGAAGACGCGCAGGCCTTCCAGCGAGAAGCTGAGGTCGCCCACGCCACGGCGCCAGTCGAAGCTGCCCATGCGGGCCAGGTCTTGCGCGCGGGCCAGCTTGGCCTTGCTGCGCTCCAGTTCGTCTCGGGTTCGGGAGGCGCGCAGCAGGTAGCGCAGGCGGCCGGCCAGCAGGCTCCACTGGGTGCTCTTGACGAAAAAGTCGGTGGCGCCCACTTCATAGGCGCGTGTGATGGAGGCCTCGTCGTCCAGGCCGGTCAGCATCAGCACGGGGGTGGACTCGAACCCAGGCAGGTGGCGCAGTTCGACGCAGGTGGCAAAGCCGTCCAGGCCAGGCATCACGGCGTCCAGCACGACCACGTCGGGGACGATGTCGGCCATCAGTTGCAGCGCCTGCTCACCTGAACTGGCCTCGTAGATGGCAAAGCCGCGTTCGCGCAGGGCGATGGACGTCAGCAGCAGGTTGACTTCGTCGTCGTCGACGAGCAGGACGCGGGCCTGTTCTTCCTGGTCCAGCTCGGCGAAGGCGCTGTTGAGGCTCATGCACGCGGCTCCAGCAGGCGACGCAGGGCCGCGAGGACCTGTTCGGCCTCCACAGGGACGTCCCGTATGCGTGAAGTCAAGTCTTCTCCTGATTGCCGACGGATCATGGCTTCAATTTCGGCACACATCTGTGACAGCTTGAGCGCGCCAATGCTGGCAGATGAAGATTTCAGTGTATGCGCAACATGCACGATGGCCGCCTGATCTTGTAGTTTTACCGCCTCTTCGAGCTGCGGCAGCATGCGGCCGATGGAGGTTTCGAAGGCACGGGCCACGCGGTCGAGCAACTGGTTGTTGCCTTTGGGGTCGAGGTCGCGCAGTCGGCGCAACGCTTCGGGGTCGAGCACGACATGGGCCGGCGCCATGTGGTCCGCCAAGGCCGCCGGGATGGTCAGGCCATCGTGGGTGGTGGCCGGGTCTTCGCTGGCGCGTTCGGCCGTCATCCGCAAAGCGGCGGGTGCCAGCGCCAGGGCGGGGGCGGGGGCGGGGGCGTGAGGGTCGGGCAACACCGGCGAGGCCGGCGGGGCGACCGTGGGCTCGATCGGCCGGTCTGCCGGTGCGGCAAGGCCAGGCGCCGCGTCTTCTGGATGGTCCGGTGCAACGGGCTCATGAAGGGGCGGTTCGGGCTCCATGCCCGCCAGGGCGGCCGTGGGCGGCCATTCCACATGGGTGTGCTCCACGAGGATCTTTTGCAGCTGGCTTTGCCTGAAAGGCTTGGACAGGTAGTCGTTGAAGCCCAGGTTGAGGAAACGTTGTTCGTCGCCTTCCAGGGCATTGGCCGTCACGGCCACCACGGGCGTGTCAGGCGGCGTGACGAAGTTGAAGCGGTTGCTGGAGCCGCGGCGGAACCAGCCCAGGGCCTCGACGCCATCCATGCCGGGCATCTGGATGTCCATGAGGACGAGGTCGAAACGGACCTCGCCCAGGCGGCGCAGGCCCTCCAGCGCGGAACTGGCCACCCGCACCTCGCAGCCCAGGCGGCGCAGCATCTGGCTGCAGACTTCCTGGTTGACGGGGTTGTCTTCGACGACGAGTACATGCTTGTGGATGAGCATGCCTTCCAGGGCGTTGTCGCCGCCGATTTCTGCGGAGATGCCCAGGATGGCCTGGCGAAGTTCGGCCTTGCGCAGGGGTTTGGCCACAAAGCGCAGGAAGCCGGCCTCCTGTGCCCGGCGCACGTCGTCAGGCGATGACACCGAGGACAGCAACACCAGCTTGAGGTGCGTGAAGCGCGGGTCGCCTTGCAGGGCTTCGGCCAGGCCCAGGCCATCGAGCTCGGGCATGTTCATGTCGACCAGGGCCAGGTCGAAATCGGTGCCTTGGCTGTGTTCGTCTTCGAGCACCTGGAGGGCTTCCTTGCCATGGCGGGCCTGGCGCACGCTCATGCCCCAGGCCGTGAGCATGTTCTCCAGCACGGTGCGGTTGGTCTCGTTGTCATCGACCACCAGCACGTGGAAGTTGGGCATGCCCGGTTCTTCCACCAGGGCCATGTCGATTTGCGTGTCACCCACGCGCACGGGCACGCGGAAGACGAACTCCGAGCCCACGCCAGGGGCGCTGTGGGCCTCGATCTGTCCGCCCATCAGCTCGACCAGCTGCTTGGAAATGGCCAGGCCCAGGCCCGTGCCGCCGTAACGGCGCGCCATGCCGCCATTGGCCTGCACGAAGGCGCTGAACAGGCGGGGGATGACTTCCGTGGGGATGCCGATGCCGGTGTCGCGCACGAGGAACTCCAGGTCCATCGCGCGCGGGTCGGGTGAGTCGGTGCGGGCGATGGCGCGGCGGATGTCCACCACCACTTCGCCATGCTCGGTGAACTTGATGGCGTTGGCCACCAGGTTGGTGATGATCTGGCGCAGGCGAAGGGGGTCGCCGTGGATGACGCTGGGCAGGCCGGGCTGTTCGCGGAAGCTCAGCTCCAGGCTCTTTTCATGGGCGCGCGGCGCCATGAGCTCCAGGGTGTCTTCGACCAGGGTGCGCAACACGAAGTCGCTGGTGGCCAGCTCCAGGCGGCCGGCTTCGATCTTGGCGAAGTCCAGGATGTCGTTGATGATCTCCAGCAGGCTTTCACCTGAACGGTAGACGGCCTGGGCGAAGCGGCGCTGCTTGTCGTTGAGCGGCGTGCCCAGCAGCAGCTCGGTCATGCCCAGGATCCCGTTCATGGGCGTGCGGATCTCGTGGCTCATGTTGGCCATGAACTGGCTCTTGGCCTGGCTGGCGGCTTCGGCCAGGTCGCGGGCGCGTTGCAACTCCAGGGCCTGGCTGTGCTCGTCGGTGACGTCGGACACGAGGCCGTAGATGCGCAACTGGCCATCGGGCAGGCGGCGTGTGCGGGTACGGTGGCGCAGCCAGCGCAGGCCGCGCTGGGGCACGTCCATGCGCAGCAGCATGTCCGTGGGCAGCCCCTCGGCTTCCAGGCGTTCCTGGTCGGCCAGCACGGGCAGGTCTTCGGGCACCACATGCTGGCGCACGGCGTTGGGCGAGCGCAGCAGGATGTCGGCCGAGACGCCAACCAGGTCGGCGGTGCGCGGGCTCAGGTACAGCACCTGCTTGCGGCGTTCGGTGGCCACATAGACCGAGTCGTCCATGGACTCGACCAGTTCGCGGAAACGGCGCTCGGATTCTTCCAGGTCGGCCTGGGCCTGGCGGGCCGCCGTGATGTCGCGGACCAGCGAGATCAGCAGGCGGGGGCGGCCATTGGCGTGGCGCAGCGCGAAGTGCCGTGCGTTGACCACGCGCTCGCCGATGTCGCCACTCCAGGTGAAATCGTGCTCGACGGTCTCGCCGCTCTCGATCGCCTTCTGCATGTAGGGGTTGGCCACGCGCAGCACGGACTTGCCCAGGGCGTTTTCCAGGTTGCGACCGACCACGCGGTCGCGTTGCAGCTGGAATTCGATTTCGGTGTAGCGGTTGATGGCCACCACATTGAGGTTGACCGGGTCCAGCACAAACAGGCTCACCGGCAGGTTGCCGAGCAGGGCTTCGAGGAATTCGCGCTCTTGTTCCCGGATGTGTTCTTGCGCCTTGCGCTTGGTCACGTCGTTGAAGAAGCACACATAGCGGCTGCGGCCGCCGCTTTCATCGAGCACCTGGATGGCGTCGATCTCGCCCCAGTAGCGGGTGATGCTGCGCTCGGACTGGCGACCGCTCTCGTAAGAAAGACGGAAGGGCACGCCACGGGCGATGTGGTCGGCCAGTTCATTGACGGCGGCCACGTCGCTGACTTCGGTGGCAAGCAGGTCGGTGAGCTTGCGGCCCACGACGCGTTCTTCAGACCAGCCGGTGAGCGCCATGAAGGCGGTGTTGACCCATTCGATGGTGCCTTCTCGGTCGGTGATGGCCACGCCGTTGCTGATGCGCGAGGCCACCAGGGTGAGGCGGCTGAGGTGCTCGGCGCTGTTGGCCATGTGCGCCTGGTTGGCCTCACGCTGAGCCACGAAGCCCAGTTGCATGGCGGCGATGTCCAGCACGGGCGAGTTGGCCGGGCGGTCCGGGGCCGGGTCGTCGAATTCCAGCACGGCCAGGGGCCAACCGTCGACCGAGACGGGCACCGCCAGCACACGCTGCGTGCCGGCAGGCCGCCAGGGCCAGGCGGCTTCAGGCGACGACGAGGGCGTCAGCGCCCCGCAGGGCTTGAGCGTCGTGAGGGCTTCACCCAAGGCAGGCGCCTGTTTGTGCACCGATGCCATGGCCGTCACGTCGATCAGGTCGTTGCTGTCGGTGCCGGATTCCATCCAGGGGCGCAAGAGCCCGGAGTCGCCGTTCCAGCCCTCCACACGCAGGCAGATCCAGGCCTGTGCCCCCAAGTGCGTCTTGAGCATCTCGCCAAGGGTTTGCAAGGCGGCTGCGAGGTTGGGGGCCTGGTGGGCAGCTTCGGCCAGTGCCTGGCACAGGGCCAGGTCGGCATGAGCCTGCTGGGTGCGCTGGGCTGCCCCACCGCCTTCGGGTTCGGGCAGGGGGGCGGGTGCCAGCGATTGGGGACGGGTGCGCTCGACGGGGCTTGTGTGCACATGCGCGTCAACAGGCCCATGGCCCAGCTCGGGCGTCGGGGTCAGGTCCAGCGGGGCGGTGGTGCCAGGCAGGTCGGGCGTGACCACCATGGGGCGCCGCGCGAGCACAGCGATCCCCGCCGAGGCCACAGCCGTGAGCGACAAGCCCAGGCCGCCCAGGCCCCAGCGCCAGGCAGACAGGCCCACCAAGGCAGACGACAAGGTCAGCATGGCGGCTTGGGTGATTTTGCGCATGGGTACGGCGGGTGAAATCAAGAACAATTTCCTAAGGAATCCCAGGTGGTTGACCGCGTATTGCCCTGGGCATACTGTGGCAATCGTCCAATAATTCACAGACTTTAACGTTTTGATGAAATCCTCAGCCAGCAGAAGAAACCCCTTGCCCTGGTTCATACAATCGCATGAGCCGAGTTTCTGGCGCATATGAGAATGTCTCCTGCTCTCGTGACCATCTCGTCGCTCCCATGGGGGTATCCGCAGCGTTTGTGGCCGATGTGCCACGGCGGTCTCCCGGTGGCCCCACCTGATGGCTGTTTGGCCTGAGGATGCTGGCATGACGCCCTCCGCAACACCCCTGCCGGAATCCCTTCAGGAATGGGTGGCGGGCTGGTATTGGCGCACTGACGTGGAGGGCCGCCTGATCACTTTCCGCCCGGGTGCAGCGGGTGGCGACGCCGACATCCGGCTCAATTGGCAGGCCCTGTCCGATCACCTGGCATTGCGGCCCGCCTGGCTGGCTTTGTGGGACATCGGCCAGCACCAGTCTGCCGGCTGGCAGCACATGGCCTATTTGATGAGCCAGGGCGTGGGCTGGGGCCAGCCTCTGCTGTTGCCCTGGCCAGCCGCATTGCCTGGCTGGTGGCCCGCACGAGAAGCGCAAGGTGGCGAGGCCATGGTCTCGCTGCGGGGCGCGCCCCTGCGCGACGACCAGGGCCTGTGTGTGGGCTACCAGGGCTTGTGCCAGCCACTGCTGGGCCCGGCACCTGCTCAGGCTTCAGGCGGCGAAGAGCCGGGCATGACCCCGGCCGAGCAAGAAGCCCTTCGCTACGCCCTGTCGCACGACCTGCGGGCGCCGCTGCGGGTGGTCGATGGCTTCGTGCGCATCGTCAAGGAAGACTTTGCCGCCGGGCTGGGGCGCCTGGGTCTGGATCACCTGGACCGCGTGCTGGCGGCCTCGTCGCGCATGTCCGGGATGATCGACGCCATCCTGGCGCAGGCGCAACTGGGCAGCACCGGCCTGGAGCGCAGCGTGGTGGACGTGTCGGCCATGGCCGATGAGGTGTGCCGCGACCTCGGCGCTGCGCAGGCCGTGCTGGGCGACGGTGCCACCGCGGCGGCCGTTCAATTCGAGGTGGAGCCCGGCTTGCTGACCGATGCCGACCCGGTGATGCTGCGCCGCGTGCTGGACAACCTGGTGGGCAATGCCATCAAGTACAGCGCCAAGGTGTCGCAACCCTGGGTGTCCGTGGGCTGTGTGGCGGCCACCAACCCGGCGGTCTACTTCGTGCGCGACAACGGGGCGGGCTTCGACATGCAGCACGCCGACAAGCTCTTTGGCATGTTCCAGCGCCTGCACAGCGCCAAAGAGTTCCCGGGCACGGGGGTGGGCCTGGCCGGGGTGCAGCAGATCGTGCGGCGCCACGGTGGCCGGGTGTGGGCCGAAGCCAAGCCGGGCGAAGGCGCTTGCTTTTATTTCACGCTGATGGACATCACCACGGCGCAGCAAAAGCTGGTGTGAAGCGCAAGGCCCGGCAGGGGGCTCAGAGCGAGCCCAGGCCGGCCATGACTTCCTGGGCGTTCAGCAGGCGTTCGCTGATGGCTTCGATGCTGCAACCCTCATGCTGAGCCTGCTGACGCAGGCGGGTCAGCGCGGCCTGGCGGCCCAGGGAATGCCGGTGCATGACGATGCCCACCGCCAGCGAGACCGTCTGGGCCAGGGCGTTGGTGTCTGCCGAGGCCGCCGTGGCTGCTGTGGCCAATGAGGTGCTCGCCATGGCCGCCGCTGCCGCAGCAGCCAACGCCTTGGGCCGGTTGGCAAAGGCCGCTTCCACGGCAGGCACGATCTGCTGGATGTCCAGCGGCTTGACCAGGTAGCTCAGCGCGCCCAGGCTTTTGACCTGGCTGACGGTGGCCTCGTCAGAGAAAGCAGAGAGGAACATGAAAGGAATCTGGCAGTACTCGCGCAGGTAGGCGGCCACGTCAAAGCCGGACTTGCCTTCCATGCGGATGTCCAGCAGCGCCAGTTCCGGCTTGTGTTCGCGCGCCAGCAAGATGGCATCGTCGCCATTGTCAGCGTCGATGACTTCGTAACCCGCCTGCGCCAGGCCGTGGGTGAGCGTGGCCAGCACCAGCCGGTCATCGTCCACCACCAAGATCTTGCCTTTTTGCTGCACGCTTGTACCCTCAGCCGCCCTGAACTGCCTTTAATCGCCCGCGTTCAATGCCGGGCCCCTGTATTGTGTCGCGGACCGGTGCCCGTGGTGGGGTGATCCTGCGACCATTGTGGCCAAAGCGCAATCTGTTGACCAGCGGGTTCCCCCAGCGAGGGGGGGCTGGCTTCCAGGTGGATGCCGGGTGGGCTGAGCTGGATGCGGGTGAGCACCTCGGCGCCATCTTGTGTGATCGTCAGTTTGGCGCTGCGCCTGGGCAACAGGGCCCGCACCAGTCCCAAGCCAGACACCCCGCCCGGGACGCGGTCCAGGCTGAAACCGGGTGGCAACTGGCCTGGACTGTGGATGTCGATGGACACGGCTTGTTCCGACGATTGCAATCTGCAACGCAGCGGCTGTGGCCCGGGGCCGTGCTTGTGGGCGTTGGTCAGCAGTTCATTGAGGCACAGCGCGATGGGGATGGACTCGGCTTCGGGCAGCTGCCAGTCCAGCGTGTACATGCCTTCGGCGCTGAGCTCGATGGGGCGGTTGAAGGTGCGCTGCACCGATTGCGCGATGGCGTCGAGCACGGCCTTGAGCTTGAGCGGGCCGCCCGCGCCCACCTGCAGCCCGTACACCTGAGCGATGGCCTGCACCTGGCCCACCACCTCGGAGATGGCGCCCGCCACCTCGGGCTTGCGTGCGGCGATCTGCTGCAGCAAGCCGGCCACACCCTGCAGGTTGTTCTTGATGCGGTGGTGCACTTCCTTGACCAGCATCTCGCGTTGAGAGATGGCGGCTTCCAGGCGGGCCTGTTCGGCGGCGCGCTGTTCGGTGACGTCCGAGGCCACCAGCAGCACCTGATCGGTGCCTTCGCCTTCGCGGGCCAGAGGCTGGAAGCTCACGTCCCAGATCTGCTGGCTGTTGTTGCGGTTCTGGAAGCTGTACTCGCGGTGCACGCGTTCGCCCTTGTCCAGCGCCAGCTGCATGTCGCCACGCAGCACGCGGGCGCGGTCGGCGTCATAGAGCGCTTCAGGGGGCTTGCCCAGGGCCTGGGCCGGGTCTTGTTTGATGAAGGCAGCAGCCGCCTGGTTGGCCTGCAGCAGCTCCAGGCGGCGCGCGTCCACCAGCTGGATGGCCATGGGCGCGACCTCGATGATGCGCTGCAAGGTGGCGCGGGCCTCAGCCGTCTGGGCTTCTGCTTCGCGGCGGCGGTCGATGTCCAGCAGCGCATAGGTGATCTGGCGGCTGTTGTCTTCGCCCAGGGTCACCACGGCGTTGCCGACCACCCAGAACACGCGGCCATCTCGTCCCATCACCTGGCACTCGAAGGTGTGGGACTGGCCGTCTTGCAGCTCGTCGAGGTAGTCGGTGAGGCGGAAGGGGTGGTCCAGGTCGGACGTGGCCACGGTGCTCAGGGGGTGGCCCACGAAGTCGGCCAGGTCGCCCGCGAACATGCGGCGTGCCGAGCGGTTCATCCAGGCGATGCCGTGTTCGTCCAGCGTGACGATGCCCACGAAGACCGAGTCGAGGATGGCACGGGTGCGGTCGGCCTGCATGGTCAGGCGCTCTTCGGCGCGGTGGCGGGCATCCACGTTCACGAAGGAGGCGATGAACCCTTCTTCCGGGCGCTCGGGGTTGACCAGGCGCATGGACAGCTCGGTCCACAGGCTGCCGCCGCCAGCCAGGCGCAGGGCCCGCTCACCATGCCAGTGGCCCAGGCTGCGCAACATGCTTTGCGCTTCGGGGTCATTGAGCAGGTCGGCTTCTTGTGCGTAGAGGCTCACCCAGGGGCGACCCATCAAGGGCGCGTCTTCGTCGATCAGGTGGGCCAGGGCCGAGTTGGCGCTCTGGATGAGGCCATCGCGCACGAAGGCAATGCCCACGCCAGACAAGGAAAACATCAGGTCGCGGTCGCGGCCGAGGGCGTCCAGGCGGGCCTGCTGGGCACGCAGGTTGGTGATGTCGGTGAGGACCGCGATCACCTCCATGGGCTCGATGGACAGGCCGATGCGCTTGACGAGCAGGGCATACCACCGTTGCGGGTGGCCGGGCACGACGATCTCGAGCTCGCTTTCGAACTGCGCGCTGCTGAGCAGCTCGGTGGCGGTCTCGGTGACCACGCGGTCAATGCGCGGGTCGCTGGACAGCAAGGCCTTGAGGCTCTGGCCGGTCATGGTGCCGGGGGTGAGGCCCAGCATGCGCTCGAAGCGCCGGTTGCACCGCACCAGGGTGTCGTTGCGGAAGTAGGCGATGCCCGAGGGCGTGCTCTCCAGGATGGTGCCCAGTTCGTGCAGCAACTGGCCCTGGTCGGGCACCGGCGCGGCGTCGGCGTCCGAGGCGATCTGGATGCCGCTGGGCGCGGGTGCACCCACATCGCTGGAGGCCGTTTCCTTGACCGCGCACAAGAAGCGGCGAGGGCCGTCATCGCGGTGCGTGCCCGCAGCCCAGACCTGGCTGCGCAGGCTCACCGGCGCGGCGTTGTGCCGGGTCTGGTTGACATGGTTGACCTGGGGCGGGTCTTCAGGGCCCAGGGCCAGCAGGGCCAAGGGGGCATCCCAGCCGCACAGGCGCTGCAAGGCTTGCGGCAAATCGGCCAGGGCGCTGCCAGAGGGGATGGTGTAGCCCAGCAGGCCGCTGATCGCGGGGTTGCCGCGCAGCACGCGGCCATGCTCGCTGAATTCCAGCATGGCCATGGGCACCAGGTCAAACCAGGCGTCTTCGGCAAAGGCGTTGGGCGGCATGGTGGTGAAGGCTGGTGTGCAGGGGCGCTGGAAGGCTGGCGATCAGTGTGTCAGGCCTTGGGCTGGACGCTGACGCCGGGCATCTTGCTGCTGTAGTCCTTGGGCAACAGCGACAGGCTGGCGGCCATCTGGCGGGCCATGGCCTTGTAGAGCAGGGCCACCGCGCTGTCTGGCGCGGCCACCAGGATGGGGCGTCCGCTGTCTGCCTGTTCGCGGATGCCCATGTCCAGGGGCATGGCCCCCAGCAGCGGCACCTTGAACTGTTCGGCCATGCGCTGGCCACCATCGTGACCAAAGATGTGCGAATCCTTGCCGCAGTGGGGGCAGTGGAAGACGGCCATGTTCTCGACCACGCCCAGCACCGGCACGCTGACCTTTTCGAACATCTGCAGGCCTTTTTTGGCGTCCAGCAGGGCGATGTCTTGCGGGGTGGTCACGATGACGGCGGCGGTCAGCGGGGCCTTCTGGCACATGCTGAGGTGGATGTCGCCCGTGCCCGGGGGCATGTCGACGATCAGGTAGTCCAGGGGCTCACCAGGTTGGCCCCAGTTGGACAGACGCAGCAATTGGTCGAAAGCCTGGCTGGCCATGGGGCCGCGCCAGATGGTGGCGGCGTCGTTTTCCACCAGCAGGCCCATGGACATCATCTGCAGGCCAAAGCTGATGGGCGGGTTGATGGTCTTGCCGTCCGGGCTGTCGGGCTTGCCGCTCAGGCCCAGCATCAGGGGTTGGCTGGGGCCGTAGATGTCTGCGTCGAGCATGCCCACGCGGGCACCTTCCGCGGCCAGGGCCAGGGCCAGGTTGACGGCCGTGGTGCTCTTGCCGACACCGCCCTTGCCGGACGCCACAGCCACCACATTGCGCACGCCGGGGATCAGGGCCTGGCCACGGGTGGCGGCGTGGGCTTTGACTTCGGTGCGCCAGCTGACGTCCACGCCCTGGATGCCAGGCACCGCGCTCAGGGCTTGCGTCACGCGTGCGGTGTAGGCGGGCCATTGCGACCGGGCCGGGTAGGGCAGGGCAATGTCGACTGTGGCAATGCCATTGGCCACCGTCAGCGACTTGAGCTGGCGGGTGCTGACCCAGTCGTGGCCAGTGAGCGGGTCGGTGACGAGCTGCAGTGCCGCCTGGGCGGCGGCTTGCGCAGCGTCGTCCTGGGGCGAGGATGGGGAAGAAGGGCTGTTCATGGATCGCCAGAACTTCAAGCGCATGGGCTCACGCACCGTGAAAAGGGGATGGACCGGGAGCGGGGCGCCCAGTTTACGCCCGACCTAGAATCGGGGGCTTGCCTGAAACCTTCTTCTTTGCCCTGTGAGGGGCACACGCGCCGCCATGCCACGCCAGCTCTTTGTCACGACCGCCTTGCCCTATGCCAACGGCCACTTCCACATCGGCCACATCATGGAGTACATCCAGGCTGACATCTGGGTGCGTTACCAGCGCATGCAAGGGGCGCAGGTGCATTTTGTGGGGGCCGATGACGCCCACGGCGCGCCCATCATGATCGCGGCCGAGAAGGCCGGCAAGACGCCGCAGCAGTTCGTGGCCGACATCGCGGCGGGCCGCAAGCCCTACCTGGACGGCTTCCACATCAGCTTCGACCACTGGTCGTCCACCGACAGCCCCGACAACCACCAGCTGGCCCAGGAGATCTACCTGGCCTTGCGCGACCAGGGTCTGATCGAGGTGCGCCCCATCGAGCAGTTCTTCGACCCCGAGAAGTCGATGTTCCTGCCCGACCGCTTCATCAAGGGCGAGTGCCCCAAGTGCGGCGCCAAAGACCAGTACGGCGACAGCTGCGAGGTGTGTGGCGCGGTGTATGCGCCCACCGAATTGAAGAACCCGTATTCGGCGCTCAGCGGCGCCACACCGGTGCTCAAGACCAGTGACCACTACTTCTTCAAGCTCTCAGACCCGCGTTGCTTCAACTTCCTGGAGCAGTGGACGCAGGACGGCAAGCTGCAGTCCGAGGTGGTCAACAAGATCAAGGAGTGGTTCACCAAGGACGAAGAAGGCAAGGGCGGCCTGGGCGACTGGGACATCAGCCGCGACGCGCCTTACTTCGGCATCGAGATCCCGGACGCACCGGGCAAATACTTCTACGTGTGGCTGGACGCGCCGATTGGCTACCTGGCCTCGCTGAAGGGCTACTTCGCAGCCGGCGGCCCCAAGGCCCGCTATGGCGAGCAGCGCACGTTCGACGAGTTCATCGCCGACCCGGCGGTGGAGCAGGTGCACTTCATCGGCAAGGACATCACCTACTTCCACACCCTGTTCTGGCCCGCGATGCTGAAGTTCAGCGGCCGCAAGCTGCCCAACCAGGTCAATGTGCACGGCTTCATGACCGTGAACAACGGCGAGAAGATGAGCAAGAGCCGGGGCACCGGCCTGGACCCGCTGAAGTACCTCAGCCTGGGGATGAACGCCGAATGGCTGCGCTACTACATCGCCGCCAAGCTCAATGCCCGCGTGGAAGACGTCGACTTCAACAAGGACGACTTCATGGCCCGGGTCAACAGCGACCTAGTGGGCAAGTTCATCAACATCGCCAGCCGGGCGGCGGGTTTCATCGCCAAGCGCTTTGCCGGCCAGCTCACGGCCACCCTGGGGGCCGATGGGCAGACTCTGCTGGCCACGCTGCAAGCCGGTCGCGCCGGCATCACCGAGTTGTACGAGGCGCGCGAGCTGGGCAAGGTGCTGCGCGAAATCATGTTGCTGGCCGACCGCGTCAATGAATATGTGGACGCCAACAAGCCCTGGGAGCTGGCCAAGCTGGACGGCGCCGATGCGCGCCTGCAAGAGGTCTGCACCGTTTGCATCGAGGCCTTCCGGCTTCTGAGCATCTACCTCAAGCCCGTGTTGCCTGCGCTGGTGGGCCAGGTTGAAGCTTTCTTGAAGGTGGACGCCATGGCCTTTGCCGACGCCGACCGCTTGCTGGGCGCGCACGTGATTGGCGAGTACAAGCACCTGATGCAACGCGTGGACGTGAAGATGCTCGATGCCTTGTTCGAGGCACCGCCCGCGCCGGTGGTCGAGGTGCCAAAACCAGGCGGTGAAGACATTGCTGGCACCATCACCATCGATGATTTCGTGAAGGTGGACTTGCGCATCGCCAAGATCGTCAACGCCGAGCAGGTGGAAGGCAGCACCAAGCTGTTACGCCTGACGCTGGACGTGGGCGAGGGCCGCACGCGCAACGTGTTCAGCGGCATCAAGGAGGCCTACAAGCCTGAAGACCTGATCGGCAAGCACACGGTGATGGTGGCCAATCTGGCGCCGCGCAAGATGAAGTTTGGCGTGAGCGAGGGCATGGTGCTGGCCGCTTCACATGCCGATGAGAAGGGCACGCCCGGCATCTATGTGCTGGAACCTGTGGCCGGGGCTGTGCCAGGGATGCGGATTCGCTGATGGGTTCAAGCGTGCTTGGGTTGGTGGGTGGTGGCGCGACGACGGCCAAGGCGCAAAGCGGCGCCCAGGCCAACCAAGCCGAGCAGCATCTGAGTCGAGGCGGCAAGCTCAGGCACCATCATCAATGGCGCCGTGGCATAACCTGAGTTGTAGGTTGCCAAAGCCAGATTGCTGCCCAACTTGCCTTGCGTATCGTTGGTGAAAGTGGCGCTCAACAGTTTGGAGGCAGCATTGTCCACGGTGGCGTAGGAGCGCGCAAACAGTGGGATGTTGTCGAACGCCAGACACCCCTGGCAGCTGAGGGGGTAGGAGCTGAAGTCTGCCGGTGCCCCGATGCCCAGCACGGATACAACTTCGACCTGGATCGGCGCCCAGTCAAAGTAGCCGTTGTCCAGATACCCGCTTGGTCGTTGTACGACCGACCAACTCGGCACAACCACGCCGAGCGCCACGTCCGCTTGCGCAGTGAACGTGACGGCTGTTTTGGCGCTCAGGACAAAGTCGTTGGTGATCGAGGACTGCAGATTCCAACTGCCGCCAATCGGTACGCTGGCCGTGGCGGTAACCCCTTTGGGCCCTGACGATACGCCGAAGCCCTGGAACGTCCTCGACTGCGGCGTGTCGATGGCCACCGTATTGGTGCCCCCTGTATTGCTGCTCACAGTGACGTTGGGGCCACCGCCCGATCCCACGCCGTTGGACAAGCTGGCATTCAGTGTTTGAGAGACCAGGCTTTTTCCCCAGGTGATGGAGGGCGCAATGCCATCGTTGGGGTCGAGATCGGTCAGGGTGTACTGATAGTGGCCAATGGTGGCCGAACTGTAGGCTTGGCCGTGGGCTGCCTGATGGCTCAACACCGAGGCCATTGCCAGGGCCCATACGCCATGACGTGAAGCGGAAAATTTCATGAGAACACCCTCTGTTTATATGAATGACTTGGCCTGATGGCGCACGCCAGCACCTGGTCATGCCGAGCGTGGTTGTCCATCGAACCCAGTTGGTAAAACAAGTCAAAGCTTATGAGGAACCGACGCTTCGGCCATAGGGGCAAGTCCCTCCCCGCTTCAGTGGGCGCTCGTCGCGGTGCAGTGAAGCGTCGGTGTCAATTCAGCATCACACGGCACAGCAGATCCAGACACAGCTCAGTGGCCGCCTTGGATCGGGCCAGATCAATGGCTGAAGATGATGAGTTTGCATCTGCATGGCGGCCCAGCACATCGCCCAATTGATGGCACAAGGCTCTGGCCAGGTCCAAGGTGTCGGCTGGCAGCGCGTGTGGCGCGCCAGACCAGGTCTCGCCCAACGCGATCAGGCGTTGCAGGGCCACTTGCCATTGCTCGGCCACAGGCGTGGTGTCAGCAGGGGCGGTGCCCAATTCGCTGAGGTTGCCGGTGAGGTGCTCCAGGCAGCTTTCCAGCTCGGCACGCCAGCGTTGTTCTGGCGTGGCGTCTGGCGCGATCTTGGCTGGGTGTGCGCGTGTGACGTGGGCGCTGCTGCCTGTGATGCCGACGGCGCCCTTCCCATCAGGCTCATCTGCATGCGCAGCAGCCAGCCGTGCGAGGCGGTCGCCGCGATGCGCCTTGGTCTGCGTGTCCAGCCACAGGCCGTGTCGATGGACCCAGTCGCGGCCCGCGTTGATCACCGCCATCGGGTGGCCTGACACCAACTCGATCTCCAACTCTAGCACCGCAACGCTGAGTGAGCCCGCGTGGATGCGGCCCAGATCCAAGGCCAGTTCGACCACGCCTGCCCAGGCTGTACCCGGCCCGACCGTGATCTGCGCGCGGGTCCGCGTGATGTCAGTGCAATACAGCTGCGTCAACGCGCAATGTCGCCCTTGTGGATCTTGCTGAGCATGCCAGTTCAGTACACGCGCCAAAGCCTCTTGCGCAGGTGTGCCCAGGTGTCGGCTCAAGTCTGCCAGGATGGGCTCGCCCGCCGTTGGCGCCTGGGCCGGGCAATTGGCTTCGAGCCGCACCATCGTGTTGCTGCCGCCCGCCTTGAGCGTTTGCACCCACTCGTCGCCTTCCTGGCGCACGCGCAAAGCCATGCGGGCAGCGCCCAACAGCCGGTCCGGCGTATCGAAATAGGCTGCCCGCAGGCGCAAATCAGCGTCATGCCCCTGGTTGATGCGGCGCAATTCGGCCTGGATGGCAGCCAGCGCGCCCTCCGGGATCTGGAATTTCAGTTCAATTTCCTGCATGGGCGACATTGTCTGGTGCGAACAAACGGCTTTTGTGTCGCCAGGGCCGATAAAATGCGCAACCCAACCCGAATTCATTCGGCAGCACCTTCTGGACACCCCATGCCGCTTTTCTGGAAACCCTACAAGTCCGACGTGACGCAGTTCATCGACAGCCTCAAGCAGCGTGACCCGCAGCTGGAAGAGCGTCAGCGTCAGGGCCGCCTGCTGCTGTGGGACAAGTCACTGGACCGCCAGATCCAGCAGGAATTCCGTGAAGGCAGCGTGGCGCAGCAGCCCTACGTCTACCAGACCAAGGGCTGAGCGGCGCCTTGCGGGCTGGCACGTCCAGGCTGACACCGGGTGAGCACGCCCCACAAATCTCCCGGGCACCAGGCCGCGCAGGCCGCGGCGGTGCTGGACGCACAGGGCCTCCCCGAGGTGGTGGACCATGTCGCCGTGGCACGCCTGTATGGTGAACCGCTGTTCGCCATGCCCAATGACCTCTACATCCCGCCGGATGCGCTGGAGGTCTTCATGGAGAACTTCCAGGGCCCGCTGGACTTGCTGCTCTACCTGATCCGCAGGCAGAACTTCAACATCCTCGACATCCCTCTGGCCGACGTCACGCGCCAGTACCTGGCCTATGTCGACCAGATCCGCAAGCGCAACCTCGAACTGGCCTCCGACTACCTGCTGATGGCGGCGATGCTCATCGAGATCAAGTCGCGCATGCTGCTGCCGCCCAAGAAGTCGGACGACGGCGCCGAGCCCGAGGACCCGCGTGCCGAGCTGGTGCGCCGCCTCATCGAGTACGAGCAGATGAAGCTGGCGGCGGCCGGCCTGAATGAATTGCCGCTGCTGGGGCGAGACTTCTGGCGCGTCGAGGTGCACAACGACCCTTCCGTGCACGTGCGCCACCCCGACGTGGGCCTGCCCGACCTGCGTGAAGCCTGGATGGACATCCTGCAGCGTGCCCGCCTGAACAAGCACCACACCATCACCCGCGAAGAGCTGTCGGTGCGCGAGCACATGGCCATGGTGCTGCGCACCTTGCAGGGCAAGCGCTTCGTTGAATTTGAGGCCTTGTTTGACGTGGCCCGTGGCCCCCAGGTGCTGGTGGTGACCTTCATCGCCATGCTGGAGTTGGCCCGCGAGCGCCTGCTGGAAGTGACCCAGGCCGAGGCCTTTGCGCCCATCTACGTGCGCCTGGCCTACCAGCCCGTTTGATCACGCGACCAGGGTTGGTCAGGGCTGGAGGCCCACCCGCACGAGGCGGCCTTTCGGGCCGTCCACCAGCACATACAGGTAGCCGTCAGGGCCCTGGCGCACGTCGCGGATGCGGCCCAGCTGGTTCTCCAGCAGGGGCTTGCGGCTCACCACCTTTTCCCCATCCAGCGTGAAGTCCCACAGCGTCTGGCCCTTGAGCGAGCCGGCAAACAGGTGACCCTTCCACGCGGGGAAACGGTCCGAGGTGTAGAAGGCCAGGCCGCTGGGTGCGGTGGACCAGGGCACCCAGGTGCTCAGGGGTTCGACCATGGGTGCCTTGTGCACCCCACCGGCCACGCGGCAGGCCTCGCCCGGCAGGCTGCCGTAGGGGCAGCCGTAGCTCACGAGAGGCCAGCCGTGGTTGGCGCCTGGTTTGATCACATTGAGTTCATCGCCGCCTTGGGGGCCGTGCTCGGTTTCCCACAGGGCGCCGGTCACCGGGTGCAGGGCCGCGCCTTGGGGGTTGCGGTGGCCCAGGCTCCAGATCTCGGGCAAGGGCGCGGGCTGGCCTGCGGTGGCAGGCCAGATGGGGTTGCCTGGCGCCGGTGCGCCATCGCGCGTGAGCCTCACCACCTTGCCCAGGCTCACCGACAGGTTCTGCGCAAAGCGCTGGTCGGGTGCGCTGGGCTGGTCCTGCTGGCGCTCGCCCAGGGTCATGAAGAGGCGCTGCTCGCGGTCAAACACCAGGCGCGATCCAAAGTGCCCGCTGCCGCGCACCTTGGGCTGTTGTCGGTAGATCACGGCGATGTCGCTCAAGCGCAGGCTGCCTGAGCCGTCGGGGCGTTCCGTCAGGCGGCCACGCGCCAGGGCGGTGCCTGCCAGGCCCGTGTCCTTGCCCGTGCCGGGTTCGGCGTAGGTCCAGTAGATCCAGGGTTGACGGGGGTAGTCCGGGTCCACGGCGATGTCCAGCAAGCCACCCTGGCCTTCATCGGCCACGGCAGGCAGACGCCCCAGCTGCCCCAGCGGCTGGCCTGCGGCGCTGAACACGCGGATCTCGCCTGCCATCAGCGTGATGAGCATGCGCCCGTCGGGCAGGTAGGCCAGGCCCCAGGGGCGGTCCAGGCCGCGGATCACCGCGTCGGCGTGCACGTTGGCGTCGCTGACTTGCGTGGGGCGCCAGTCGATGTGTTTGATGGCGGCCATCGCCCCGGCAGCCAGCGCGGCCAAGGCGACGAGCGCAAGCAAGATGGCCAACAGCCATTGGCGCCAGCGCCAAGCTGAAAAGATGCTTGAAATCTGCATGTGTTGGATCTGTGTGAGGGCCCGGATCGGCGGCTGCCGCAGCCTTGCAGCCTACACCGCGACCGCCCTTTTCCAAGGCCCTGCGCTGCCGTTCACCTTGACCTAGAATCGCGCCACCCCGGGCTCTCCCCGCCCGGCGCCTGGAGCCCTTGCATGAATGCCCTTGTCGACCCCATCCGCAAGCCCGTGACCCTGCACCGCCTCCGCGAGATGCACGCCAAGGGCGAGAAGGTGGTGATGATCACCGCCTACGACGCCACCTTCGCGCGGGTGGTGGACGAGTGCGGTGTGGACTGCATCCTGGTGGGCGATTCGCTGGGCATGCTGGTGCAAGGCCACAGCAGCACGGTGCCGGTGAGCCTCGATGAGATGGTCTATCACACGCGCTGCGTGGCCCGTGGCAACCGCACGGCCTGGGTGCTGGGTGACCTGCCTTTTGGCAGCTACCAGGAGGGCAAGGAACAGGCCCTGCGCTCCAGCATCGCATTGATGCAGGCCGGCGCCCACATGGTCAAGCTCGAAGGTGGCGGTTGGACGCCTGAGACCGTGCACTTCCTGACCGAGCGCGGTGTGCCCGTGTGCGCCCATTTGGGCCTGACCCCCCAAAGCGTGCATGCGCTGGGTGGCTACCGCATCCAGGGCCGCGACGAAGCCGGGGCCAGCACCTTGCGCAAGCACGCCACCGAGCTGGCCCAGGCCGGCGCGGCCATGATGGTGCTGGAGCTGATGCCCTCTGCCGTGGCCACGCAGGTGCAGGCCGACAACCCCGGCGTCATCACCATCGGCATTGGCGCGGGCAGCCAGACGGCGGGCCAGGTGCTGGTGCTGCACGACATGCTGCACATCACGCGTGGCAAGCTGCCCCGCTTCGTGCGCAACTTTGCAGCCGAGGGCGGCACGGTGGACGACGCCATCCGCCGCTATGTGGCCGCCGTCAAGGACGGCAGCTTCCCGGACGAAAAAGTCCACAGCTATTGATGGCGATGATCACCACCCACACCCTTGCGCACTGGCGTGACCTGCGGGCCGCTGCGCCTGCCGCACCCATCTTCGTGCCCACCATGGGCAACCTGCACGAAGGCCACCTGGCCCTGATCCGCCAGGCGCGTCAGCTTGCTGGCGACGGTGGCGCGCCCGTGGTGGCCAGCATCTTCGTCAACCGTCTGCAGTTCGGCCCCAACGAAGACTTCGATACCTACCCCCGTACCCTGGAACGCGACGCCGAGCTGCTTCAGGCCGCCGGCTGCGACATCCTGTTGGCGCCGTCCGAGGCCGAGCTCTACCCGCAGCCCCAGGGCTACAAGGTGACGCCGCCGCCCGAACTGGCCGAAATCCTGGAAGGCGCGTTCCGCCCAGGCTTCTTCACGGGTGTGTGCACGGTGGTGCACAAGCTGTTCAACATCGTCGGCCCGCAGGCAGCGGTTTTCGGCAAGAAGGACTACCAGCAGCTCATGGTGATCCGCAACATGGTGACGCAGATGGGCCTGCCCATCGCCATCCATGGTGGCGAGACCTTGCGCGCTGAGGATGGCCTGGCCTTGTCTTCACGCAATGGCTACCTGAGCACGTCCGAACGCGTCGAAGCCGTGCAGCTGAGCCAGGCCTTGCAGGCCGTCAAGGCGCATGTGGATGCGGCCCGTTCGGCGGGCACGCTGACGGTGTCGGCCTTGCAAGGCTTCGAGCAGGCCGCGCATGCCGCACTGGATGGGCGCGGCTGGCGGACGGATTACGTGCTGGTGCGCAGGCAGCGCGACCTGCACCTGGCCACCTCCGACGAGCTCTGTGCTGGCGAGCCCTTGGTGGTGTTGGCCGCTTCTCGCCTGGGTGCGACGCGCCTGATCGACAACCTGGAATTCTGAAGGCGGGCGATAAGGCACTCAGGCCAGGTTGCGCAAGGGCTTGAGACCCCGTGAATGCGGTGTCACAGGCACCTCCTGATGGGTGGGGCGGGTCTGCTTATTGCTGACAGGAGGGGGCTACACAACGAGCATCCCCCTGCATGACCTTGTCTTTGAGACCTTCTGGTGCGGCCTTGGCCCTGGCCGCCGCTTCGCTTCACCTTGGTGCGTGGGCGCAAGCGTCTGCCCCGGCCGTCGCCACGCCGGTCGCCCATGCCGCGGTTGCGGTCGCCACCGTGGTCGCGCCCACGGCACCCATGCGCGTGCCGCTGTCCCAGATCAACAGCGGTGACACCGCCTGGATGATCGCCGCGTCGGCCCTGGTCCTGTTGATGACCATCCCCGGGCTGGCCCTGTTCTACGCCGGCATGGTGCGCAAGAAGAACATCCTGGCGACCATGGCCCAGTCGCTGGCCGTGTGCGCGCTGGTGTCGGTGCTGTGGATGGTGGTGGGCTACAGCCTGGCCTTCATGCCTGGCGACACGCCCTGGCTGGGCGGCTGGGGCGCCGTGCTGCTCGATGATGTGTTCTACAGCAGGCTCACGGGCCAGGTCTCCGTGCACCACCTGGCCACCACCGTGCCCGAGTCGGTGTTCGTGATGTTCCAGCTCACCTTTGCCATCATCACGCCGGCCTTGATCACCGGGGCCTTTGCCGAACGCATGCGCTTCTCGGCCATGCTGGTGTTCATGGGGCTGTGGTCGCTGGTGGTGTATGCGCCCATTGCGCATTGGGTGTGGGAGCCTTCTGGCTGGCTGGCGCAACGTGGCGTGCTGGACTTTGCCGGCGGCACCGTGGTGCACATCAACGCCGGTGTCGCCGGCCTCATGTGTGCCTGGATGCTGGGTCGGCGCATCGGCTTCGGTCAGGAGCCGCTCATGCCTTCCAACCTGGGCTACACGCTGATGGGCGCTTCGCTGCTGTGGGTGGGCTGGATGGGCTTCAACGGCGGTTCTGCCGGTGCCGCCGACGGCCGCGCCGGCATGGCCATGCTGGTCACGCAACTGGGCGCGGCTTCGGCCACGCTGGCCTGGATGTTCGCCGAATGGGTGGTGCGCGGTGCGCCCACCTTGCTGGGCCTGAGCACGGGCGCGGTGGCCGGTCTGGTGGCCATCACACCGGCCTCGGGCTTTGTCGATCCCAAGGCCGCGCTGGCCATCGGTGCGGCGTCGGGGCTGTGCTGCTACTGGGGCGCCACCAGCCTCAAGCGCATCCTGGGCGCAGACGATTCTCTGGACGTCTTTGGCGTACACGGCATCGGCGGCATCGTCGGTGCCTTGCTCACGGGCGTCTTCGCTTCGCCCGACATCGGCGGGGTGCAGGGCTCGGTGCTCAACCAGTTGATCGGTGTGCTGGCCACGGTGCTGTACAGCGGCGTGGCCACATCCCTCATCTTGTGGCTGGTGGACAAGGTGTGGGGCCTGCGGGTGAGCCGTCAGCAAGAGCTGGACGGCCTGGACCTCAGCCTGCATGGCGAACGTGTGGAGTGAAGCGTTGATGTTGGCGAAGTACCCAAGCGGGAGGTCATGATGCTCGAGAGCGAGAAGTTTGCGATTGCGGCGCACCTGCATGTGCTGCTGCGGCGGGTCAACGGTCGGGTGACCGATGTGGAGTGGATGGTCAAGAGCCCCGAGTACGCCCGGGAGATCATCCGCGTGACGCGCCTGGAAAAGCACGAGGCTTTGCTGAAGCTGGCCGACAAGCTGGAGGCGGCCCTGCAGGTGAGCGCACGGCCGGCAGCACCCAGGCCCGCACCGCCAGCCGAGAGGCGTCCTGCATTCGCGCAGTCCGAGGCCTCGGATTCGTCCAGCTACCCGGCCTCGGATTACCCGGCCTCGGGCTTTGGACCTTCGGGCTTCGACCCCAGCACGGGGCGCAAACGCTACGTCGGCTCCCTGCGTTGACAGCGAGGGGCTGGGGCGCTCAGGCCACCAGCCCGGCTTGTGCCAGCCAGGCCACGAACACGGCCTGCGAGGCCACGGCCAGTTCAGCGCCCCAGCGCTGGCTGTCGGCGCGAAGGGCGTGCAGGTCGATGCCAGCGGCCGTCAGCTCTGCCGTGTGCCCGATCAACCAGCGCTCGATCTGTTGAGGCTGGGCTTCAAGGTGGCATTGCAGGCCGAGCACGTGATGCCCGATGCTGAAGACTTGGTTGCGCACCAGGTCTGTAGAGGCCAGCAAGGTGGCACCAGGCGGCAGGTCGAAGGTGTCGCCGTGCCAATGCAGCACCTGGTGCCCGCAGGCGGCCAAGGCGTGCAGGCATGAAGCCTGGCCGGCCTCGCTCAGGATCAAGGGCTTGAAGCCGATCTCTTTGGCCGGGCCCGGGTACACGCGCTGCCCGCTGGCCGCCGCGATCAACTGGGCGCCCAGGCAGATGCCGATCATCGGCTTGCCGCTGTCCAGGCGTTCTTTCACCCGGGCCAGCTCGTCGTGGATGAAGGGGTAGCGATCGGCTTCGTAGACGCCGATGGGGCCACCCAGCACCACCACCAGATCGGCCTCCAGCCATTCGCGCCGGGCGGTGGCGCTGGACAGGTCGTCGACGCCCGCCTGGCGCACCACTGGCCTGATGCCCAGTGCGTGCAGCAGCGGCTCCAGGGTGCCCAGGTCTTCGAAGCTCACGTGTTGCAGGGTCAGGCAGGTTCTGGACATGGCGGCTTGCGGTGTCGGAGTGGGTGTGGATGTCAGCGTGCCGTGCCCCAACGGCCCAGCCACCTCAACAATACCGCAGACAGCGCCAGGTAAGACCACGGCGGCAGGGGCACGTCGCTGTCGGACCCTGCGCCACCGCCACCGCTCGCAGCCGCCACCATGGTGACGCTGCTGCCATCGTTGTTGCTCGCCACGGTGTCGGGCACCTGCGTGGAGGCCACGTGGGCCTGCAGCGCCAGGCTGCCGGCCGAGGTGGCGCTCATCACACCCGACAAGACCACGTTGCCGCCACTGGCCAGGGCGCCAACCGGGCAGGTGGCCTGTCCGCTGCCCACCGTGCAGCCACTGGGGCCGGTCAACCAGCTCAAGCCTGCCGGCCAGCTGAAGGTCACGGTCGCGTCGCTCACCGCTTGCGGGCCGCCATTGCTCACCTGCAGCGACCAGGCTGCGCTTTGCCCCAGGCTCAAGCCTGCCGGCAGGCCCACGGGCCAGCTCAGGCTCAGGTCGGCCTGGTAGGCCGTGGTGCTGGCCGACCAGGCCAGCTGCACCACACCGGTCGCGCCAGCCTTGCCGTCCACGGCGATCATGTAGGTCTGACCCGAGGCAACGGCCATGCGCAGCGCGCTGGAGCCGCTGCCACCGCTGTCGTCGTCGCTGGCCAGGGTTTGCAGGCTGCTGACGCTGGTGCCACCGTAGACACCGAGCAGCGTGTCGATGGCGCTGCCTTGCGTGTCGAGCGACAGCGTGCCGCTCACGGGTGCTGTCCAGGTCCACCACAGGGAATGGCCGCCGGTGAGGCCTGCATGGGCAGGCTCACCGCTTTGCACGGTGGCGTTGAAGTTCCAGGTGCTCAGGCTGCCTGATACGCCGACGATCGAGGTGGCCGCGCTGAACGCGTCGTTGACAGGCGGGCCTTGTGCGGCCAGCACGTCCAGCCTTGGGCGGCTCAGGCCATTGCGCGGGTCGACGATGGCCTTGCCGGTGCTGGTGATGCGTGTTTCCAGCTGCGTCGGGGTCTCGCCGGGGAACTGCGCCTTGAGCACCGCGACCGCACCGCTGACCATGGGTGCAGAGAAGGAAGTGCCCGCCACAGCGTTGCCATCCAGCGTGATCATGGCGCCAGGGGCCAGCACGTCCAGCATGCTGCCGCTGTCGGAGAAGCAAGTGATCATGTCGGCCACAGGGACGTTGTCCCAGCAGGTGCTCGTGGTGACCGCGCCGGTGCTGCCGCTGACCTGGTTGAGGTTCCAGCCCAGGGTGCCCAGCGTGGCGTCGTACACCGCGCCGGTGGCCACGGCCTGCGCCACACAGGCCGGGCTGGAGATGCCGCCGCTGTAGCCCTCGTTGCCGGAAGAGGCCACCACCACGATGCCCGCGTTGCGCGCGTTGCGCACGCCCACATAGAACGGGTCGGTGCTGCCGCAGGCGCCAATGTGCTGGACGCCATCGCCCAGGCTCAGGTTGATCACGCCGATGTTGTAGGTGCTGCGCTGGGCGATCACCCAGCTGATGCCGGCCAGCACGTCCGAGCTGGACGCCGAGTTGCCATTGAACACGTCCACCGCGATGATGTTGGACTTGGGGGCCACGGCCAGCGCGGTCATGGCCACTTCGGTGCCGTGGCCGATGCTGTCGAGCGCGTTGTCGTTGATGGCGGCCTCGTACACGGCGGCCACGCGGCAGGTGCTGGCAGGCACACCTGGCGACACGCACGAGCCAAAGGCGCTGCGCGTGTAGTCCACGCCGGTGTCCAGCACGGCAATGCCCACACCCGCACCCTGGCGGCCCATCACCTGCGCCACAGTGGGCTGCTTGATCAAGGGCAGCGCTTCCGCCAGGTGGGCCTTGAGTGGCCGGTCCCAGAAGATGCGGGTCACGCCGGCTTGCTGGGCCAGTGCCTTCAGGCCATCGGCGTGGGTGAGGGTGAGGCTGCTGTCGGGCAGTTCGTTGAAGTCTCGGCGGGCGCGGTGTTGAGATGGCGAGAGGGCCTTCAGCGCCTGGTCTTTGACGGACTGCCGGCGCTGGCGCCGTTCGTTACCGGTCTCCGCATTGCGGCCCGCAGGCAGCGTGTCGTCGAACTCCACAATGACCGGTGCGGCTTGCGCAGCGGCCAGCAGGGGCGCGATGGCCGGGTCGACATACAGGGCTGCGCCATGGGCCTGCAAGGGCTGAAGCCCCGTCAGCAAGATGGACAGCAAGGGCCACCACCAGCGCTGCCGTTGCGCGTTGCGGGGGGCGAAGTGAAGGTGGGGCCCAACGCGAAACCGCACCCAGGGCAGGGACAGACAGAACATGGAGCCGATCCTGCCTGGCCGGCGTGTCATGCGGGTGAAGCGTGTGCTGGTGCCTTCAGCTGGGACAAGGGTGGCCGGATGGCCATGCCCAGGCCCAAGGCCAGTGCCCAGCGGCCACCGCCGTCCATCAGCGCGGCCCACCACAAGAGCAGGGAAAAGTCGCCCGGGGCCATGGTGCTGGCGTGCAATGACCAGATGGCGGCCCACAGCACCATGGGCACGTCCAGGGTCAGCAACAAGGCCGTGGCGGCGATGCCTTGCGTCATGCGGACCAGGCAGACACGGGCGCCCGGCCAGCGCCAGCTGCTGTGGCCCAGCAGCCAGGCCCACAGCAGGCAGGCGGGGCCCCAGAGGTGAACGAGCAGGGTGCTGGCGTCGGCGCGGCCCAGCGGGTGAGGCATGGCCACGCGCTCACCCACCACGATGCTGTGCGCCTGCTGCACCACCCACACGATGACGGGTTCGCCCGATTGCCGCGCGACGCGCAGGGACAGCGTGCGGTAGTGGTCGTCCATCCAGGCCAGTTGCGTGGCCAGGGCGGGCAGGAGCATCGCCACATGGCGCGAGATCACCGGCGCGACCGTGCCCGCGATCAGCAAGGCCCACAGCAGGGTGCGCAGCAGGGGATGGCGCCAGATTCGCATCCAGGAGTCGAGGTGTTCAAGCGCGGTCTGGGCGCAGCCACGGGGCGCACAGTGCGGCGGTGCCCAGCACCATCAGCACCGGCGTGAGCAGGCCATGCCACAGGCCCAAGGCATCGGGCAGGGCCACGCGGCACCACATGAGGGAGGCCAGGCGCAACACAGCCAGCGACACGACCCCCGTGGTGACCATCAGCCAGCCCAGGGCCAGCGATTGCAGTTGTTGGCGCGGGCTTGCCTGGCGAGACCGCGTGGCCGCCAGCAAGGCGGCCCAGCCCAGGGCCACGAACTCCATGCCCTCACAGCCTCGCTGCACCGTGACCCCGCCGCCGGTTGACTGCAGCTTGCGCCCATGGACCTGCACCTGCCATTGCGGTTGTGCCCATTGCACCAGCCGGGCCGAGGCCGGCACCAGGGCGCCTTCGACCCAACCGCGGCCCATCGCGCTGGGCCGCACGCCTTCCCACAGCGCATGGAAAGCGGCAAAGCTCAGCAAAAATATCAGCCAGGGCGGCATGCGGGAGATCACGCGCTGCAGCCTAGCGGCCGCGTGTGATGGCCGTGTGTCAGCTGACCCTGCGCTCAGTGGGTGGGGAGGGCGGTGTCGGCATCCAGGCTGGGGGTGTCGCTGGCGCCGGGCATGGCCCGCAGGAAGTCCAGCGCTTCCTGTTCCACCCGCGTGCGCTTGAAGGGCGGCAGGCTTTGCCAGATGCGGCGGCCATAGGGCTTGTCCACCAGGCGGGTGTCGCAGATCATCAGCACGCCGTGGTCGGTCTCGCCGCGGATGAGGCGGCCGGCACCCTGCTTGAGCGCGATGATGGCCTGCGGCACCTGGTGGGCCATGAAGGGGTTGCCACCTTGCTGCGACAGCAGCTCCAGGCGCTTGGCCAGCACTGGGTCGTCCGGTGGGGCGAAGGGCAGCTTGTCGATGATGACCAGGGTGAGCGCGTCGCCCTTGACGTCGATGCCCTCCCAGAAGCTGTGGCTGCCCACCAGCACGGCGTTGCCCGCACGGCGGAAGGCGTCCAGCAGGGCGGGGCGGGGCACCTCGCCCTGTTGCAGCACGGGCAGCGGGTCATTGGCTTCATGCAGCAGGTGCTTGAGGCGTTCGGCCGCCTTGGCCACGGCACGCAGGCTGGTGCACAGCAAGAAGGCGCGGCCACGGTTGGCACGGATCAGGGGCAGCGCGGCGTCCACCACGGCGTCGGTGTGGCCGGCGTCGCTGGGCATGGGCATGTCGCTGGGCACGTACAGCAGGGCCTGTTGCGGGTAGTCGTAGGGGCTGGACCAGCTCTGGCATTGGGCGTCGTCCAGGCCCAGGGCCGACGTGAAGTGGCTGAAGTCCTGCTTCACCGCCAGCGTGGCCGAGGTGAAGATCCAGGCTTTGCGTGGGGGGGCTGAGGCGCGGCCACCATCTTCGGCGTCGTCGCCCCCAGCCCCATCGGCCATGGCGGCCAGAGGGTCTTCGTCGGCGATGCCGCGTGCCCAGGCGGCGTCTTCCGCGCTCAAGCCTGGTGCATCGCCTGGCGTGTCGCCTGACGCTCTGGTCCGGGCGTCGGGTCTGGCGTCAGAGGCCTTCGCCGCTGCCTTGAGCGCCACCTCCTGGTCGTCGCCCGCAGCCCCGTCGTCCTGCAGGCCCAGGCGCTGCCGCTTGAAGACATCGGCCACCGAGATGGGCGTGCGGTGCAGCTGCACCCCGTGCGTGCCCACGTCCACCCAGCACAGCTCGGGCTGCTGCTGGCGCTCGGGCGAGCCCCAGGCCACGAGCTTTTGCATCAGCGCGTCGGCCCGTCGGTGCAGCTGGGCCAGGTCGGGGCCACGGTCGGCGTGGGTGGCCAGGGCTTCGCGCAGGCCGATGAGCGCGTCTTTCAGCACCTCCAGGGCGTTGTGCAGCGGGTGGTCGGCCCCCAGCTGCGCGTGCGACAGCCGCTGCGCGGTGGGGCCAAAGCACAGGCGCAGGTCGCGGCTGGCGCGCTCCAGCGGCGCCAGCACCTCGTTCCAGTTGAGCGCGTCACGGGCCTGCGACTGGCCAATGGCCAGGGTGTCGCGGATCAGGTCCAGCAGCTGCGCCACCGACACCGAGTCGCCAAAGAACAGCGTGGCCGTGTCGGGCAGCTGGTGGGCTTCGTCGAAGACGATGGTCTGGGCGTTGGGCAAGAGCTCGGGCACGCCCTCTTCGCGCAGCATCAGGTCGGCGAAAAAAAGGTGGTGGTTGACCACGACCACGTCGGCGTCCTGCGCTTCACGGCGGGCCTTGACCACGAAGCAGTCGGTGTAGCGCTTGCAGTCGCTGCCCAGGCAGTTCTCGCGCGTGGAGGTGACGCGCGACCAGATGGCGGCGTGCTCGGGCACCTCGTGGCATTCGGCCTTGTCGCCGGTGGGGGTGAGGTGGATGAAGCGGTTGATGACACCCAGGTCGCGCACCTCCTGGCGGCTGCCCAGCAAGGTGGCGTCCTGGTTGGCGCGGTCCAGGTGGTGCCAGCACAGGTAGTTGGCGCGGCCCTTGAGCAAGGCGGTCTTGATGGGCACGCCCAGGGCGTCACGCACCGCGGGCAGGTCTTTCTGGTAGAGCTGGTCCTGCAGGGCCTTGGTGCCGGTGGACACGATGACCTTGCCGCCTTCCAGCAGCGCGGGCACCAGGTAGGCGGCGGTCTTGCCCACGCCGGTGCCGGCTTCCAGCACCACGGTGCCCGCATCGCGGATGGCCTGCTGGATGGCCTTGGCCATCTCGATCTGCTCCACGCGCACGCGGTAGCCATCGAAGGCGCGGGCCAGCGGGCCTTGTGCAGAGAACAGTTCGGACAGGTCCATGGGTGGGGTGGGGCAACGGCGGTGTGTACAGCCACCGCCAGCCGCCATTGTCGCCTGCTCGCTTGTGCCCCTGTGCGGGCCACAGTCCCCCTTGCGGGTTGTGGGGCCTTCCCTCGCCCGGGTGTGGACAAGGGCGCCCGCGTCTGATCAGGGGTTGTTGCGCACCACGTTGGCCTGCAGGGCGGCCGTGAGGGTCTGGATGCAGTCCTGGCGATGGGCTTCGGCCGTGCTGTCCGGCCCGCCGAATTTGTGTTCGCGCAAGTGGGTGAGCAGGCGCTGGGCCTGCAGGCGAACCAGGGCGCGCACGTCGGCCCGACCCGAGCCGGACCTCACCACCGCCACCGCCACGCGGTTGACGTGTTCGCGCTGCAGGCTGCGCCATGCCGGCGACAAGGCATCTTGCCTGATCGGGGTGTCCCAGACGGCGTCGAACACCCGCTTGTGCAGCTCTTTCACCGTCAGGGGTTGGGGCTCGTTGTCGCGGGACTTGTCGGCGTTGTCCAGCAGCCGTTCGGCCAGGCCATCGCTGGTCAGCACGTCCAGCACGGGCCGCTGCAGGCTCAGCAGCTGGTCTGCCCAGGAGAAGTCAGTGCCGTTGAAGTTGCCGTCGCCATTGTCGGCACGTTCCTGGTAGTCGGGGGCCAAACGGCGTTGCAGGGCCGCTGGCATGGCCAGGGCTTCAGGCGACAAGTAGGTGCGCACCAGTTCATCCAGCGCTGCCCGTTGCAGCGCTGCGGGCAATGGCCGCAGGGCGTCGCCGCCCTGGTAAGCAGCCGCGCGGCGCATGACCACGCCACCGACTTGCCGCAGCAGCGTCTGGCTGGTGCGGGTCAGCTCACGCAGGCCATACGACACCACGCGGCGCGCCAGGCTGGGGTCGAGCGGGGGCGCCGTCGCGGGCTGCGCTTGTCGGGCCAGCAGGTCTTTGACGATGGCGATGCGGGTTTGCGCAAAGGCCACGGGGTCATTGCCCAGGTCGAAGGGCAGCACCTCCGGGTCCAGGCCCTGGGCCACGTCTTCGTCGGTGCCAAAGGCCAGGGCATCGGCCTGATCGGGCAGGCCTGAACGGCCGGCGATGTCTTTCAAGGCCTGGCTGGCGGCCTGAGCGTCGGCCGGCAGTGAACCGTAGCCGTAGGCAATGGCCCAGTAGTCGTATGGCCCCAAGGTGGTCTGAAAGGGCGCGCCGCCATGTTGGCCCGGCGGTGGCAGGTTGATGGCCGAGTAGTCCATCACCGAGGCGCTGATGCCCTGCTCGGTGGTGAGCTTGAGGTCCAGCAACTGCTGTGGGCTGCGCCAGTGCGAGGCCCTGAAGTTGTGCCGCAGGCCCAGGGCATGCCCCACTTCGTGCATGGTGGTGTCTTTGAGGTAGGCCTGCACGAAGGACTGCACCTCGGGTGCATCCGGGTCCAGGCTTGGGGTGACACCCTCGGTGCCTTGCGTGGCCAGCCAGTTCAGGCCCCAATCCAGTTGCTCATAGGCCAGCGCCCCATGTTCGCAACGGTCGTCCGGCGGCGATGCGGTGTCTGTGGCGCCATGCTGCCAGCCGGCGTCGGTGCCGGTCACCAGGATCTGGCTGCGCGCCGCGCGGATGGCCCGCGCAGACAGGCTCTCCAGGGCGATTTGCGCATCGATGATCTCGCCGCTGCGCGGGTCCACATGGCTGGGCCCGATGGCGCCAAAGCCGGGTTGGCTGTTGGTCATCCAGCGGATGGCCGTGTGGCCCGTTTCCAGCGTGTCGAATGGCTTGTCGGCCGGTGGCGTGCGCACCTCGATGGCCTGCTTGAAGCCGATGGCCTCGAAGGCCTTGTTCCATTCGAGCACACCCTGCGTGATGGCGTCGCGATAGCCTGCGGGGATGCTCGGGTCCAGCCAGAAAACGATGGGGTGGACCGGCTCTGACAGTGCGGCATCGGGCTGCTTCTTGTCGAGTCGCCAGCGGTTGATGAAGCGCACGCGCGGGGTGCGGGGCAAGTCCTGCGTGAAGTCGGTGACCGTGCTGGTGAAATAGCCCACGCGAGGGTCTGCCGCGCGCCTGACCATGGGTTGCGCGGGCAGGGGCGTGAAGCTCAGGTGCAGGGTGACGAAGAGGCTGCGGGGGTCAGGCTGGTTGATCGGCAGGGTCGAAGAGGGCGTGCCCGGCGGATTGCCCCCCGGCGCGGCGATGCTGTTGGTGGCGAAATGCTGCACCACCTCGAACACCGTGGTGTCGCCTTGGGTGCGCGCCGTTTGAACCTGAGAGTTGCGCGCGTCCAGCGCGTAGCTCTGGCGGTAGCTGCGCTGAAGGTGGGCAGCCATGCCCAGCCAGTCCCCCACCAGCAGTGCCGACGCGTCGATCAACACACCGCCCGTGCTTGGGTTGGGCGCGCTGGCCAGGGGCACGCTGGCCAGCAGGCTGGGTGAAAAAGCCGCCTTCACCGCACGGGCTTGAGGGGCTTGCGCATCGGCCACGAAGGCGCTGTTGATGGCCAGCAGTTGCAACTGTTGGTTGACCCGACGGAACTCCACCCACTGTGGTCGCCCGACCTGGGCAAAGCGGCTTTGCATCAGGCCACCAAATACCCCGGCCTCACCGATGCCGGTGGCCAGCTTGGGCGACAGGAAGAGCGGTTTGCCGATGGCCTCGGGCCGCACCTCGATCCAGGTCTTGTCACCCTTGCGCCAGATGTGCAGCAGACCACTGTCGTGTGACGCGCCCTTGGTCACCTGCTCGAACGGCGTCAGGCCCGCATTGGATGCCGCGGCAGTGGCAGCAGACGCGCTGTCTGGTGCGGACGCTGGTGGTGCAGAGGCGGCAGCCAGTGGCGCTTTGGACAGCGTGGCGCTGGGCGTGGGTGGTGCGGTGTTGCAGCCACCCAGTGCCGCGAGGCCGATCACCAGCGGAGGGAGCCAGCGGCTGGGCCTGGGCGCGGTCGGTGCCAGAGCGGCGTGCATGTGGTGGGGAGGCAGCATCGGGTCTGTGGTGTGCGAGGCGACGGCGTCTGGCGCGCGGCAAGGATGAAAAACCTTAACACCAAGCCGGGCCCAACGAAGCCTGGAGCCGCCCAAGAAAAAACCCGGTTGTACCTGAGGCACAACCGGGTTGGGATCGGGTCAGAGCGACCTGTCGGGCATCACTGCGCCGGCGTCACTGCGCGGGCATCGGGAACCACTCGCGGATGAAGGACAGCTGCGGGTAGTCGTGCACAGCCAGCGGGCCGAAGGACACGATCACCAGGCCCGCCGTCATCACGACCGCGGGCAAGATCCAGCGCTCGTAGCGGCGGTAGAAGCCGAGGTGCTTCACTTCGCTGTCTGCGATGGTGACTTCTTCTTCGCCAATCACCTGACGGGTCAGCAGCTGATTGATGGCCACAGGCGGCAGCAGGTAGCCCAGCTCGAAGGCCACGAGCACCATCATCCAGAAGTGCAGCGGGTCGATGTTGTTGGCGTAGGCAATCGGGGCCAGCGTGCCGGAGACCAGCACCACGGCGCCGAACGGGTCCATGATCATGCCCAGCAGCACCTTGGTCACGACCAGGAAGGCCATGGCCGTCCAGTGATTCTCGAAGACCTTGGGGAAGTAGCCCATGACTTCAGAGCGTTCGATCACGCCACCCATGGCCAGCGACAGCGTCATCAGGCTCAACAGGGCACCGATGTGGCCAATGGTTTCATTGGTGGCATAGCGGATCGACTTCTCGACACCTTCCTGACGGTGGCTGGCGTAGTCGGGGGTCAACTCGGCCTTGCCCTTGTTGGTCATCTTGTCGAAGACCAGCAGCAGGATCAGGATGACCGGCATGATCGTCGGCGCGGTGATTTCGTTGAGTTTGGTGTCCAGCGCAAATTCATAGATCGCCACGATGATGAACACCATCACCAGGTAGGGCGCCAGCGGGATCAGTTCACGCAGGGTGGCCGGGATGGCCGTCATCGGCGAAGCGATGTTGGCGCGCTGGGTGCGCAGCAGTTGCGACACCAGGAAGAACAGCGTCGACGTCAGCAAGAAGACGTAGAAGCCCCAGTGGTACAGGCCAGACGTGGTCACTTGCTTGTTCAGCGCAGCAATCATCACCACCAGCAGGCAAGGGCGCAGCACGACGCCCAGCGAGCCGGACATGGCGGTGGCCGCCAGCGCAAACTGGCGTGAACCACCCGAGGCGCGCACCTCGTGGTAAATGATGCCGCCCGCTGCGATCACGAACACGCCCGATGCGCCGGTGTAGGCCGTGGCCACCGCCGCGCCCAGCAGCACGATGTAGGTGAGCAACTGGGGCGACATGCTCCAGGGGCGCAACAGGTTCATGAACAGGTCGACGATGCGGCTCTGCTTGAGCAACATCCCCGACCAGATGAACAGGCCCAGGTTCATGAAGATGCTGGGCAGCTCCATCAGCTGGTTGATGTAGATGGCCAGGCCAGCGTGGTGGCCCTTGATCAGGAAGTAGACACCGGCGATGGTGGCCATCTGCGCGTACAGCGGGATGGACAGGAATGCGCCGGACCAGTCGCCTTCACCAAAAGTGGACTTGACCGGCATGACCACGCGCTTGAGGTTGATCAACAGCAGCGTGGTGAACAGGCCGATCCAGATGTAGTGGATCAGCGGGTGCTCGACCGCCACGCCACTGCCTTGCAGGATCTGCAAATAGCGAACGCTCGAGAACAACAAGAGGCTTGAGGACACCACCTGCGCAGCCGACTGCAGCAGGTAGTCCTTGGTGTAGTGGCCAGGGCGGATGCCGATGTGGTGGAAGCCCAGCGTGGTCGTGATGGCCGCGATGGCCACCATCAGCAACAGGATCAGCGGCCGGTTGTCGGTGCCGATCTGGAAGAGGCCAAAGAAGCTGGTTTCCAGGATGCGGTAGGCCTTCACCTGTGGCGTCTGGTGCTGCACGACCTTCGCGTAAAGGTCGAACTTGGCCTTGCAGATGGCCTGCGACTGTTCCAGAGACTTGCGCAGCACCACCGGGTCAGCCGCCTTGGTGTCGCCACCGAAGAGGTCATCGATGTCGTCGGCCTTCTTGCCGGCGGGTGCCGAGGCTGCGGACATCTGGCGTGCCAGCTCGGTGTCGATGTTCAGATTGGGGTCGCACTCCGGTTTGCTGGGTTCTGCACGCAGCATGAAGTACTGCACCTGAGCCTGCGTGTCGCCAAACATGGCCTCGCCAAACTTCAGCAGTTGGCCGTGCACCATTTCACCCGTACCGATGATCAGAGTCAGCAACAACAAGGCAAACACGGGCAGGCTGGAGAACCATTCGAGGAAGGTTCTGCCCAGGATCTTTCGGGATTCAGGGGTGTTCATGGGGCGATCGCACAGACAGGCCGGCCGGGAGGCAGCCTTTTCACAGGTTGGGAGAGGCGCAGGGTGGGTTCAGTGAAAACGCAAAGTGGCGGCTCGCGCCACCACCGGGTCCATCACTTCCACTCTTCTTCTGACTTCGTCGCGCATTCCGGGTCGGCCGGATTGATCTTGCAACGGATCTTCTTGATGACCTTGAGGCCACGCTTGTCGTACAGGCCCTTCTGGGCCAGGTCGATGCGGGACTCGCGGAGCATGAGGGTGTACTTGTAGGAGTTCTCGGAGCTCAACTCCATCCAGGTGCTGGGTGGGATGCTGGCATCGGCCTGCTTGATCAGCTGCAGGGAGCGATCGAACTGGCTGGCCCAGTAGTCACGAGATTTCTCGCCAAAGCCATCCGGGAACTTGGTGCGGTTGAGCACGACCTGGTAGGTCAGGATCATGATCGGGAAGCGGGTGATGCCACCGTTCTTGCCGATGCCCTTGTAGAGCTCCAGCGGCTTGTAGGCCATGGTCGGCGCGGCGATCATGTCCACAGCACCGTTGTTGAACTTCGTCGAGAAGTTGGTGATGTCGGCAGACACCGGTTGCGCACCGATGCGCTGGATCATCACGGCCTGGGCCTTGTCGTAGTCGAACGAGGCAATGCGCTTGCCGGCCAGGGCTTCAACGGTGTTGATCTTGCGGTCGTTGAGCACAGGGTAGGCCGCGCCCAGGGGTGTGATGCCGCCAATCTCATACGGGCCTTCGATCATCAGCTTGCTGGCGGCCGGATCTGCATAGGTGCGGATGATGGTGCGCACCACGTCGTAGCTGCCGGGGATGTCGATGTGGCCATCGCGCACGATGGTGGTCGCACCCAGGGTGTCGATGGAGCCTGCCACCGCATTGAACTGGCGCGTGCGGAAAGCCGTGGCGATCACGGCATCGCACTGGCCGGTACGGAAGTCTTCCGTGGCCACGCGCTCGTCGGTGTACCCCTTGAGTTCGATCGTTGCGCCATACTTTTGCATGGCCACAGCGTAGTCTTTCGACATGTTGAACAGGTCACCCGCTGCACCCAGCAGGTCATAGACACAGACCTTCTGGCCAGCTTGCGCCGAACCTGCTGCGCCAACGGCCAGCAGCAGCGATGCGCTGGCGGTCCCCAGCCACCTCACCATCTTCATGCAATCTCCTCGGTACCCAAAAAAAGCCAGGGGCCGCTTGTGCCGTGCCCCTGGGTGTTGTGTTGGCGAGCCATACCCAAGGGCAAGCTCGCAACAAACGGTAGATTTTGTGACTATATCTGTTGGCTGACCATTTCTGGTAAACCCGCGCCACGTGGTCGGGGGAAGGGAATTCCCGATTGTTCGCGACACGTTGAATGCAATTGCTTACTTCAGCAGGCTGTCCACGTCAATGTCGGCTCCGGCCTTCTCGTCCCAGAATTTGCCCAGGCTGGCAATGGGTGTGCGGGTGCCTGCGCCTGTGGTCCACATCCGGTCAGAGACGTTTTGCAACTGTGATTGCGCGATGGCATCGATCAGGCGGTAGTCGTTGGACGTCTTGAAGTCCTTGACGCTCACGAAGCGCTTGATGATCTGGCGGATGCGCGGGCCGTCATCGGCCGATTGCGCAGCAACCACGGCCATCACGTGCGACAGGCGCACGCCCTTGGCCTCACCGATGGCCATGCTGTGCTCGAAGGTGCCCTTGACGTCCTTGCCGTCGGCGCCGCCAGGGATGATGCTCCACACGGCTGCACGGGTGGCTTCCGGGGCGCCCCACCACTTGTCGTTGTCCAGGCACTTCATGGCCTTTTCAACCAGGGGTGCGGTGTCGGTGGGCACGCCCACGGACTGCTGGGCGCCGATGTCGTTCTGCATGGCCTGCAAGCCAGCCAGAGAACCCAGCAGGTAGACCAGTTCGTCGAAGTCTCGCTTGAAGGCCGGGCAGTTGGTGCCGTACTTGAAGAAGTACTTCTGCTCCAGCTTGGTCTTCATGCGGTAGAAGGCGGTGAACTGGCGTTCGGCGGCAATGGCCATCAGGCGCTTCTGGGCGATGCGGGCGTCCTGGGCTTCGTCCGAGCGCTTGTCGCGGGCGGCACGCAGGTAGCGCATCTCTTCAGACACGGCCTGCGTTTCGGAGCAAGCCCCTGCAGACGACAGCAGCACGGTTTCCATCAGCGACGGGTCGCCGTAGAAGTTGCGGGCGGCACCCACCAGCGGGCCGTTGGCCATGGCAAAGCTGCAAGCCAGGTCCACGTCGCCCATCTTGAGGGTGGGCGGTGTGAAGCCGTCTTCCAGGATGCCCAGCGTGGTACCGCTGACATTGGACTCGATCAGGGCGCAACCGCTCATGCCGAAGGTGGTGAGGGCCGCCATGGCCGTCGTTGCGAGCACGAGCTTGATCCGAGAGGTCATCTAATTTGTCTCCAAGGCGTTCGAGGGTGCTGGGTCAACCTGCACCATGCGTTCTGATCCTGTTGGCGAACCCGGGGGTCGAGCCGCTTGTGGGCCTGTTCTGGCACCTTTTGCCAAAGCATTTCCACCTTGGCAAATTCTAGCCCTCGCGATGCGCTCGGCTCGGGGGCACGCACCTAGGGATAGCCCCCGAATGCGCGACCATACCCCCCTCTGGGCGTCAGGGTCCGTCTGGATGGCGTGGCCACAAAAAAGCCCGTCGCATGGACGGGCTTCGTGAAGGCTGCGAGGTTTCAGCGGATGGGCTTGAAACGCACGCGCTTCGGGCGCGCGCCTTCTTCACCCAGGCGCTTCTTTTTGTCGGCTTCGTACTCCTGGTAGTTGCCGTCGAAGAAGAACCATTGCGAGTCGCCTTCGCAAGCGAGGATGTGCGTGCAGATGCGGTCGAGGAACCAGCGATCGTGGGAGATGATCATGGCCGAGCCTGCGAACTCCAGCAGCGCATCTTCCAGCGCGCGCAGGGTTTCAACGTCAAGGTCGTTGGAGGGTTCGTCGAGCATCAGCACGTTGCCGCCCTGGGCCAGGGTCTTGGCCAGGTGCAGGCGGCCGCGTTCACCGCCCGACAGGTTGCCCACCAGCTTTTGCTGATCGTTGCCCTTGAAGTTGAAGCGGCCCAGGTAAGCGCGCGAAGGCATCACGAACTTGCCCACCACGATGTTGTCCAGACCGCCGGAGACGTCCTGCCACACGGTGTTGTCGGCGGCGAGGCCTTCACGGCTCTGGTCCACGAAGGCCAACTGCGCGGTCTTGCCGATGGCGACTGTGCCGCTGTCCGGTGTTTCCACGCCCTGGATCATGCGGAACAGCGTCGACTTGCCGGCGCCGTTGGGGCCGATGATGCCGACGATGGCGCCAGCGGGCACCTTGAAGCTCAGGTTGTCGATCAGGCAGCGGTCGCCAAAGGACTTGGTGACGTTGGTGAACTCGATGACTTCATTGCCCAGGCGCTCGGCCACGGGGATGAAGATTTCGTTGGTCTCGTTGCGCTTCTGGTATTCGACGTCGCTCAGTTCTTCGAAGCGGGCCAGGCGGGCCTTGCTCTTGGCCTGGCGGCCCTTGGCGTTCTTGCGCACCCATTCCAGTTCGACCTTCAGTGCCTTGGCGCGGGCGTCTTCGGTCTTTTGCTCGGCCTCCAGGCGCTTGCCCTTGGCGTCCAGCCAGTCGGAGTAGTTGCCCTTGTAAGGGTGTCCGGCGCCACGGTCCAGCTCCAAGATCCACTCGGCGGCGTTGTCCAGGAAGTAGCGATCGTGGGTGATGGCCACCACGGTGCCGGAGAAGCGGCTGAGGAACTGCTCCAGCCAGTCCACGGACTCGGCGTCCAAGTGGTTGGTGGGTTCATCGAGCAGCAGCATGTCGGGCTTGGACAGCAGCAGGCGGCACAAGGCCACGCGGCGCTTTTCACCACCGGAGAGCTGGCCAATGATGGCGTCCCAGGCGGGCAGGCGCAGCGCGTCGGCGGCCAGTTCAAGCTGCAGGTCGGTGTTCTCGGAACCACCGGCGGCGATGATGGCTTCCAGCTCGCCTTGTTCGGCGGCCAGGGCGTCGAAGTCGGCGTTTTCTTCGGCGTAGGCGGCATACACCTCATCGAGGCGCTTCTTGGCAGCCAGCACGCCGCCGATCCCTTCTTCCACGGCTTCACGCACCGTCTGCTCGGGGTTCATGACCGGCTCTTGAGGCAGGTACCCGATCTTCAGGCCCGGCATCGGGACGGCTTCGCCCTCGATGTCCTTGTCGACGCCCGCCATGATCTTCAGGAAGGTGGACTTGCCGGAGCCGTTGACGCCCAGCACACCGATCTTGGCGCCAGGGAAAAAGCTCAGGGTGATGTCTTTGAGGATCTGCCGCTTCGGGGGCACGATCTTCCCGACGCGGTTCATGGTGAAAACGTACTGGGCCATGGTGTGGGGAGTCTGGTGAGAGGGGGGGGACGAACGCGGCGTCCATGTCCGGCACGCAAGCAGTGCCGCAGCCGCCACGCCGGCAGGACCGGGCGACGCGAGGGGTTCGTCAAACCCTGTAGTGTAAGCAAGTCAGCCGGTCTGGGCCTCTGACTCGTCGTCATCGAGCAAGGGAGATCGGGCTTCGTGGTGCTCGCTCAAGCCACGCTGGGCCGTGTGGCCCCAGGTGCTGGCGCCCGTCAGGATGGACCACCAGCCCAGCATGGCGCCCAGGTGGCGCAGCAACTGGAAGCTCACGGGCTCGACGATGGACGCGGCCAGCGCCTGCCACAGGCTGGCACGCTGTGCATCGCCCACCCATCGGCGGTAGAGGTGGATGGACCACAGGTGGTAGCTCAGGTCGATGAGCACCTTGACGCCCATCACAGTGAGCACGGGCCCCACCAGCTGGAAGCGCCCGGTCAGCACGAAGCCCAACAGCAGCACGAAGGCGGTGAGGCCGTACAGCGGCTGCAAGGTGTCCAGCGCCTTGACCGGCAGCATCAGCAGCCCCAAGGCACCCATGCGCGGGTTGGCCACCATGTCTCGGTACCAGTACTGCGTTTGGAGGAAGCCACCAAACCAGCGGCGGCGCTGGCGCAGGAAGGCAGGCAGGGTGCTGGGGGCATCGGTGTGGGCCTGGGCCTGACCCAGCACGTCCACGCGCCAGGGCAGCCCCTGGTCTTTGGCGTGCCGGTGCAGGCGGTGGATGAGTTCGTAGTCCTCCACCAGGCAGTCGCCATCGAAGCCGCCCACGGTCAGCACGGCCTCGCGACGGAAGCAGGCGAAGGCACCAGAGACCAGCAGGAGGCTGTTCAACTGTGCCCAGGCATAGCGGGACAGGAAGTTGCGGATGTACTCGTAGGTCTGGAACCATTGGAAGACGCGTCCCCGCCAGTCTTTGCTGCACACGGGGGTGATGATGCCGGTGGCAGCGACCAGGTTCTCGTCTTGCGCAAAAGCCTGGCGCACCACGGCGATGGCATCGGGCGCCAGCAAGGTGTCGCCGTCCACGGTCAGCACGATGTCGGTGTGAACCGCGCACAGGGCCTGGTTGAGGGCGCTGGCCTTGCCGCCATGTGGCAGGCGCAGCCAGTGCAGGCCGGCCACGCGTGGGCTGGCTTCGCTCAGTTCACCCAGGGCGGGCGGCGTGAGTGCCCAGCGGTTGGGGAGCAAGGCGGCCGTGCCATCGCTGGAGCCGTCGTCGGCGATGATGATCTGGTCGGGGCGGTCGGTCTGGTCCAGCAGGGCTTGAATCGTCACGGGCAGCACCGTGGCCTCGTTGTGGGCCGCGACGATCACGGTCAGGCTGGGTCGGGTGGTGGCCAGCGGGGTGGTGTGGCTTGCAGGCCGGCGCAGCAAGCGCCACGTCTGGGTGGCCACGAAGGCCAGCAGCAGGCTGTCGTAGCTCACGTAGACGATGCCCAGCGACCAGGCCATCACGGCGCTGCGCTGTGTCCAGGCTTCATGAAGCAGGCCTGCCCACAGTCCGAGCACCAGCACATGGATCAGCGCCGCACGCCAGTTCGACCGGGCGCCCAGATGGCGCGGTGAGTGTTGCAGCAGGGCCTGCCGCAGCAGGTGGATGGAACGGTCTTTCATGGACAATGTGCGAGCGCGGCCGCCATGGTGCCGCAAATCGGCGGGCCTTGCCTTCAAGCGGGGCACCAAGCATCGCATTTCAGGCTTGCTTTACACATGTCTCACAACCGATACACACGCGTTGCCATCACTTTGCATTGGCTGGTGGCCGTCCTCATGTTGGGCAACATCGCCTTGGTCTGGCTGGTGGACTTGATGCCGGAAGAGCGCGTTCGACTGGTCATCGACACGCACAAGTCGATCGGCATCACGGTGCTGGGGCTGGTGTTGCTGCGCATCCTGTGGCGCATCGGGCACCGGCCGCCCGCTTGGGCTCAAGGGGCGCTGACGCCGGTGGAGTCTCGCGTGTCGCACGCGGTGCATGGCCTGCTTTATGTGCTGATGCTGGCCTTGCCCCTGTCGGGCTGGATGCACGACTCGGCCTGGAAAGATGCGGCCACACACCCCATGTTCCTGTTCGGGCAGCTGCCCTGGCCGCGCATCGGCTGGATCATGGGCCTGGCGCCGGAGGCCAGGGAGCGGCTTCACAGCCTGTTCGGCGAGGCCCATGAGGCCTTCGCCTGGTGCCTCTACATCCTGTTTGCGCTGCACGTGGCGGGTGCCCTGAAGCACCAGTGGCTGGACAAGCAGCCCACGCTGCAGCGCATGTGGTTCCGCTGATCAGCCGCGCAGGCGCATCAGCAGGCTGTTGGTTTCGGCCTGGGCCTGGTTCTGGGCGGCTTCATCGGTCATGAAGGCGAGTTCCTGCAGCGACATCTTCAGGTTCAGCAGCCCGTCACGCAGGTTGAACAGTGCGGTTTGCACCTCCAGCAGTTGGGCTTGGCTGGGTTCGGGGGTGTAAGGGCTGGACATGTTGCGAAACTCCGCACCCCCTTTGTCATGCTGTCTGCAGTGTGGTTGCCGCGTGGGGGCAGTGCGTGACAACCATGTGAAGCACTTTAGCCACCGACGGGGCTGCTGCCCAGCGCCTGATCAGGGGGCTGCAGTCGCTTGATTGAGGGGGGGGCAATGCCTTCACGCGGGCATGAGGCTCAGACCTTGTCGACATCCGGATTCGGGTTTTGCAATGCGGCTTGATTGGCCAGCCAGGCCAGGACGGTCTCGGGAGGGCAACTCAGGGCCAGTTGCTTGCGGCGGCTGGTGTCGCCCCGCAGCAGGGTCACCTGCCTGGTCGTCAGTCCCATGGATTTGGCCAGCCATTTGCACAAGGCCTCGTTGGCGGCGCCGTCAACCGGCGGCGCTTGCAGGCGAATGCGCAAGGCGCCGTCATGCCAGCCCACCAGTTCGGTCTTGCGCGCATTGGGCGAGACGCTCACGTCCAGCACCACCTGTTCACCTTGCACGCGCAGGCAAGGCCAAGGGTGTTCGGCGGGAGTGGGGTGACGGTGGTTCATCGAAGAAAAAACCCGGCACCAGGGCCGGGTTTTGGAGGGTGAAGGGCAGGCAAGCCTGCCGCATCAACGAGACCGGGGTCTCGCTCAGGGCTTGTTGCCCGTCGGGAAGGGCCAGGCGGCTTGGGGGCTCAGCGTGGTCTTCGCGGCGGGTGCAGCGGCCTTCTTGGGCGCAGGGGCAGGCTTGGCGGGAGCCTTCTTGGCAGCAGCCTTCTTGGCAGCGGCCTTCTTGGCCGGTGCAGCCTTC
>CANBQJ010000001.1 GCA_947371645.1 Burkholderiales bacterium | reverse complement strand
AACCGCGTGCGCCGGGTGGCCTCGGGCTGGGAGACGGAGCTCACCGTGGCCGTGGACAAGGCCATCGCGCCCCATGCCATCTTCGATCTGATCGAAGGCTTCTACGCGCTGAAGCCGCCCACCCGCCTGCGCATGCGCAGCGAGGTCATGACGGGCACCTGGGAGGCATTGAGCAGCGGCCAGGCCGATCTGGCCATCGGCGTCAGTGCCGACCGCACCATCGGCCCCGATCTGCGGGTCGAGCCCATCGGCGATTTCACCTTCATCATGGCCGTGGCGCCGCACCATCCGCTGGCCGAGGCTGAAGGCCCGCTGTGTCAGACCGACATCGCCCAGCACCGCATCATCGCCGTGGCCGACACGGCGCGCAGCATGGCGCCCATGACCGTGGGCATCCTGCCTGGTCAAGATGTGCTGACCCGGCCCAGCATGTCGGCCAAGCTGGAAGCCCAGCTGCGCGGCCTGGGCTGCGGCTACCTGCCCGAGGCCATGGTGCGCCCTTGCGCCGAAGGCGGCCGGCTGGTGGTCAAGGCCGTGGAAGGCCCGGCCCGCACCGTGCGCACCCACTACGCCTGGCGGCAAGGCAACACCCCACCGGGCATGGCGCTGACCTGGTGGCTGCACCAGCTGGCCAGCCCCACCACGCGCGCCGCCCTGCTGGACCTGCACGAAGGCCTGATCCTCTGAGCGGGCACCGCACATGAGCCAGAACGCTCCTTACGTGGGCCGATTTGCCCCATCGCCCACCGGCCCCTTGCACGCGGGTTCGCTGGTGGCGGCGCTGGCCAGCTGGCTGGACGCCCGTGCGCATGGTGGACGCTGGCTGGTGCGCATCGAAGACGTGGACAGCCCACGCTGCGTGCCCGGTGCAGATGCCGAGATCCTGCGGCAGCTGGCTGCCTGTGGCTTGCTGCCCGATGAAACGCCGGCCTGCCAAAGCCAGCGCGGCGCCCTGTACCAGCAAGCGCTGGACGGGCTGGCCACCACCCGCCACGCCTACCCCTGCGCCTGCGCCCGCAGCGACATCGCTGCAGCCAATGCCGCCTTGGGGCTGAGCAAACCCCGCAACGGCGACCTGGTCTACCCCGGCACCTGCCGGCCCTCGCGCGGCGGGTTGAAGGGCAAGGTGGGCCGCGCCTGGCGCATGCAGGTGCCTGATGCCCCTGACGACGTGATCACCTGGCAGGACCGCCGCCTGGGGCGGCAGCAGCAAGCCTTGTCGACCGCAGTGGGCGACTTCGTCATCCGCCGGGCGGACGGCCTGTGGGCCTACCAACTGGCGGTGGTGGTGGACGATGCCGCTCAGGGCATCACCCACGTCGTGCGTGGCGAAGACCTCTGCGACAACACCCCGCGCCAGATCCTGCTTCAAAGGGCCCTGGGCCTGCCCACGCCCGCCTACCTGCACACGCCCCTGGTGATGGGCGACAACGGTGAAAAACTGAGCAAGCAAAACGGAGCCACGCCCCTGGACTTGCGGTGCCCCACCGCCGCTCTGGATCAAGCCACCCAGCAGCTGGCTCGGTCCTGGGGCTGGGCACAACCCGCCTTCAACGCGGCCAACTGTCCGCAGCCATCAGACTGGCTGGCGCAAGCCGCGGCCTGGTGGCAAGGGGAGTTGCTGCGGCCCTGATGGGCCAAGCTCGAACTGCCCTTCAGCCCGCCGCCACAGGGCGGTCCACCACCACAAAGTGCTTGCGCACCGGCACCAGCACCTCGAAGGCACCTTCAAACCCGGCAGGGATCACGGCGCCCTGGCCAGCCAGCACGTCGGTGTGGCCCCCCTCGGCGTCGTGCAGGCGCACATGGCCTTCGAGCACGAAAAAGTACTCCTCCTTGCCCGGAGGGAAAGCGATGCGCCAACGGCCCACTTCGCAGGCCCAGATGCCGGCCGTGGTCTGCCCATCGGCCGATTCATACAGGGCCCAGGTCTCGCGCAGCGGGTTGCCTGACTGCAGGCGTTCCGGGCGAGGCCGGTCGTGTGCGCCGGGCTCAAGCGGCTGATCGAAACGAACGATCCGGGGCATCGCCACCCCGCTCACTTCACCAGGAAGTGTTCGCGGTAATAGGCCAGCTCGTCGATGGACTCGTTGATGTCGGCCAGCGCGGTGTGCGCCTGGGCCTTCTTGAAGCCCTCGGCCAGACCCGGCTTCCAGCGCTTGGCCAGCTCCTTCAAGGTGCTGACATCGAGGTTGCGGTAGTGGAAGAAGGCTTCCAGCTCGGGCATGTAGTTGGCCAGGAAGCGGCGGTCCTGGCAGATGGAGTTGCCGCACATGGGCGACTTGTTGTTGCCCACGTAAGTTTTCAGGAAATCGATGACCTGCTTCGACGCCGAGGCCTCGTCCACCGTAGACGCCTTCACCCGGTCGATCAGGCCGCTCTTGCCGTGCGTGCCCTTGTTCCAGGCGTCCATCTTGTTCAGCGTTTCGTCGCTCTGGTGAATGGCAAACACCGGCCCCTCCACACGCACCGACAGGTTGGGGTCGGTCACCACCACGGCGATCTCGATGATGCGGTCGCTGTCCGGCTTGAGTCCGGTCATCTCGAGGTCAATCCAGATCAGGTTCTGTTCGCTCTTGGCCAGGGTGGGGGCTGCAGTGGTGTCGCTCATGGGGCTCAAAGTCGGGACGCGGGCAGGGCCCACGGACAAAGTGGGAACATCAATTGTGGGGCAAACGTACACTGGCGCCCATGCAATCCAGCACCGTCACCCTGTTTTTCGCCAGCTTCCTGCTGGCCTCCCTGCTTGTTCGCCTCTGGCTGGACAACCGCCAGGCGCGCCACGTGGCCGCCCACCGTGCCGCCGTGCCCCCCGCCTTCGCGCAAGACGTGAGCCTGCAAAGCCACCAGCGTGCCGCCGACTACACCCTGGACAAGCTGCGCTTTGGCCTGGTGAGCAACCTGGTGGGCACGGCCGTGCTCATGGCCTGGACGCTGCTGGGCGGCCTGGACGCCCTGAACCAGGCCGTGCGCGAGGCCACCGTCGTGCGCTTCGGCCCCCTGGGCTACCAGCTGGCCCTGCTGGGCGCGTTTGGCCTCATCAGCGCCATCGTTGATTTGCCCCTGGAGGCCTGGAGCACATTTCGCATCGAGCAACGCCACGGCTTCAACCGCATGACACCCGGTCTCTGGCTGGGTGACCAGCTCAAGCAGGCCCTCGTGGGCGTGCTCATCGGTGGCCCCATTGCCGCCCTCATCCTGTGGCTGATGGGCGCAGCTGGCCAGGCCTGGTGGCTGTGGGCCTGGGGCGCCTGGGTGGCCTTCACCCTGGTGCTGATGGTGGTCTTCCCCATCTTCATCGCCCCGCTGTTCAACAAGTTCACGCCCCTGCATGACCAGGACCTCGCCCAGCGCATCCAGTCGCTGATGCAGCGCTGCGGCTTCCGCGCCAAGGGCTTTTTCGTGATGGACGGCAGCCGCCGCTCGGCCCACGCCAATGCCTATTTCACCGGCCTGGGCGCCTCCAAGCGCGTGGTCTTCTTCGACACCTTGCTGGCCAAGCTCAGCCACGGTGAGGTAGAGGCCGTGCTGGCCCACGAGCTGGGCCACTTCAAGCACAAGCACGTGCTCAAGCGCATGCTCATGATGTTCGCCATGAGCCTGGCCGGCTTTGCCCTGCTGGGCTGGCTGTCGCGCCAGATGGCCTTCTACACCGGCCTGGGTGTGGGGCCCAACTTCATGGCCCCCAATGACGCCCTGGCGCTCTTGCTGCTGATGATGGCCCTTCCCCCGGTGATGTTCTTCGTGGCACCTGTGATGGCGCACTTCTCTCGCCGCGACGAATACCAGGCCGATGCCTACGCCTGCCTGCAGGCCAGCGGCCAGGACCTGGCCCACGCCCTGATCAAGCTCTACAAGGACAACTCGTCCACCCTCACGCCCGACCCCCTGTACGTGCGCTTTCACTACTCGCACCCGCCGGCCTCCGAGCGGCTGTCGGCCATGCTGGGCCAGGGCGGCCTGCAACCCCAGGGCGCGTGAACCCTGCCCAACCAGCGCACCAGCACCGCCATGACCACACCCCTGCACCAGCAACGCTGCGGCCACCAGAGCGGCCCGGCACTGGACACCGTCACGCAGCAAGCCCTGATGACGCAACTCAATGGCTGGCAGCTGGGCCCAGGCACATTGCACAAGACCTTCCAGACCACCGACTACCACCGCACCATGGCCCTGGTGAATGCCATCGCCTGGATCGCGCACGAACAAGACCACCATCCCGACCTGCACGTGGGCTACAACCGCGTCACCGTGCACTGGTCCACCCACTCCGTGGGCGGGCTGTCCATCAACGATTTCATCTGCGCGGCGCGCACCGAGGCCTTATGGGCGTGACTGGCATGACTGGCATGAAGCAATGATCAACAAGCACGAAGCGAACCCTGCATGAAGCGTCACGGTCACGACGCTCCCAAGCGCCCCCGCCGCGAGGCCGACATCAGCGGCTGCCAAGGCGGCTTGGTGGTCTCCACCCATGGCCGCCACATGATGGTGGAAGCCGATGACGGCACACGCCTGATCTGCCACCCCAAGGGCAAAAAGAGCGAGGCCGTGGTCGGCGACCGCGTGCATTGGCTGGCCACCTCCGAAGGTTCGGGCGAAGGCCTGATCGTGGCCGTGGAAGAACGCCGCAGCCTGCTTTACCGCCAGGACGAATGGCGCAGCAAGTCCTTCGCCGCCAACCTCGACCAGCTCTTGATGTGGATTGCCGTGGAGCCCGTCTTCAGCGAAGCGCAGCTCACCCGGGCCCTGATCGCCGCCGAATCGGCCGGCATCCCCGCCACCGTCGTGCTCAACAAGATCGACCTGCCCGGCGCGCCCATCGCACGCGAGCGCCTCCTGCCCTACAAGGCCATGGGCTACAACGTGGTGGAGATGTCCCTCAAGCACGACACCCTGGACGCACGCGCCCAGATGGCCCCGCTGCTGGACGGCAAAGCCACGCTGGTGCTGGGCCCTTCGGGCGCCGGCAAGAGCACCTTGATCAACACCCTGCTGCCCAACGCCCGTGCGCAGGTGGGCGAGATCTCCCAGGCGCTCAACAGCGGCCGCCACACCACCACCTCCAGCCTCTGGTACTGGCTGGACGCCGAACGCCGCAGCGCCGTCATCGACTCGCCAGGCTTTCAGGAGTTCGGCATGCACCACATCACGCCCACCGAGCTGCCCCGCTGGATGCCCGACCTGGCGCCCTACATGGGCCAGTGCCGCTTCCACAACTGCACGCACCGGCAGGAGCCGGGCTGCGCGGTGCAGGCGGCCGTGGCCGCCGGCAAGATCAGCCCCATCCGCCACAGCCTGTATGTGGACCTCTTCGAGGAACTGAGCCAGCCACGCTGGTGAGGCCTCTACGCCAACGACGACCCGCACCCGCCATGCCCGATCGCCTGTCCGAACTGCCCGAGATCCTGAGTGACTTCCAGACTGGCCGCATCGGCCTGCAGGAGCTGATCCACGCCTGGCGCGACGCGGCGGAAGCCCACCAGCCTGCCCTGCCCCACCGCTACCGCGATGTGCTGGAACGCCTGCTCAACCAGTTAGAAAGCGCCGCCCTCTTCACCGAAGAGAGCTGCTCGTTCAGCCAGGCCGACATGGTGGGCGCTTTGGGCGACTGGCTGGCCAAGGCACTGGCGCTGGGCGCCAAGCCCTGATCCCGCTGCGCACTCAGGCGTCCGAGGCCTTGCCTGCCGGCTTGGCCTTCTTGACCTTCTTGCCCTTGCCTGCGGTGGACGCTGGCGCCGTCGATGCGCCCTCTGCCAACTGAGGCCCGGCTGCTGGCGCCGTCTGGGGCGAGGCCACAGGCTGGGCTGCCGACGCTGAAGAGGCCGCAGACGACACTGCCGTCGCGTCCTTGGCCTTGCGCTTGCGCAGCACCGCGGCAATGCGATCGTGGACGTCCTCGAAGTCGGGCGTCACATGGGGGCGGGTCTCGACCACGTCAATGAAGTGCCAGCCGAACTCGGTACGGACCGCGTCAGGCGTGCGCTCACCCGGCTTGAGCTGTCGCAACGCCTGGGCAAAGGCTGGCGTGTACACGGCCGGCATCGCCCAGCCCAGGTCGCCGCCCGTGCTGCGCGAACCCGGGTCTTCCGACAGGTCTTTGGCGATCACTTCGAAACGCTGCTTCTGGGCCAATCGCTCCTTCACGGCCGCCACCTTGTCCTCGGAGGACACCAAGATGTGCCGCGCGTGGAATTCCGTGTCGCCCTGGGACGCAAAGTACTTGTCGTACTCGGCACGGATCTCGGGCTCGCTCACCACCATGGCCGCGACCTGCGCGTCCTCCTTGGGCAAGGGTGACTGCAGCAGGGCGATGTCCACCGTCGACAACCCGTACAGGTTGGGGTATGCCTGAACCAGGTCACGCGACGTGCGGTGAAAGTAGTTGGCAATGGCCGTGATCACCCATTCCGTGTGGACCCGACTGCCCTGGACGCTGACTTTGCTCTCCGCACCAAAGTCACCCAGGTAGTAGGCCTTGCCAGGCTGGATCGTGAGCTGCTTGAAGTCACTGCTGGGGGCAGGTTTGCGCGTTTTCACCGCACCGTCCACGTCGGTGTAGACGATCTCCACCCACGAACACACCGAGGGCCTGAGCTTGATCGCCAGCAGTGGCTGATCGCGGTCGAAACGCACCACATAGCGCTGCTTGTCGTCGCACTCGATGGCAAAGCCCATGGTCTGGTGACCATCGATGGCCAGCGCGGACTTCGGCGCGTTCATGTAGAAGCGCCCGAACAGGTAGGCATCGCTGGCCGTGGGCACCTCTTTGAGGTCGACCCGCTTGGTGTAGCCCGCACAGGCCGAAAGCATCAGGGCAAACACAGGCAGCGAGGCCCGGCGCCAAGTAGAAAATTCCATCACCCATCTCCCTGGATTTGTCAGACGCACGCAAGTCTAGGGCACGGCCTGCAGGCCAAAGTCGTGCCACAGCGCCCGCCCAGGCAGCACGTCGCCATCCACCAACAACAAGAACACGCCGCCATGCCCATCCGCGTCAAACGCCGCCAACTGCTTCAATCGGCAGCCCTGGCCCCTGCGGCCCTCACAGCCTGGTCAGCTCAACCCGCCTTCGCAGGCACACCACCGCGCTTTGACGTCGTCGTCGTGGGCAGTGGCGCGGCCGGCATGACCGCTGCCTTGAGCGCGGCTCAGCAAGGCCTGAGCGTCGTCGTCATCGACAAGGCCAGGACCTTTGGCGGCTCCACGGCGCGTTCCGGTGCAGGCATCTGGGTGCGCAACAACGAGGTGCTGCAGGCCGCAGGCGTGACCGACACACCCGAACAGGCCCGTGCCTACCTCGACGCCACGGTGGGCCCCGAGGTGCCACCAGACCGCAAGGCCGCCTACTTGAAACAGGGCCCGGCCATGATCAGCTTCCTGCTGCGGCACACGCCGCTGAAGTTCCGCTACATGGCGGGCTACAGCGAATACCACCCTGAAGCACCCGGTGGTCTGCCCCAGGGCGCCTCCATCGAGCCCGACCTGTTTGACGGCAAGCTGCTGGGCGACGAGTTGGCCAAGCTCAACCCGCCCTACCTGGCCATACCCCCGGGGGTGGCCATCTTCGGTGGCGAATACAAGTGGCTGAACCTGGCCGCCGTGAGCGCCAAGGGCGCCGCTGTGGCCGCCGGTGCCGTGGCCCGCTACACCGGCGCCAAACTGCGTGGCGAGATCCCGTTGACCATGGGCCAGGCCCTGGCGGCGGGGCTGCGTGCCGGGCTGATGCAGGCCCAGGTGCCCGTCTGGCTGGACACCCCCTTGCTGGACGTGCAACAAGACGCGCAAGGCCGCGCCACGGGCGTGTGGGTCCTGCAAAACGGCGTGCGCACCCTGATTGCCGCCAGCCGTGGCGTGGTGCTGGCCAGCGGCGGCTTCGAGCACAACCTGGCCATGCGCCTGCGCTGGCAGCAGCAGCCCATCACCACGGACTGGACCGTGGGCACGGCCAGCAACACGGGCGACGGCATCGAAGCTGGCACGCGCGCAGGCGGTGCCCTGGCGCTGATGGACGACGCCTGGTGGGGGCCCGTCATCCCCCTGCCGGACGGGCCTTACTTCGTGCTCTCGGAGCGCACCTTGCCCGGCAGCATCATGGTCAACCAGCAAGGCCAGCGCTTCGTCAACGAGGCCGCGCCGTATACCGACTTTGTGCACACGCTCTACCAGAACGTGAGCGCCGGTGGTGGCCAGACCCACTGGATGATCCTGGACCAGCGCAACCGCAACCGCTACCTGTTCAAGGAGACCTTGCCAGGCTTTGCCCTGCCCAAGGCCTGGTTCGACGCCGGTGTGGCGCTCAAGGGCGCGACCCTGGACGAACTTGCTTTGAAGATGGGCATGAACGCGGCCGCCCTGCGCAACACGGTGAACCGGTTCAATGGCTTTGCCGCCAGCGGCCAGGACCTGGACTTCCAGCGCGGCGACAGCGCCTACGACCACTACTACACCGACCCGACGGTGCGGCCCAACTCCTGCCTGGCCCCCCTGGACCGCGCGCCGTTCTACGCCTTCCCGATCAAGCCGGGCGATCTGGGCACCAAGGGTGGCCTGCAGACCGATGGCCGTGCGCGCGTGCTGCGAGCCGATGGCAGCGTGGTCCCAGGCCTGTACGCGGCCGGCAACGCCAGCGCCTCGGTCATGGGGCACAGCTATCCCGGTGCCGGCGCCACGATCGGACCGGCCATGACCTTTGGCTACATCGCCGGCATGGAACTGGCCAACCCGGCTTGAACGTGGCCTGTGCGCTGGCCCGGTGGCCGCTGGGCAGAAAGGCTCAGCCGACCAGGTTGGCCAGCGACAGCAGCGCCAGCAGCAACATCCACAGCACCACCGAGCGCCAGATCAGGCCCACCACGCTGCGCAGGTGGGCCATCTGAGGCGGTACGCCGTTGCTGGTGGAGCCCTGCGCCTCGATCACCTCAGGTGACTGCCCACGGATCAGCGTGCGGCTGACATCGGCCTGGTCTGTCCCGGCCGTGGGCGCCACCTGGCCACCCAGGCGCACACCCAGCGCACCCGACGCGGCCGACAAGATGGTGCCCTCGTTGGGGCGCACCCACAGCACCGCATGCCGGCGCCAGGCGTCCACGGCATCTTCGAAATTGCCCACCACGGCAAACCCGAAAGCCGTGAGGCGCGCAGGCACGTGGTCCAGCAAGGCGAACAGGTCGCGCGACAGCACCATGAGCCGGTCGTGCGTGGGCGTGCCCGTCACCCGGCTGCGGTAAGACCAATAGCGGCTGGCAAATTCAGCCATGCGGTAGAGCAAGGCCCCTGCTGGCCCCAGGCCAAAGGTGGACAGGGCCACGAACCAGAAGAACACACCAAACACGTGGCGGTGCGCGGCCAGCAGCGAGTACTCGATCACGTGGCGCAGGATCTCGGTGCGCGGCAGGTCGCTGGCGTCCAGGTTCTGCCAGTGCGCCAACAGTTCGCGTGCGCGGTCTTCGCGGCCCTGCTCCAGCGCGTCGCGGATGTCGGTGAAGTGGTGGCTGAACTGCCGAAAGCCCAGCGTCATGTACAGGGCGGCCACATCGAAGGCCAGGGCCAGCACCGTGCTGTAGCGGTTGAGCAGCACATAGGCAATGGCCACGATCACGGCCGGCACCACCACCGTCACGCCCCAGACGACGCGTGCATGCACCTCGGCGCCCGCATCGAAGTTGCGGCCGGACCAGCGCACCCACGACGTCAGCGCGTGGTGGATGGGGTTCAGGTTGGACAGGGGCTTGAGTTGCTCCGCCAACAAGGCAAGCAGCACCGCAAAGAAGCTCATGTGCCGATGATAGCCGCCGCCCGTGCAGGCCCGCTGGCGCGGCTTGAAATGGCTGCGCAGCGAACCATCAGGCGGCGAGGAATCGGTAGAGATTTCGCAACATCGCCGCGGTGGCGCCCCAGATGAAGTACTCCGGAGCGTCAGCGCCCTGGCGCCAGGGCATGGCGAAGTACTCCAGTTGCTGCCCGCCGATGTCAAAGCCGCGCCGCTGGTGGTTGCGTGGGTCCATCAGGTAGGCCAGCGGCACCTCAAAGATCTCGGCCACCTCGTTGGCCTGGGCCTGCAGGCTCAAGGCCTCTGCTTCGTGCGCGTGGGGGTCGATCAGGCCCACCACCGGGGTCACCACATAGCCGGTGCCGGTGGTGTAAGTGGGCATGCTGCCCAGCACGTTGACGCGATGCGGGCTCAGACCCACCTCCTCGTGGGCCTCGCGCAAAGCAGTGGCCACGGGGTGCGGGTCGCTCGGGTCCTGGCGGCCGCCAGGGAAGGAAATCTGACCGGCATGCTGGCTGAGGTGGTCGGTGCGCTGGGTGAGCAGCACCGTGGGCTCGGGCCGCATCACCAAGGGGACCAGCACCGCTGCGGGGCGCGGGTTGGGCGCGCGCATCCAGCGCTCGATCTCGACGTCGGGGCGCCAGATGGGGGGCTGGGCGAAGCGCCGGGCCAGCGCGTCAGCCCGCAAGCGGTCTGCGGAGACAGGGGGCAGCGGGGCTTCAGGCGGCAGCACGGGCGCGCTGCGGGGGTCGAAATTCAAGGCCATGCGCACACCATAACAAAAGCCGCCGGTGCTTTCGCACGGGCGGCTTTGGGAAGAAGCTCGAGGTCTGCTTTTGACTCGCCAAACCTTTGGTTTGACTCGTCGAAACCTCGCTGGGTCTGCTGCGCAGACCACCGTGGCGCTGTGCACCACGGCTGAGCTTCGTTCAGGCGAGCTTTTCCTTGATGCGAGCCGACTTGCCCGAACGCTGACGGAGGTAGTACAGCTTGGCACGGCGCACGTCACCGCGGCGCTTGACTTCGATGCCGGCGATCAGCGGGCTGTACAGCTGGAACGTGCGCTCCACGCCTTCGCCGCTGGAGATCTTGCGGACGATGAAGCTGGAGTTCAGGCCACGGTTGCGCTTGGCGATCACCACACCTTCGTAGGCCTGGACGCGCTTGCGGGTACCTTCCACCACGTTCACGCTCACGATGACGGTGTCACCAGGGGCGAAAGAGGGGATGGTCTTGTTGAGGCGAGCAATTTCTTCTTGCTCGAGTTGCTGGATGATGTTGGACATCGAGGGCTCCTGGATGATCTTGTGCGCACTCAAGGCCGTCCGCGTGAGCAGACCAGCGCCTTGACCACCCGGCTGGCGCCTGCACACGAGGTGTCAAGCTGCCTGATGCCAGGTGGCCCGCGCGGGTGAAGGTTGAAGACACCACGCGCAGAAGCCGAACAGAGGATCGGGTACGGCAGACACGGCCCACTGAGGCCATGACCACCGCGCAAACGGACTGCCCTCACCCGCCGCACTCTCAAATCAAGTGCCCAGGCGTGGGCAGACCACGAAACCGGCGATTATAGCTTGAATTGCGCCAGCGTGCGCTCGTCTTGTGGGCTGAGCTCGCCGCGGGCACGCGCCGCCTCGATCAGCTCCGGTCGGCGTTGGGCGGTGATGCGCAGCTGCTGGGCCCGTCGCCAGCGCGCGATCTCGGCATGGTGCCCCGACATCAGCACGGGCGGCACCACCCAGTCCACATCGCTGGCCGCATCGGCGGGCAGCAGGTCGGTGGGCGGCTGCAGCTGCTCGGGGCGGCTGTAGTGCGGGCAATCCAGCAGGCCGTCCGAGAAGCTGTCTTGCTGGTGGGACGCGGCATCGTGCAACACGCCAGGCTGCAGGCGCGCCACCGCGTCGATCAGGGTGAGCGCCGGCAGCTCGCCGCCAGAGAGCACGTAATCGCCCAGGCTCACCTCTTCGTCCACGCAGGCGTCGATGAAGCGCTGGTCCACGCCTTCGTAGCGGCCGCACAGCAGGACGGCGCCGGGGCCTTGGGCCAGTTGCTGCACGCGATGCTGGGTCAGGGGCGCACCGGCCGGGCTGAACAACAGCACAGGCAAGCGGGAGGACTGCGCTTGCGCCTGATCGGCGCGGATGGCCTGCAGGCAACGCAGCAGCGGCTCAACCAGCATGACCATGCCGGGGCCGCCGCCAAATGAGCGGTCGTCCACGCGGCGGTAGTTGCCGTCGGCGTGGTCGCGCAAGGGCCAGAGCTTCACATCGACCTGGCCGCGCTCGAAAGCACGGCGGGTCACGCCGTTTGCGAAGAACGGCGGGAACAGCTCGGGAAACAGGGTGATGACGTCGAAGCGCAAGGCCATGGCGCGTCCTTCCAGGTGGCTGCGCGTGGCCGCCGAGGGGTCAGTAGTCCAGGCCCCAATCGGCCACGATGCGGCGATCGGCCAGGCTGACGGTGTCGATGTAAGCCGACACGAAGGGGATGAGCCGCTCGGTGGCCGCGCCACCTGGCTCGGTGGCAGCCTGTTCGCAGCGCAGCACACTGGTGGGGCCCGTGCTCATCAGGTCGACCACGCGGCCAAGGGGCTGCCCTTCGCGGTTGACCACGTCCAGGCCGATCAGGTCGATCCAGTAGAACTCGTCGCTGTCCGGTGTGGGGAAGGCCGAACGGGACACGAACACGCGCGCGCCCCTGAGGGCTTCGGCGGCGTTGCGGTCTGGCAGGTCATCGGCGGTGGCGACCACGATGTCGCCCTGCTCTCGCGCTTGCGACACCTGCAGGAAACGGGGGGCATCCAGACGCTTGGGCGCGGGCGTGGCCGGCGCAGCGGGGGATGCCTTGGCTGACTTGGCAGCAGGGGCAACTGGCTTGCTCACGCCGGCCTGCTCGGCCGGCATGAGGAACCACTTTTTGGTGCAAAACAGCGCCTGAGGATCAGAGGAGAAAGGTTGCACCTTGATGCCCCCCTTGACGCCCCAGGCGTCCAGCACCCGGCCCACTTCGACCGCGTCTTCAGGCCAGAGAACCCCGTCTGCGAGGACGGGACGCGCCAGCGTGGCTGCGGTCGGGGCCGTCGCCATCAGGCTGCAGCGACCTTCTTCTTGGCGTCGCGGATCAGGCGGGTCACGGTGTCGGAGACCTGAGCACCATGGTTCACCCAGTGTTCCACGCGGTCAAAAGCCACGCGCAGGCCTTCGGCGTTGCCGGAAGCCACGGGGTTGTAGAAGCCCACGCGCTCCAGGAAGCGGCCGTCACGGCGGTTGCGCGAGTCAGCAGCCACGATGTTGAAGAAAGGGCGCTTCTTGGAGCCGCCGCGGGAGAGTCGAATCACGACCATGATGTGTCCTTGCAAAGAATGGATGCGGCCAAACACCCTGGGAGACACTCAAGGGCGGTTCGCCATGGGCCTGATGCAAGAGCCCGAATCAATTTCGGGCCCCGGCGCACCATGCCGGCTGATTGGTTTCACTGAAAGCGCCGTTTAGATACGTGCCAGCCACCGCGCAAGGTTTGCACAAGTGCACACGCTGCGCAGCCACCAACTCGGGCTCAGTAAACCGCGCATTATAGTGTGCTCAACCCCATTTGTGTAGCCCCCTGACATGCCCACCCCGAAATCGAAGACCCTGGCCACCTGGGCTGCCCTGCTCGGCGGGCCGCTGGGCGTGCACCGCTTCTACCTCAACGGCTGGAAAGACCCCCTGGCCTGGGCGCTGTGGGTGCCCACCGGCGTGGGGGTCTACGGCCTGCATCGGGTGGCCGATCTGGGCCAGGACGACCACCTGGCCTGGCTGCTGGTGCCGGTGCTGGGCTTCACGGTGGCGGGCACCATGTTGCGCGCCATCGTCTACGGCCTGATGCCGGACGAGCGGTGGCAGGCGCGCCACGGCACAGGCCAGGCCCCCAGTGGCTGGCCTGTGGTGATCGGCATCGTGCTCGCCCTGCTGGTGGGCGCCACCGTGCTGATGGCCACGATCGCGTTCTCAGGCCAGCGCTTCTTCGAGTACCAGGTGGAAGAGGCCCGCAAGATCAGCCAGTGAGCACATGATGGCGGCATGAAAAAAGGGGAGCCGAAGCTCCCCTTTTTGCTGTCGACAGCAGCCGATCAGTTGGACGCGGTGTATGCGATGCGACGGCCAGAGCCCGGGACGGCACAGGTGTAGGTCACTTCCTGACCAGCGGTGGAGGCCAGGGCGCGCAGCGCGGCGTCAGACTTGGTCACGCCGTTGGCGGCCACAAAGCTCGACGACGAGGTGTCGAAGAAGTAGCCACGGCGTGTGCCGCCTTCCACCACCGATGCGATCAGGTCGCACTCGGTCACGCTGCCACCCAGTTGCACCGAGGTGAACGGGGCCTTGGCACGGGCGATCATCAGGTCGATGCGTGCACCGGCTGTCGCCGCGTTGACGGTGTTGAGGGTGACCTGCTGGCCGACGATGGGGGCCAGATCGCTGTCCATCACGTGCACGAACTCGGAGACGTCCTCGCGGGTCTTGTCCGGGCTGATCAGCGGGAAGCCCGAGTTCAAGGTCGGGGCGAACACGCGAACCGTGAAGAAGTGCGACAGGATGTCGGCGGTGCCATCGTGCACAAAGCCGTAGCCACGAACCTGGTCACCCACCGGGCCCGTGCTGGGCTTGGACGAGAACGGGATCGCGGGGGCGCCGAAACGACCGGCCTTGGTGTACAGGTTGCGCAGTTGAGGCACCTTGAAGATCTGGGTGATGCCCTCGAAGCTGATGTTTTGACCCGTACCGAACATGCCCTTCGACGCGTCGACGGTGTGGCAGCCGTTGCAGTTGTTGCTGCCGGCGATCTGCTTGCCGAAGATGCTGACCTTGAAGCCGTCAGACGGACGCGAACCGAAGTAGAAATCGTGGCCGCGTTGCTGCTGGGCATTCAGGCTGTTGTCCAGTGCACGGATGGGGTTGGGCGGCATCATCACGTTCAGCTGGTAGTTGGCGAACGTGGTCATGTCGGCTTCGCTCATCGGCTGGGGGTTGCCCAGCAGGCCCTGGAAGGCGATGCCGAAGTTCTTGAACGACACCAGGCTGTCGTTGGCGCTGGTGCCATACAGGCCGGTGGCACGGTCACCACGCCAGTGCATGGCGCCCTGGTTGGGCAGGCCGCGCAAGGTTTGCGTGGTCATCGGGCCCTTCATCGGGTGCACGTCATAGGCCAGGCCCGAACCGTTGATCGGGGTCGAGGGGCCGAAGATCAGCTTGGCGCCCTGGAACTCCAGGCCATCGGTGAACTTGCCGGGGATGGGCGAGGTCTTCACCGCATCACCAGGGTTGCCCAGGTTCCAGGCCAGGTCGTCGTTGTCACCGAAGATGTGGCAGCTGGCGCAGGAAGATTCGCCGTTGGACGACGAGCGCGTGGCGTCGTAGAGGAAGGGGCGACCGGCCAGGATGTTGGCGGGCTCCGGGTTGGCCAGCGGGGTCTTGCTGACTTCTGCTTGCGAGTTCAGGTCGACCACGGTGACGGTGTCATCGAAGCGGGTCATCACGTACATCTGGCCGCGGTTCTCGTCGAGCACCACGCCGCTGGGGCCACCCAGGCCGGTCAGCTTGATGTAGTTGGCGCTGGCGGTGCGGGGGTTGAAGGTGTCGTTTTCGATGTCCGACACGTTGAACACGCCGATCTTGTTCGAGCCGTAGGCCGTCACGTACAGCTTGCGGCCGTCCTTGGTGATGGCCATTTCCAGCGGCAAGGCCAGGCTGTGCTGCTTCTGGGTTGTGTCGTAGGTGGGATCAGACGCCAGCTTGGTGTAGTCGATGTGCTTGTTGAGGTGACGCGGGCTGACCTTGCCGTTGGCGATCACGGTCACGCGGGTCTTGGCGATGTTGCCTTGCAGCGTGTAGCCGCCAAACTTGCCATCACCTTCGAACAAGCCGGTGTTGTTGGCTTCGATGTTGGTGACGTACAGGGCGCCCGTCACGGGGTTGGCCACCATGTTGAACAAGGTGGTGCCGACGCCGGTGAAGGAGGCCTTCTCGGTCAGGGTGTTGGGGTCGACGGCGAAAACGTCCTTGTCAGGCAACGTGAACAGCACGGCCTGGTCCCACACGCGGCCCTTGTAGTCTTCCCAATGCTTGGTCGTGTTGTTGTACTTGACGATCATGCCCACTTCAGGGGCCTTCTTGCCTTCTGCGTTGGTGGTGGGGCCAGGAGCGCCACCGGGCATGGTCACGCCCTTGACGGTGCAGGTCTTGGCGGCCTCGAAGCCGTCGCACACCACTTCTTCGTTCAGCGAGGTGGTCTGGTTGCCGGACTTGAAGGCGGCCACGTAGACGGTCTTCTTGTCGGGGCTCACGGTCAGCGCACGGGGCGTGTCCGCGAACAGGCTCATGACCTTGACGGGCGTGCCGCCCACCGAGTTGCCCTGGCTGGTGGCATCGAACACCCACACGTCGGCGCGGCCGATGCCGGGGGTGGTCAGTTGCGGGCCCTTGGCGCCGTCCACGCCGGCTGCGGCGAGGGCGTCCAGTTGCTGGCCACGGTGTGCGGTGGTGATGAAGGCGCGGGCGGGGGCGCCAGCGAAGACGATGTCGCGCGGCTCGTCGCCCACCAGCAGGGTGCGGCTCACGTGAGGCGTGCCGTCCAGGCTGACGATGCTCACGCTGTCGGACATGTGGTTGACCACCCATACTTCGTTGTCGGCGCGCACGGCCACAGCGACGGGCTCCAGACCGACAGGCACGCGAGCGACCAGCGTCAGGCTGCTGCCATTGATGTTGAAGATGTCCAGGGTGCCGTTGGGGGTGTTGACGGCGAACAGGCGGTTGCCGTCGGCCGAGATGGCCAAGGGGCGAACGTGGCCGCTTTCGAACTCGTAGTACGAGGGCGACGCCGCATGGGCGGTCACGGCCAGGCCCACGCCCAGCGTGGTGATCTGCAAGGCTTTGCGCAGGGCGCTCAGCACACCGACGGTGCGCAAAACGGATGAAACGGTGGTGCTCATGTGGGCTTCCTCTGGGGAGAAGTCAGGGACGAATGTCTATGGCTTCACTCTAGAGACAGCTGACCGTCAGGCGTTATGCAGGAAACAGCAAACGCATTGTCATTTCTGGACATGACCCCCACGGTTAGGGGGAATCACCAGGCCTTTGCAGAGCCCTCTTCATTGGTGTATGCCCGATACCAACCCGAAATGGTTATGTCTTTCACCCACGGAACATGAAATAGGCTGCGCCGATGAGGCACAGGCCCGCCCAGAGGTAGTCCCATTTGAGCGGCTGGCCCAGGTACACCACGGCAAAAGGCACGAAGACGCTCAGGCTGATGACCTCCTGCATGACCTTGAGCTGGCCCACGCTGAGCTGCTGGGCGCCAATGCGGTTGGCCGGCACCTGCAGCAGGTATTCGAACAGCGCGATGCCCCAGCTGGCGATGGCGGCCCACCACCAGGGGCGATCGGCCATGTTCTTGAGGTGGCCGTACCAGGCCATGGTCATGAACAGGTTGGACAACACGAGCAGCCCGGCGGATTGAACGACCAGGGGCAGGCGGCTGAGGGCATCAAAGAGTGCTTGCATGGCGAAAAGTCTAGCCGGGGCAACTGGTGCCGGATAATGGCCGGCTTCATTGCCCCCTTTGCGCCCACGGATGCGCTCCTGCTGCGCCCTGAACACCATGTCTGACGCCACCCCCGCCTCCAATGCCCCTCTCACCTATGACCAAGCTGGCGTCAACTACGACCTCATCGACCCCCTGAAGGTGGCGGCCCAGCGCGCAGCGGCCCAGACGGGCGACCACCTGGCCGCTCACGGCTTCAGCGAGGTGCTGGCTTCTCGCGGTGAGTCCGCCTACGTGGTGGACGTGGGCCCGATGTACCTGGCGTCCATCGTCGAGTGCCTGGGCACCAAGACCCTGGTGGCCGACGAGATGGCCACCCTGACGGGCAAGAGCTACTACGACGGCATCGCGCAAGACACCATCGCCATGGCGGTCAACGACCTGATCACCGTGGGCGCCACGCCCCTGGTGGTGCAGGCCTATTGGGCCGCTGGCGGCTCCGACTGGTTTGGCGACAAGGTGCGCGCCAACGCCCTGGTGGCCGGCTGGAAGAAGGCCTGCGACGTCTGCAAGGTGGCCTGGGGCGGCGGTGAAACGCCCGCACTGGCCGGCATCGTGGCCGATGGCCGCGTCGACCTGGCCGCATCCTGCACGGGCATCATCAGCCCCAAGACACGCCTGTCGGTGGGCGACAAGCTGGGCGCCGGCGACGCCATCGTCTTCCTGGCGGCCAGCGGCATCCACGCCAACGGCCTGTCGCTGGCCCGCAAGCTGGCCGAGCGCCTGCCCCAGGGCTACCTGACCGACATCGGCAATGGCCAGAGCTACGGCGAGGCCCTGCTCGCCCCCACGGCCTTGTATTCGCCGGTGACCGAGGCCCTGGCGGCCGCTGGCATCACCCCGCATTACTGCGCCAACGTCACGGGCCACGGCTGGCGCAAGCTGCTGCGTCACCCCAAGACGCTGACCTACCGCATCACCCAGGTGCCGCCCAAGACACCGATCCTGGCCTTCATGCAGCAGCAATGCGGCCTGGACGACCACGAGGCCTATGGCACGCTCAACATGGGCGCCGGTTTTGCGCTGTATGTGGCAGCCGACCAGGCCGAACAGGTGGTGGCCATCTCCAAGGCCCAGGGCATCGAGGCCTGGGTGGCCGGCCGCGTGGAAGCAGGCCCCAAGCAGGTGGTGATCGAGCCTCTGGGCGTGACCTACGGCGCCGACGAGCTGCAACTGCGCTGAGCCAGGTCAAGGAAATATGGCTCAATTCACTCGCCGATCTGCCGAAGTCGTGAGGCGAGCCTTGCGTGCCTGATCGGTGATCCGGCAACGAGCATGAGGCTCCATCAAAAAGGGAGTTCCTCATGCCTCAGGCCCACATCCTGGTTGCGGACGACGACGAGACCACCCGCGAGATGCTCGAGGCGGCGCTGTCGGGCCGCTACACCGTGACCACGGCGGCCGATGGCCGCAGCGCGCTGGCACACGCCGCCAAGGGCCGTTTCGACCTGGTCCTGCTTGACGTCGAGATGCCGGGGCTGGACGGCTATGCCACCTGCCAGGCCCTGAAAGCCCGGCCGCAGACCAGCGACCTGCCCGTCATCTTCCTGTCTGCCCGGGTGACCTTGGACGAACGCCTGCGCGGCTACCAGGTGGGTGCCAACGACTACCTCACCAAGCCCTTTGACGTCAGCGAACTGGTCACCAAGATCGAACTGGCGGTCTCCCAGCGCGCGCGCAACCGCAACCTGGCCTCGGAAATCGAGGAAGCCCAGAACTCGGTGCTGGCGGCCGCCAACCTGTATGGCGAGATGGGCGTGGTGTTCGAGATGCAGCGCCAGTTGTCCAGCTGCAAGACCTACGGCGACATCGGCCGCGCCTTCTTCGATGCCCTGTCCAAGCTGGGCCTGGAAGGCTGTCTCAGGCTGTCGGGCCGGCAGGGCGTGGTGTCGCTCACTGCACTGACCGAATGCAGCGCCCTGGAGAATTCCATCCTGGACCACATCGAGGCCAAGTCCCGGCAGACCATCGAGGCCCTGGGCGAGCACACCTGCATCAGGCACAGCAACACGCTGATGCTGATCCGCCAGCTGCCCCTGAACCCGGACCCCCGGCTCTACAGTGCCGACGACATCGACCGCATCGGCCGGCTGCGCGACAACACCGCGCTCATGGCCGAAGGCATCGTCACCTACCTGCACGCGCTGGATGCCACCCACAGCCAACAGGACTTGTCCCGCACCAAAGAGATCATCCAGCTGACCCGCGAGACCCTCGCCGACCTGGCCGCACAGCAACACGCCACCCGCATGCAGCTCGCCCAGATCCTGAGGGCGATGACCACCGAGGTGGAGCACTCTTTCATCCACCTGGGGCTGTCGCCCACACAGGAAGACCAGCTGACCAACACCTTGCACAAACACGTCACCGAGGTCATGGGTGTGGTCAACCAGGTGGACGAGATTGAGATGCACCTGGAACAACTGGTTCGCAAGATCGAAGGCTGAGCCCGGAGCCGGCCATGACGGAGCGTTTCACCCTCGTGGAGGCGCGCGCGCGCATCGACGAAGCCATGTTGCGTGGCCTGTCCCTGGGCATGCTGATGTTGTCGGCCACCGGCCTGCTCATCGCCGGCCTGATCTGGCTGCACACCGAGCAGCTGGAGACGCCCCAGAAGGCCCGGCTCGGCATGGGCCTGCTGTTCGCCCTGTCCACCCTGATGGGGCTGTGGGTGGCCCGCCGCTGGGGCATTCGCACGGCAGCGCGGTACCTCGTTGCCATCATTTTGCTGTTGTCCTTCGTCACGGCCATGCGCACGGGCATGGGGGTGATGTCGGCCACCACCGCGCTGCCGGCGGCCATGATCCTCATTGCCGGCTTCGTGCTGGGCCCGCGTGCGGGCCAGATCACCAGCGCGTGCTCGGTCGCAGGCGTGGGGCTGTTGTGGCTGGCCCAAAGTCGCGGTTGGATCAGCGGCGCCACCAGCCTCAATGCGCCGCCACCCATGACCCACGGCCTGGTGCTGATGGCCGCCTTTGCCCTGGTGGGCATGACGGTGGCACAGTACAGCCGGCTGCTGTGGCGCGTCATCCTGACCCTGGACGCGCACCGCAGTGACCTGGAAGACCGGGTTGCCGTGCAGGCGACCATGCAGTCACACCTGGAGGGCAGCCGCCAGCGCCTCACCGCCTTGCTGGACCACGCGCCGCTGGCCGTGGTGGTGCTGGACAAGGACAGCGGCGAGATGCGCTTTGCCAACCGCCACGCCCTGGAATCTCACGGCGCCTCCACCCTGCACGAGCTGCACGCCCGCTGCGTGTTCGCAGAAGCCGGACACACCCCCCAGGACCTGCTGCAGCTGGTGCACCAGGCCAGAGACCAGGGCTCGGCATCCCAGCACTGGCCCTGCCGCACGGTCCGGGGAGAGCTGGTCTGGTGGGCGATGCGCCTGGAGCTGCTGAGCCTGTCGGACACGCCCGAGGTGGTCATCTTCGGCCAGGACATCACCGACAACCTGCGACAGCAGCAAGCGCTGCTGGACCACAAGAAAGACCTGGAGCAGCAGGTGATGGCACGCACCTCCGAAGCCCTGTTGCAGCAACTCCGGCTGGAAGCGGTCATCGAAGCTTTGCCCCTGGCCCTCACCATCAAGGACCGCGAAGGCCGCTACGTGTTGAGCAACCGGCGCTTTGAGGAGAGCTTCGGCATGTCCAAGGACATGCTGCTGGGCTACTCGCCGGAAGAGCTGTTCCCGCCGGCCATGGCCGCCCTCTTCCTGGCCCACGAACAGGCCTTGCTCCAGGACCCGAAGATGGTGCGCTATGAAAACACCATCCTGGCCAGAGACGGCAGTTGCAAGGACCAGCTGGTGACCAAAGTGCCCCTGATGGACGCCCACCAGCGCCCGGAAGCGGTGTTGACGGTGTCGGTGGACATCTCCGAACAAAAGGCCCTGCAGCGCGAGCTGGCCGCGGCCAAAACCGAGGCCGAGCGCCTGGGTCAGGTGAAAACGGACTTTCTGGCCAACATGAGCCACGAGATCCGCACGCCCTTGCACGGCATGTTGGGCATGGCGCAGGTGGCACAGCACTGCCCAGGCCTGCCCGAAGACGCCCACGCGGCCATCGCGCGCATCCTGAGCTCCGGGCGCCACCTGATGGGCGTGATCGACGACATCCTGGACTTCTCGCGGCTGGACGCAGGCAAGCTGCACGTGGCGCGGCAGGCCTATTGCCCGGCCCAGCTGGCGCAGGAAGTGCACGACCTGGTGCAAGGCACCGCACACGACAAGGGCCTGAGCCTGCAGCTGCTGCGCGAGCCCACCCCGCCCCTGGTGCTGGGCGATCCGCAGCGCACCCGGCAGATCCTGCTCAACCTGCTGGCCAACGCCATCAAGTTCACCTTGTCAGGCGGCGTCACCCTCCAACTGCGCATCGACCAGAACATGTTGTGCTTCGACGTCGCGGACACCGGCATCGGCATGCCGTCCGAGACCTTGAGCAGGGTGTTCTCACCGTTCGAACAGGCCGACAGCTCGACCTCTCGGCGATTTGGCGGCACGGGGCTGGGCCTGAGCATCAGCCGCCACCTGGCCAGGCTGCAGGGCGGCGACATCGGTGTGCGCAGCAGCGCCGGGCAGGGCTCCACCTTCACCTTGAGCTTGCCCCTGCTGCTGGACGCCACCACGGTGCCTTCGCCGCCGCTGGCGGCCCCACCTTGGTGGCCCCAGGAGAGCCTGCAAGGTCTGCGCATCCTGGCCGCGGACGACGTGGACATCAACCGCGACATCCTCAGCGCCTTGTTGCGCCGACGTGGCGCCACCATCACCTGCGCCGAGAACGGCGAAGATGCCGTGAAGTGCTTGACGCATGCCGGCGCCGGCCACTTCGACCTGGTGCTGATGGACGTGCAGATGCCGGTGATGGACGGCCTGGAAGCCACCCGCCACCTGCTCGCGCTGGACCCGAGCCTCCCCGTGCTGGCCCTGACCGCCCATGCACTGCCGGAAGAATGTGCCCGTTGCCTGGCCGCAGGCATGGTGGGCCACCTGGCCAAGCCCTTTGACGCGCAGGAAGTGGTCAGCCAGATCCTGCAGCACAGCCGCAGGCCCGTGGCCACGGACACCCCGCCCACACCGCATGCGGAGGCCGTGCTGGCGCAGCCACCCGCGCCTGCGGGCGACACCGCCCCCCCCACGCTGGAACTGGACCAGGCCCTGTCGCGCTGTGGCGGCCAGGAGGCACTGCTGCGCAAATTGCTGCACCGGTTCGTGGACCAACAGGCAGACTTTGTGGCGCGGCACCGCGGCGCACAAGCCGCCGATGCCCAGGCCCCCCGGGAATTGGCACGCGCTGTGCACCAGTTCAAAGGCACTGCCGCCAACCTGGGCATGCCGGCGCTGTCGGCCTGCGCGGCGGCACTGGAAACGGCCCTGCGGGCCACGCCCTCCTCCACGCCCGAGGTGCTCGGCCAGGCGTGGTCGGCCCTGGAAGCGAGCCTCCAGCACCACCTGGTGGCCATTCAAATGCGCTTGGGCGACGCGGTTGCCGCCTGACGGCTGCCCCATCCCTCGCCCCTTCGCATACAATCCGCGGTGACGGGCCTCCCTGCATGGTGGCGCGGCCAACCGGGTCAGATCGGGAACGAAGCAGCCCTAACCGTTAGCCGCCAGTGCCAGGGTTCAGGCTCGTCACCTCATTCAACATGCCCATGGCTCGCGGTCAGAGACGGACTTCTGCCGGTTTTCCGCGAACTTCCGCGAAGTTCGTGGCGCAGCAAGACCCCGCCCCGCGAGACCATGGCCGCATTGCTCCCGACCCAGTCCCCCCTGCCCCCATCGTCTCTGGCGCCGGCCTCCTCGGCTTCGGTGTCCATTGACCTGGGCGAGCGCAGCTACGACATCCTCATTGGCGGCGACCTCTTCAAGCCTGAGTCCTTCGCCGGGTGTCCGACTTCGAGCAAGGCGCTGATCGTCACCAACACCACGGTGGGCCCGCTCTACACCGCCCGCCTGCGCGCCGCCGTCGCGCCGCTGCACAGGCAGGTGCTGGACGTGGAACTGCCCGACGGTGAGCAGTACAAGGACTGGCCCGCGCTCAATCAGGTGTTCACCAAACTCCTGGACGAAGCCGCCGACCGCAAGACGGTGCTGTACGCCCTGGGCGGCGGCGTGGTGGGTGACATGACCGGCTTTGCCGCCGCCTGCTACATGCGCGGCGTGCCCTTCGTGCAGGTACCGACCACCTTGCTGGCCCAGGTTGATTCATCCGTGGGTGGCAAGACCGCCATCAACCACCCGGCGGGCAAGAACATGATCGGGGCTTTCTACCAGCCCCAGCGCGTGGTGTGCGACCTCGACACCCTGGCCACCCTGCCCCAGCGCGAGTTGCTGGCCGGCCTGGCCGAGGTCATCAAGTACGGCCCCATTGCCGACATTGAATTCCTGGGCTGGATCGAAGCCCACCTGGACGACCTGCTGGCGCGCGACCGCGGCGCCCTGGTCCACGCCGTCAAGCGGTCTTGCGAGATCAAGGCCTGGGTGGTCGGCCAGGACGAAAAGGAAGCCGGCCTGCGCGCCATCCTGAACTTCGGCCACACCTTCGGGCACGCCATCGAATCCGGCCTGGGCTATGGCGAGTGGCTGCACGGCGAGGCCGTGGGCTGCGGCATGGTCATGGCCGCCGACCTGTCGGCGCGCCTGGGCCTGATCGACACCAGCACCTCAGAGCGCATCGCGGCCCTGGTGGCCCGCACCGGCCTGCCGGTCAAAGGACCCCAGCTGGGCGCCAACCGCTACCTGGAGCTGATGCAGGTGGACAAAAAAGCCGAAGGTGGCGAGATCCGCTTTGTGGTGGTGGGGCCCTTGGGCAGCGCCGGCATGCAGGGCGCGCCCGAGGCCATGGTCCGCGACGTGATCGCGGCCCACACCGCTTGAACACGGCCTGATCGCCCATCGCACCCTCGCTCATGCAGCTTGCCCCCTACGCCAGCCACCCCGAGCGAAGCCGGGGCCGCCGCCACCCTGAAACGCCAGCCCCCACCCGCAGCGACTTCCAGCGCGACCGCGACCGCATCGTGCACAGCACGGCCTTCCGGCGCCTGGTCTACAAGACGCAGGTCTTCCTCAACCACGAAGGCGACCTGTTTCGCACGCGGCTGACGCACTCGCTGGAAGTGGCGCAACTGGGCCGCTCGATTGCCCGCTCGCTGCAGCTCAACGAAGACCTGGTCGAGGCCATCGCCCTGGCGCACGACCTGGGCCACACGCCCTTTGGCCACGCGGGCCAGGACGCGCTCAACGCCTGCATGAAGGCCCACGATGGCTTCGAGCACAACCTGCAGTCGCTGCGCGTGGTCGACACCCTCGAAGAGCGCTACCCCGCCTACGACGGCCTGAACCTGAGTTTCGAGACGCGCGAGGGCATCCTCAAGCACTGCGCGCAACGCCATGCGCAAGAGCTGGAGGCCCGCGAGCCCGGAGGCGTGGGCCAGCGCTTTTTGGCTGGCACCCAGCCCAGCCTGGAAGCCCAGCTGTGCAACCTGGCCGACGAGATCGCCTACAACGCCCACGACATCGACGACGGCGTGCGCTCGGGCCTCATCACCATGGCGCAGCTGGAAGCCGTGCCGCTGTTCGTGCGCTTCCGCGACGAGACGCTGAAGGAGCACCCGCAGGTGCAAGGCCGGCGTCTGCTGTTCGACACCATCCGCCGCATGCTGTCCCAGCAGGTGTACGACGTCATCGACGCCACCCGCGCCCAGCTGGATGCGCACCAGCCCGCCGATGCCGAAGCCGCGCGCATGTGCCCGCCCCTGCTGCGCTTCAGCGCCGAGATGCGCGCCGCCAGCACCGAGCTCAAGCGCTTCCTGTTCCGTGAGCTGTACCGCCACCCGCAGGTCAACGAGATGACGGCCAAGGGCCGTCAGGTGATCAGCGAGCTGTTTGCCGCCTACGTGGCCGACCCTCAAGCCATGCCGCCAGAGCACGCGGGCCGCGAAGACCTGCACCGCACGGTGGCCGACTACATTGCCGGCATGACCGACCGCTTTGCCGTGCGTGAACACGAGCGCCTCACGGGCAACCGCGTGTTCTGAACGGCGGTGCTTTTCAGCCGATAGGCCAGCGGCCCCATCCGGACAATCCACCGGATGACCCACACCTTGGCCCTTGTCATGATCGCCCGCAACGAGGCCCGTTGCATCCAGCGCTGCCTGGCCAGCGTGGCCGGGCTCGTGGACCAGATCGTGGTGCTGGACACCGGCTCCACCGACGACACCGTGGCGCTGGCCAGGGCCGCTGGCGCCGAAGTGGGCCACTTCACCTGGGTGGACGATTTTTCTGCCGCGCGCAACGCGTCGCTGGCCCTGAGCCGCTGCGACTGGAACCTCGTGCTGGACGCCGACGAGGTGCTTCAGCGCGAGCCCGCAGCCCTGGCCGCTTTGCAAGCCTTGCGCCAGACGACGCCCGATTTCGTGGGCCGCATCGAGGTGTGCAGCGCCTTCCAGGCCGATGCACGGACCAGCGCCACCCGCCCGGTGCAGCAAGAGGCCAGCGCCTGGCTGCCCCGCGTGCTGCCGGCCAGTGCGCGATTTGAAGGCCTGGTGCACGAGCATGTGGCCGGAGACTGGCCTCGCCAGGAGCTGCCCATCCGGGCCCTTCATGATGGCTATTTGCCAGCGCAGATGCAACGCAAGCGCGGACGCAATGCCCAGCTCCTGGAGGCCGCGTTGCAGCGTGACCCTGGCGACCCCTACCTGCTCTACCAGTTGGGCAAGGACCACGAGGTCCAGGACCGCTTCGAACCTGCCGCCGCCGCCTATGCGCAATCGTGGCAGGCATTGGAGCTGCTCCGCCTGCCGCCGCGCACGCCAGCCTGGCGGCACGACCTGTTGCTGCGCCTGCTGTTCGTGCTCAAGTCCACCGAGCAGGTGAACGAAGCGATCGCCCTGGCGGAGCGCCAGCTGCCCCATTGGCAGGATTCACCCGACTTCTTCTTCGTGCTGGGCGATGTGCTGCTGGAACAAGCCATGCAGCAGCCCGATGCGGCTGCGGACCTGGTGCCCATGGTGGAACAAGCCTGGCAACAGTGCCTGGCCATTGGCGAGAACCCCGTGCTGGAGGGCGCCGTGAGCGGCCGTGGCAGCCACCTGGCGCGACACAACCTCGACGCCTTGCACGCCGTGTTGAGCGGCACGGCCTGAGGGCCACACCACTCGGCCACTGCGTTCAGGATCTCAGTTCGGCCACACCCTTGCCATAGCTCAGCTCACGCAGCTTGAGCTCGGGCACCACGCTGCACCACACCTTGACGATGGCTTGCTCTTCCTCGCGCTCGTAGTCATCGAGGAAGACATGGAAGCCGTCGGGCGACAGGTGGGGCGCCATCATCGGCAAGGCCGGCAGACGGACCATGGGGCAGGTGCGCGCAGGCGGGCCGTCCACGATCACCACGTCGAAGGCCTCGACGTGCGGCAGGAAGGGCATGTCGTAGAACTGGCCGGGGATGTTGAAGAACTCCACCGGCACCAGCGGGCACAGCTCCACCCGGGCGTGGGTGGTGAGGCCCAGCTCCTCGAATTCCTGGCCCGTGCGGGCGTGCCACGCAGGATCATGTTCCACGCAGATCAGGCTGCCGCCGCGGTTGGCCACCAGCTTGGCCAGGGTCTTGGACCCACGGCCAGAGCCGAACTCCAGCACACGCGGCGCCTCGTAGCCATCGAGCACGCTGGCGATGTGCGCCAGAAGGCCCACGTCCAGCGCCCAGCCGCCCGTCTGGTGCAGCCACTCGGCGGGCACCCCCTCTTTCTCCACCATGCGCTGAACAGCCAGCAGTTGAAAGGGCATGTCCTGAACGCGACGCTCCAGTGCCTGCACCTGCCTCTGGCAACGCACCAGCCCATCTTGTGCACGCGCCAGGCTGAAGGCCAGGGCTTGCTGCATCGAAGGCTCATGGGTCTGGCTGTCGCGCCACATCGGCAATGCAGGCTTCTCCAGCACCTGGCGCGCGCTTTCGCGTTGTTGGGGAGAACTCAAACCAGCGCCGCCCTGGTTGTGGTGCGACTGCGGGTTGGCCGTGGTGTAGCGGTACGCTTTGCGGGGGATGTAGAGGTAGCGGCGCGTCTGGTCCAGCACGGGGTAGGCGATGGCGAAATCGCAGGCGCATTGGAACCACTCGCCTTGTTCGTCCAAAAAATAGGATTTGGGCACGGCTTCCAGCAGTTCATGGCGGAAGCTGAAAAAATGGCTGGTCTTCCAGCCCTGGCCACGCGGCGCGTTCAACGGGTCCAGCGGGCCATTGCCGCCTGCGGCACCGGCGTCGGTTTCGTAGTTGCTCCACACGACATCAAAGCCGCGGGCGTAGGCCTGCGCCATGTCGGCCAGGATGCGCACGTCCTGCAAAGCGTCGTCGGCGTCCAGGATGGCCACGAAGGCGTAGCCGCTGCGGCCCTTGAGCTGCTCGAAGGCGTGTCGGGCCTTGCCCTTGCGCTCGGGGCTGATGACCACCTCGTGTCGGCCAGGCAACCTGGCTTGCAGGAGCTCGCGTGCCATCACACCGGTGCCGTCTGTCGAGGCATCGTCGATGAACAAGACATCAAAGTCGGCGTCGTGTTGCGCCACCAGGCTGTCGATGGCCCGCGGAACGTAGGTCGCGCAGTTGCGACCACACATGAAGATCAGACCGCGTGCTGCCTTGGCTTTCGTCATGTCGAGGCTCCTGAAACCGTAAAAATGGGATGTGACCAACTTTAGGGTTGTCAGGTGCCGCGGTAGCGCCAATAAGCAGGCGCTTGCCTGGCCATTTCAGGCCAGGGCGGTGCCTTGTGGCGACGCCGCCAGCACGATGTGGTCGGGCGGCAAGCCGGCCTCGGCCCTCGCCACCATCTGCACCATGAGCTGCCCAAAGTCGTGCGTGTAGCGGTCGGTGTCGAACAAAGGCGCCGCTTGCCGCGCCAGGACAAGCTCAGCGCGCAGCTGATGGCGCAAGGCCGGCTGCCTGGCCAACTCCAGCACCTTGGCGCGGTAAGCCGCCACATCGGTGGTGATGCACTGGGGCTGGCCCACTGCGCGCAAGAGGCTGGCGGCCACGCGGGCCACGAAGGTTCGGCCTTGCAAGGTCACCACGGGCACGCCCGACCACAAGGCATCGGACACGGTGGTGTGGCCATTGCAGGGCCAGGCGTCCAGGTAAATGTCAGCCAGCGCAAAGCGGGTGATGTGCTCGGCGTTGCGCATGGGCGGCGCAAACACCACCCGATCCTGCGCAATGCCTCGCTGGCCAATGGCCTCGCGCAAGGGCGCTTCACATTGCTCATTCCAGCGCAGGAGCCACAGCACGGCACCGGGCAGTTCTTGCATGAGGCTGCACCAGTGGTCCAGCAGATCGGTAGATATCTTGAAGGGCTGGTTGAAGCCACACAGCACGACCGCATCTTCAGGCAGGCCATGTGCCGCCCGCGTGGTGGGCTGCGGCAAGGGGCGTTGCCGGTCGTTGGGCTGGTAGGTGATGGGCATCAGCGCCAGCTTCTCGCTGAAGTCGGCCGCGTGAGCCAGTGGGCTGACGGTGGCGTCGCCAATCATGTAGTCGATGTAGTCGGCACCCGTGGTGCCAGGGAAGCCCAGGTAGCTGACCTGCACGGGCGCCGGCCGCCACGCGAAGATGCCCAGGCGCGAGCGCGAGGTGTGGCCTTTGAGGTCGACCAGCACGTCGATGCCATCGGCATGGATCTGCTGTGCCACCTCATGGTCGCTCAGCTTGCTCACTTCGACAAAGCTCTTGGCGGCCGCCTGCACACGGCGGCGCATGGGACTGCCGTCATCGGGGCCGTGCGAGTAAAGGTGCACTTCAAAGCGCGTGGCGTCCAGACGCTCCAGCAACTCGGCCATCAGGATGGTGGTCGCGTGCTGGTGGAAGTCAGCCGACACGAAGCCTAACTTCAAGACACGGCCTGTCGTGGGCTTCAAGCTGGTGTGCATGGGCTTCGCGGCCGCAGCCATGTGCCTGGCGCAGATCTGCGCGGCCTTCAACTGGAAGGCCGGGTCGTCAGTCAGCGTCACGGCGCCGAACACCGACAGCCACAGGCTCTGGTCATCGGGTGCGGCAGCCACCCGCTGAATCAACGACGCGAGGTCAGACGACGCCTTGTCCCAGTCGCAGCATTCGCGGCGCAGGAAAGCCAGCAGGCTGTCGCAAGCCAGCTCGCCATTGACCAGGCCCAGCACCTGCACGGTCTCCAGGCACTCCACGGCTTCCTGGCGCATGTTCAGGCCGTAAAAGCACATGGCCAGTTGGTAGAAGCTGTGGGCGTGGTCCACCTTCAAGGCGATGGCGTCCATCAGCACGCCGATGGCTTCGCGGAACCGGCCAGCACCGTGCAATGCCTGGCCCAGTACTTCCAGGTATTCGAAGTCGCCCTTGGCCTCGTCGCGCCCGCCCAGCAGCAAATCGGCTGCAGCATGGCTTGCGCCCTTGCGATTGAGGCATTCACCAGCCAGGCGGCGGGCCAGGGTCTGTGCCGGGTCGCGTGCGAGGATCAGATTGGCTTGTTCGAGGGCATCGTCGAAACGGTGGTCTTTGGCCAAGGCCCGTGCCAGGTTGAGCCGATACAAACTGTCACTGGGTGCGGACTTGCACGCGCGCTCGAACAACTTGATGGCCTCGCCCCAACGTTGCTTGCGCGAAACCTCAACACCTTGTTGCCAGCATTGATGCGCCTTCTTGAGTTCCGGGGAGGTTCTGCCGATGTTGTGGTGGGCGCGAGCGTTCATGCGCACTCCTGAAAGGTGACACGAGGGATGCGGCCAGTCTAGGTTTGGGCCCCTTGGAGGCGGCTTGGGAGTTGCAGGACAAAAACACATCATTTCCCTCTGCAATTTCTCACGAACCTAAAGCGCACATGGATCTCAAGTCAACACAAGGCCTCGCCGATATGACAAGCAACGGGTCGACAAACGACTCCGTGGTCCGGTTAGACGGCCGAAGGTTCTGGTGGCACCGCCACCGTGGGCAATCAGGTTGACTAGCGTCGGTCAGGCAGTTCATGTCGGCGCTGATCGCCGGGTTTTTTGCATATATAGGAGTTCACCATGCCTTCAGTGATTAACACCAACCTGCTGTCGCTCAACGCACAGCGCAACACCAGCATGTCTCAGGCTTCGCTGGCCACCTCCATGCAGCGCCTGTCTTCGGGCCTGCGTGTCAACTCCGCCAAGGACGACGCCGCCGGTCTGGCCATTGCCGAGCGCATGAATGCGCAAGTCAAGGGCATGAACGTCGCGGTGCGCAACGCCAACGACGGCATCTCCCTGGCCCAGACCGCAGAAGGCGCTTTGGGCAAGGTAGGCGACTCGCTGCAACGCATGCGTGAACTGGCGGTTCAAGCACGTAACTCGACCAACAGCTGCAGCGACAAGGAATCTCTGAACAAGGAATTCCGTCAGCTGGCATCTGAAATCGACCGTGTGCTCAAGGGCACCACGTTCAACGGCCAGAATCTTCTGGGCAGCACCGGTGCGACCCAAACCGGTCGCCTGTTCCAGATCGGTGCCAACACCACGGCCAGCGACACCATCACCGTGACCACCACGGACATGGCGACCAACACCACCATCACGTCCATCACCGCCACCACCGCCGTGATCGACAGCAGCACGAACGCCTCTGACATCAAGGGCGTCATCAACAACATCGACAAGGCCATCGACAAGGTCAACAGCGAACGCGCCATGTACGGCGCCGTGCAAAGCCGCTTCGATTCGGTGATCTCCAACCTGCAGGTCTCCAGCGAAAACCAGACCGCTGCCCGCAGCCGCATCACGGATGCCGACTTCGCGGTGGAAACGGCCAACCTGTCTCGAGCCCAGATCCTGCAGCAGGCCGGCAACGCGATGATTGCCCAGGCCAACCAGTTGCCCCAACAGGTGCTCAAGCTGCTGCAATGATCAGCCCCATTCAGCAGGCATTGCTGCTCAGCCGCCCTCCGGGGCGGCTTTTTCATTTCCAGATCAAAACAGGGCCTTGTTCAGGCCGTTTATCAAACTTTTGTCGCGGCAGGATTCATCCGAAGATTCATTCACAGGCCAAAGGTTGTACCCACCCTTCAGGCCATTGCAGAACTGAAGGCCTGGCGCAGGAAGCCGGGAGTCAACCGATTCTTTAGGAGTGCTGTATGCCTCAGACGATCAACACGAACTTGAACTCGCTGACCGCTCAGCGCAACCTGAACATGTCGCAGTCGTCGCTGTCTGTCTCCATGCAGCGACTGTCTTCTGGCTTGCGGGTGAACTCTGCCAAGGACGACGCCGCCGGCCTGGCCATCGCTGAACGCATGAACGCCCAGGTCCGTGGCATGAGCGTGGCCATGCGCAATGCCAACGATGGCATCTCGCTGGCGCAGACCGCAGAAGGCGCGCTGGGCAAGGTCAGCGACGCGCTGCAACGCATGCGGGAGCTGGCGGTGCAGTCGCGCAACTCCACCAACAGCAATGACGACAAGAATTCGCTGAACAAGGAGTTCCAGCAGCTCAGCGCTGAAATCCAGCGCGTGCTCAAAGGCACCACGTTCAACGGCCAGAACATCCTGGGCAGCACAGGCGCCACGGCCACCGCGCGGGTCTTCCAGATTGGCGCCAACACCTCGGCCAACGACATCATCACGGTCACCACCACCGACATGGCCACGAACACGAGCATCGTGTCGGTCACGGCGACAACGACGTCGATCGGCTCTGGGGCCACAACGGGTGACATCAAGAATGTGATCAACAACATCGACAAGGCGCTGGATGTGGTCAACAGCGAACGCGCGATCTACGGCGCCACGCAAAGCCGGTTCGACGCCATCATCTCCAATCTGCAAGTGTCATCTGAGAACCAGTCTGCAGCCCGCAGCCGGATCATGGACGCCGACTTCGCGGTAGAAACGTCCAACCTGTCTCGAGCGCAGATCCTGCAACAAGCTGGCAACGCGATGGTGGCCCAGGCCAATCAGTTGCCGCAGCAGGTCCTCAAGCTGCTGGGCGGCTAAAAAAGGCTGTCACTCAAGATTGGCGGCCAGCGACCGAAACCCAATGAGTCCGGGCCCTCCCGGACTCAGGTGTTTGAGCCTCAACCGTCCTTCATCGTGCTGGAGTTGCAACCATGGCCACCTCTTCCGTCGCCGCCGGGTCAGGCACGATCAGCTCTTTGGGCATCGGCACCAGCGGGCTCGATTCCAACCTCATCGTCAGCAAGCTGGTCGACCTCGAACGCCAGCCCATCACGGCCTTGCAGGCCGCAGCCGACAAGATCCAGACCCAGGTGTCCGCCTACGGTGCGGTTCAGTCCGCCGTGACCACCTTTCGGGACGCCGCGCGCAAGGTCGCCGACCCAACCTTCTGGAACAGCATGTCGGCGACATCGTCGGACGCGTCTGCCGTGAGCTTCTCCACGTCCGGTGGCGCTGCCGCAGGCAACTACAACGTGAACGTGGACAAGCTGGCCTCCGCGCAAACGGTGGTGACCCAAACGGCCACCAGCGCGTCCACCAACACCATCGGTTCGGGCACATTGAGCTTCCAGACAGGTACCTGGACCAACGGTGCGTTCAGCGGCAGCGGCACAGCCGTGAGCGTGGCCATCGACGCCACCGACACACTGGAAGCCATCCGCGACAAGGTCAACAAAGCCAACGCAGGCGTCACGGCGGCCATCATCGTGGACAGCGCGGGCGCACGCCTGACCTACACCTCGTCCAACACTGGCGCGGCCAATGGCTTTCGGATACAAGCCACCGACACGGGCGACGGTGTCAACACCGACAACGCCGGCCTGTCGTCCCTTGCCTATGACCCTGAGAACGGCAGCCTGGGCACGGACCTGGCACAGGGTGCACAAGATGCAGCGGTGCGTGTCAACGGCGTCTCGCTGACGTCGACGACCAACACCTTCAGCACCGCGCTGACGGGCATTTCGTTCACCGTGGGCAAGGCCACCAACGGCACGCCGGCAACGGTCACCGTGGCGCAAGACACGGACGCCATCACCAAGGCCATCACCGACTTCGCGACGGCCTACACCACCATGTCAGACCTGCTGCACGCCGACACCAAGTACGACGACAGCACGAAGACCGCCGGCCCCTTGCAGGGCGACGCCACCGCCGTCGGCATCCTCAACCAGTTCCGCACGGCGCTGGGTTCGGGCAGCACCGCATCGGCTGTGTTCGGTACGCTGTCTGCTGTGGGCCTTTCCCTGAGCACCTCAGGCGGCCTCACGGTCGACAGCGCCAAGCTGAAGACGGCCATGGGCAACCTGGCCGAAGTGAAAAAATTGTTCACGGCATCCGGCAGCGGCAATGGGGATGACGGCATCGCCGCGCGCCTGCGCAGCCTGGGCGACAACCTGTTGAGCTTTGACGGCACCCTGGCGTCTCGCACTGCCGGCCTCAACAAACTCATCCAGAGCAACCAGAAAAGACAAGATGACATGGACACCCGTGCCACGCTGTATGAAAAACGCTTGCGGGCGCAGTACAGCACACTGGACACGACCATGGCGGGTTTGACCTCGCAAAGCCAGTACGTGACACAGATGATCACGGCATGGAACAAGAGCGCGTGACATAGGCACGAAGCTCGACTCAAGCAGACCCGTTTCCGGCCGAAATCGGGGACAGGGCACCAGGTTTGACGTGGCGGCATGTGGCCGTCGCTCATCACTGCCTGGCCCTGGAGTAGTTAGGGTCTTGTCATGTCGTCGGTCGCATCCACGGTGAAAGCAGACGTTGTCGAACAGCAAATGCTGGTATCGACGACCGCTCCTGTGCCACGCGCGGCCACCACAGCGCCCCCGCCACTGTCCAAAGACGAAGCCAGCATCTCCAGCACTGGCCGCCTGCGTGGCACCACCATGGTCGTGCGCGATGCGATCCAAGGCATGGCGCAAATCGCCATGTGGCACGCCCAGAAGGTGCAGTCCAGCGCCCCGGATCAGGTTCAGGCGTCTGCAGACGCCGCGCCCACGGGCAGCCACGACGTGCGGGTGGACGCCCTTGCCGACACACAGGTCACGGCCAGCGCCACGTTTTCTTCGCTGTCCACCGTCATCGGCATCGGCACCCTGAACATCGAGGTAGGCAAGTGGAGCGGCGGCTCATCGACCTTCGCCACCAACCCCAACTGGCCCAAAGCGAACGTCACCATGAGCCCCAAGGACAACACCTTGGAACGTGTGCGCGACCGCATCAACGCCGCCGGGGTGGGCGTGACCGCCACAGTGGTGTCCGACGCCACAGGCAGCCGCCTCTTGCTCAGCGCCTCCAACAGCGGTGAAAACAATGGCTTTCGCATCCAGGCCGAGCCCGTCAGTGCGGAGCAAGCCATGGCCCATGTCAACGAGCTGTCAAAGTTCAGCTTCAGCCCCGACCAAGACGGTTCAGGCCCTGGCATGCAACTGGTGAAAAGCGCCCAGGATGCCCAAGTGACGGTAGATGGCCGCACGCTGCGCAGCGCATCCAATGTGGTGGACGACCCGGTCACGGGCTTGCAGCTGAGCCTGCAAGGCACCACGGCCGAAACTGCCCGGTTGGACGTGAAGCCCGACGACGACGTCGTCAAGCACCGCCTGCAGTCGCTGGTGGCCGGCATACACGATTTGCAAGGCCAGGCACAGCAAGTGGCCACCGCCGGAGAAGGCAATGTCGATCAAGCCAGGCAAGAGGCTCGAGGCGTCCTGGACACAGTGAGGGCCAGCCTGACAGGCCCGGATGCGGCATCGTGGCAAGCCATCGGTTTGAGTTGGGATGCGCAGCAGGGCGTGCAGCAGCGCGATGTGACCTGGACACCTGAGCTGCGCCAGACCGGGCAGCGGCTCTTTGCAACGCTGGCCACGGCGATGCCGGCCACCAACGACGCGGCGCCCTTGCCCGCATCGGCCTCAGCGCCTTCGGCCAGTCTGAAGACCAGCGAGGCCGCTGTGCAACGCAACCGCCAGCTCCTGCTGGACCAGTACACCGTGCCCAGTGCTGCATCAGCTGAGCCGCTTCGTCAAGCCCTTGCAGTCTCCTGAAATGGCCCGTGCAGCCGGCCACATCATGGTTTGCCTGCGGTCCAATCGGTTCAAGCTGTGAAGGGTGGTGCCGATAAAACTCTCAACGCTGAGATCAGCACCAACACAGAGTGAATCGGATGTACGCGACCGCCACAGGACACTTCGCCAACATGTACGGCTCCAAGAACCTGAGTAATGTGTATCGACGCATTGACATCGAAACCGGTGTCAGTGGTGCATCGTCACACCACCTCATCACCATGTTGTTCAACGGTGCGCTCGATGCCATGACCCAGGCAAAAGGCGCCATGACCAGCCGAGACGTGCCCGCCAAGTGCGCGGCCATGACCAAGGCAGTGCGCATCGTCGACGAGGGCCTCAAGGCCGCCTTGAACATGGCGGAAGGGGGCGAACTGGCCCTCAACCTGTCCGACCTCTACACCTACATCGCCAAGCAGCTGACGCTGGCCAACGTGCGCAACGACGCTCAGGTCATCGACGAATGCCATCGCCTGCTGGTGCCTTTGCGTGACGCCTGGGTGAGCATCACCCCAGCGGGCGCACAGGTGGTCCGCGCGTCCATGGAGGTCCAAGCATGAATGCCCCAGAATTGATGACCGCACCTGAAGAAGACCTGATGACAGGCAACCTCTTGAGCTACTACGAAGCCATCGAACACGCCAGCCAGGACATGCTCAGCGCTGCCCGCTCTGGTGACTGGGACACCGTCGTCAGGCTCGAAGGGGCTTGCGCGGTGCTGATCGCCCAGCTCAAGCATGCCGCCGAAGCCCACCCCATGGGGCCGGACGAGGTGGCTTTGAAGGCCCGCATCATGCAGCGCATCCTGGTCAACGACGCCGAGATCCGCAACCTCGCGGAGCCTTGGATCAATGACCTCAGCCGCATGATGGGCGGCACCACCGATCCCCAGAAGATGCATTGACCGGACAGGGGGTGCCCATGCCAGGCTCAAGCGTTCACCAGGCCGAACTGGATGACTACCGCATCACCTCGGCCGCAGAAATTCAGGGGCTGATCCAGCGCCTGCTGGAGGAACGCACCCTCGTGACCCTGAGCGGCCCGCAAGGTGAGAGCTACATCACCATGCTGTGGCAGGTCGATGCCGCCAGCCAGTCGCTGAGCTTCAGCGCCGAAGACGGTGACGGCCGCCTCGACGAGCTGCTCGAAGGTGGAGAGATCGCCGCCGTGGCCTACCTGGACAGCATCAAGATCCAGTTCGACCTGGACGGCGTGCTGCAGGTCAGCGGCCCCCAGGGTCGCAACCTGCGCGCCAACTGGCCCCAGACCATCTACCGCTTCCAGCGTCGCGATGCCTTCCGGGTACAGCCCTTGAACAACCACGTGCCCACCGCCAAGCTGCACCACCCGGCCCTGCCCGACATGCCTTTGTCGCTGCGCGTGCTGGACGTGAGCCTGGGCGGGGTTGCACTCTTCCTGCCAGACAACGTGCCCATGATTCCGGCGGGCGTCAAGCTGGCCCACTGCTGGCTGGAGCTGGACGACAGCACCACCATCGAGGTCAGCCTGGTGGTTCACCATGTGACCGCCATCCACCCGCAAACCCACGGGGTGCGGCTGGGCTGCGAACTGCTGGACATGGACCGCACGGACCGCACGCTGGGCACTTACATCAACCAGACCCAGAAGCGCCGCGCCGCACTGGCGCTGGAACGCCGCTGAGCCCTGGCCGCCAGGCCCTCGCCGGTATCATGGCGGGATGCAAGCGAGCGCCCCCTCTCACCCCTCCCTCCCTTCCCGCCTGGTCATTGCCACGCGCGAAAGCCGCCTGGCCCTGTGGCAAGCCCACCACGTCCAGGCGCTCTTGCGCGACCTGAGCGGCTCGACCGTCGAGCTCCTGGGCATGACCACCCAGGGCGATCAGATCCTGGACCGGGCCTTGTCCAAGGTGGGCGGCAAAGGGCTGTTCGTCAAAGAGCTCGAAGTGGCCCTGGCTGAAGGCCATGCCGACCTGGCCGTGCACTCGCTCAAGGACGTGCCCATGGAGCTGCCCGAAGGCTTCGTGCTGGCCGCCGTGATGACGCGAGAAGACCCGCGCGACGCCTTCGTGAGCCCGCACCACGCCAGCATCGCCGACCTGCCACTGGGTGCCGTGGTGGGCACCTCCAGCCTGCGACGCCTGGTGCAGCTCAAAGCCCTGCGGCCCGACCTGCGCATCGAGCCTCTGCGCGGCAACCTCGACACCCGCCTGCGCAAACTGGACGAAGGCTTGTACGACGCCATCATCCTGGCGGCCGCAGGCCTCAAGCGCCTGGGGCTGGGCGACCGCATCCGCGCCCACATCGAAGCCGACGACATGCTGCCCGCCGCGGGCCAGGGAGCCCTGGGCCTGGAGGTGCGCAGCGGCGATGCCGCGCTGCGCCACACCCTGCAGGCCCTGGCCGATACCCCCACCTGGCTGGCCTGCGCCGCCGAGCGGGCGGTGTCACGCGCCCTGGGTGGCAGCTGCTCCATGCCCCTGGCCGCACACGCCACGGCACAAGCCATCGAGACCCAAGCTGGCAGTTGGCGCCTGCAGTTGCGCAGCCTCCTGGGCCATCCGGAGGCCCCCGGCCTGATCCGCGCCGAGCACACGGCCATCGTCCGCACCCTGGCAGAGGCTGAAGCCCTGGGCCTGCACGTGGCCCTGGCCTTGAAGGCGCAAGCGCCCGACGGCTGGCTGCCCGCCTGCTGAGCACCCGGCCATGGCGCCCCTGGTCCTGGTGACCCGTCCGGAGCCCCAGGCCACGCAATGGGCACACGCCCTGGCCACCCAGGGCCTGAACGCCGCCAGCCTGCCCCTGATGGCCACCCAGGCCCCGGCCGACGCCACCGCCGTGCACAGGCTTTGGCAAGAGCTGGCCCAAGCGCTTGAGCCTGGCCTGCGGCCACGCTGGCGTGCCCTGATGTTCGTCAGCCCTGCGGCCGTCGCCTGGTTTTTCGCTCAGCGCCCGCCCTTGCCAGGGCTTGGCGCCTGGCCTGCAGGCGTCCTGCTGGCCGCGCCCGGCCTGGGCACCGCCCAAGCCTTGCAAGACGCCCTGAGCGCCGCGCAGCTGGGGCCTGCCGATGTCCTCCACCCCCCGGCCGATGCCGCCCAGTTCGATTCCGAACACCTGTGGCCGGTGCTGGCCCCGTGGGACTGGCGAGACCAGGCCGTGGCCATCGTCAGCGGCGGCGACAGCGAGCAAGCCCGGGGCCGCCAGTGGCTGAGCCAGCGCTGGCAGGCGGCAGGCGCCCAGGTCCACACCGTGCTCACCTACCAGCGCGGCCCGGGCGCCTGGACGCCCGCCCAGCAGGCCCTGGCCCGCCACGCCTGGCAAGACCCGACCCAGCACATCTGGCTGTCCAGCAGCTCAGAAGCCCTGGGCCTGTTGCACACCTACCACCTGCCTGCCTTGTGGCCACACGGTGTTGCGGCGGTGCCCGCCACCCCGGCCCACCGGCTGCTCGTCACCCACCCCCGCATCGCCGAGGCGGCCGCGCCATGGGGCTGGACCGACATCGCCACCTGTCCGCCCACCGTGGACGCGGTGGCCACCGCCCTCTTCAAACGGCCATGAGCCTGTCGCGGCGCGGCACGGTCACCACCAAGCCGCAAGCCCGTCGATACAATCAACCGCACTGTGACCGACGCCACCGCCCCCCCCACTCCTGCGGCCCCACCGGCTGCCCCGGTGCCCAGCACCGCCAGCAACGCCAGCAGCGACCCTGCGCGCGTGATGCCCGAGCTCGAATCGGACGAACCGTCGCCGCAATGGGTACGCTGGGCCGTGATCAGCCTGAGCGTGGTGGCCGCAGGCAGCGGCTGGCTGGCCTGGACCACCGACCAGCGGCTCAAAAGCCTGGAACAAGAACTGGTGCGCCGCCAGCAGGCCAGCCAGAACGAGGTGGCCGAGGCGCGCCTCTTGTCTCACCAGGCCGATGAGCTCTCCCGCCAGGCCACGGCACGCGCCACCCTGGTCGAGACCCGGCTCAATGAAGTGGCGCTGCAGCGCACGCAGGTCGAAGACCTGATCAAGAACCTCAGCCTCTCGCGCGACGAGAACCTGGTCGCCGACATCGAAACCGGCTTGCGTGTGGCCATGCAGCAGGCCAGCCTGACCGGCAGCGCCGAGCCCCTGTTGCTGGCCATGCAGTCGGCCGACGAACGCCTGGCCCACGCCAAACAGCCGCGGCTGGACAACGTGCGGCGCGCCCTGGCCCGCGACCTTGACCGCCTGCGCAGCACCCGCGTGGCCGACGTCAACAACCTGAGCATCCGCCTGGACGAAGCCGTGCGCCTGGTCGACGAACTGCCCCTGCTCAACCAGCCCGAAGCCACCGTGGCGGCCAACGCGCCCTTGAGCGCCGCACCGGCCGCCCCCGCCGCCAAGCCACCTGCACCCAAAACGGCCCCGGGCAAAGGCGCCAAAGCGGCACCCTTGCCCCAGGTGGCCCCCGCCGCCACCGAACCCGGCTGGGGCGACCGCGTCGTGAGCTGGTCGCAATCGGCCGCCAGCACGGTCTGGAACGAAGCCCGCGGCCTGGTGCGCATCACCCGCGTGCGCCAGCCAGAAGCCATGCTGCTGTCGCCCGACCAGGGCTTTTTCCTGCGCGAGAACGTCAAGCTGCGCCTGCTCAACGCCCGCGTGGCCCTGCTCAGCCGCCAGAACAGCATCGCCCAGGCCGACCTGATGGCCGTGCAGGCCAGCCTGCCACGCTATTTCCAGGCCGAGTCCCGCAAGACCCAGCTGCTGGCTTCCATGATCGACGACGTGGCCGCACAGACCCGCCAGACCACCCTGCCCCGCCCCGATGACACCCTGGCCGCCCTGGTCACCGTGTCGGGCGGCCGCTGAAGCGAGGCGGGCAACCCATGCGAACGATCGTCTGGCTTCTTTTGCTCGCCGTCGTGGCCGTGGTGGGCGCCACAGCCCTCGGCGCCAACGATGGCCTGGTCACGCTGTACTGGATGGGCTGGCGGGTGGACCTCTCGCTCAACCTGTTCATCATCGGCCTGATCGTGCTCTTCCTGGCCATCTACACCCTGGTACGCGGCCTCGACGGCCTGCTCGCCTTGCCAGAGCGCGCCAAGCGCTGGCGCGTGAGCCAGCGTGACCGTCTGGCTCAGGCCGCCCTGCGTGAAGGACTGGCCCTGTACATGGCCGGCCGCTACACCCGCGCCCACAAGGCCTGCCAGAAGGCTGTGGGCATCGCCGCCGACACGCCCGAGCTGGCCCTGGACGCCGAATTTGCCGCCATGGCCCACCTGTTGTCGGCCGGCAGCCTGCACCGCCTGCAAGACCGCAAGCGCCGCGACGAGCACCTTCAGCGCGCCCTTGACCTGGCCCGCCTCACGCCCAAGCCGCGCCCGGCCGAAGAAGGCGCCCGCCTGCTGGCCGCCGAATGCGCCCTGGACGACCGCGACGCCATGCGCGCCCTGCGCGACCTCGCCGACCTGCCGCCGGGTGTGGCCCGCCGCACCCAGGCGCTGCGCCTGAAGCTGCAGGCCACACGCCTGGCCCGCCAGCCGCTGGAAGCCCTCAAGACCGCGCGCATGCTGGCCAAGCACCAGGGCTTCACGGCCGGCGCCGCGGAAGGCCTGCTGCGCACCCTGGCCAGCGAACTGTTGTCGTCGGCCCGCGACGCCGACCAGATGCGTGCCCTGTGGCAAGCCCTGGACATCCGCGACCGCCGCGACGCCATCGTGGTGGCGCACGCCGCACGCCGCATGGCCGACCTGGGCGCCCCGGCAGAAGCCCGCCAGTGGCTGGCCCCCATGTGGGACCGCATCCACGAACTGGCGCCCGATGGGGTGGACGCCATGGCCCGTGCCATGAACCACTGCCTGCTGGGGCTGGAGCCCGACTGGTTGCCACGCCTGGACGCCTGCACGCCCGTCGCCCTGCGCCACCCGGCGCTGGCGCTGGCCGTGGGCCTGGCCCTGGCCGAACGCCAGCTGTGGGGCAAGGCACGCGGCATGCTGCTGTCTGCCGCCAACGACTTGCAACTCGACATGGACCGCCGCCGCATGGCCTGGTCCAAACTGGGCCTGATGGCAGAGCGCGAACAACAGCCGGAAGAAGCCGCCCGCTACTTCCGCATGGCCGCGCTGCCTGAGGCAAATTGGTGAAAATTTCTGCAGGCATTTGACAAGTCATCAAAAAACCTGCTATATTTCTCTTCTCGGCGGCTGTAGCTCAGTTGGATAGAGTACTTGGCTACGAACCAAGGGGTCGTGGGTTCGAATCCTGCCAGCCGCACCAAGAAATAGATGAGGTCAGCAAGTGCAAACTTGCTGACCTTTTTCTATTTCCGGCCCCGCTTTTTTGCCTGGTCTGCGCCCGCCCGACACACGTACTCAATGTACGCACTCAATGCATGCACTCAATGCGGCTCGGCCGCTGGCTGCGCAGCCTCTTCGACTTCCACGTCGTGCGCCACCTTGGCCAGCCGCCTGCGCAGCCACACACTGACCGCTGCGCCCAAGGCCACCGTGGCCACCAGGGCCGCGATGCGCCCAGGGCTGGGGGCCTTCCAGGCCGCAGACGCACTGCCCACCATCATCGGGATGAAGACGGTTGCAGGGATCAGGCCCAGGAAGGTGCCCAGCACATAGTCGCGCCAGCGCACACGCAAGGCGCCCGCCAGCAGGTTGACCACGATGAACGGGGCCAGCGGCAACACTCGCACGACCACCACGGCCAGCAGTCCGCGGTGCCGCAGCTGCGTGGCCAGTCGGGCCAGCTTGCCTGAGGTCAGCCTGTCCATGGCGGTCGCGCTGGTGAAGCGGCCAAGCCAGTAGGTCACCACCGCACCAGAGAGCATGCCGGCCATGGCATAGGCCATGCCGGGCCAGGGCGTGAAGATCAAGGTGCCCACGGTGATCAGGGCCAGCACCGGCACCCCCATCATCACCAGCAGCACATAGCCCGCCATCACCACCAACGGGCCCAGGGGCAAGGCCAGCAACTGGCGCCCCCAGGCCGTGAGCGTGTCGGTGTTGAGCCACTGCCGCGTGGCGGGGTCACGCCACAGCCAGGCCAGGGCGCCAATCATGAGCAGGTACATGCCCAGCAACAACCAACGCCAGGTTTGCCCACCCTTGCCTTGCGGCTCTTGTTCCACATCTGCTCCGAAACCGGGTGGCCTGAACACCCCACGTCTACGACAGGCCCCGGCATCTTGCGCCCAAAAGCGCCGCGCTTCAGCCCGTGCTTTCCTTCGGCCTTGCACCCTTGTCTGCGGGGGGCAAGGCGGCCACCCCGTCTTGCCCAGGCACACTCAGGGCCACCGTGGTGCCCTCGCCCAGGGCGCTGCGCACCTGCACGTCGCCGCAATGCAGGTCCATGATTTCCTTGACCAGGCTCATGCCCAGGCCCGTGCCGGGGATGTTGCCGGAGGGGTCCGCCCGGAAGAAGCGCTCGAACACACGCGCACTTTGATCCGGGCTCATCCCCACGCCATGGTCTTCGACCTCCACGAGCACGCGCTGCATGGCCGGGTCCAGCCGCTGGCGCAAATGGATCTCGCCCCCACCGGGCGAGTACTTGTAGGCGTTGGACAGCACATTGAGCACCGCCTGGCTGAGCTTGTCGGTGTCGGCCCAGACCAGGGCATCGGGCGTGTCCAGGTGCAAGCTGACCATGCGGTGGTCGCCAGGCACTTTCAGGCCGTCCAGCGCCTGTTCCAGGATGGGGCCAATGGGCTGCAGCCTGCGGTTGAAGTCCTTGCCGCGGCGGGCCTCGATGCGGGCCAGGTCCAGCAGTTCGTTGACCAGGTTGATCAGGATGCTGGCCTGCTTGTGGATGGTGCCCAGCACCTCCTGGCGCCGCTCTTCGGAGAAGGGCCGCTTGAGCAGCAGCTCGGTGAAGCCAAAGATGCTGACCATGGGCGTGCGCAGCTCGTGCGCGGCCATGGCCAGGAACTCGCTCTTCATGCGGTCCACCTCCAGCTCGTGGGTCACGTCGCGGAAGTACATGACGGTCTCGTTGTCGTGGTCGCCATGGCGCACACGCTGCAACAGGGTGCGGGACTGAGGTGCATGCAGGTGCAGCAAGCGCCGCTGGGCCTGCGTGCCATCGGCCAGGGCGGCGGGCTGCCCGTCGATGGCGGCCGCCACCGAACGTTCTGCGATGTCGCTCACCGCGCATCGCGTCATGAGGTTCTCTTCGAAGGCCATCAGCGACTGGCCCACGAGGTCGCCTGCCAACATGCCGGTCATGCGCTCGAACGCCGGGTTGACGATGCTGACCTCGCCACGCTTGTCCAACACCACGAAGCCATCGGGGCTGAGCTCGAACACGGCATTGAGGCGCTCGGTGCGCAAGGCCAGCACCTGCTCGGCTGCCATGCGTTCGGTGATGTCGTTTTGCACACCCACGTAGTGCGTCACCTTGCCTTCGGGGCTGAGCACCGGCGAGATCGCCAGCTCGTTGTAGAACAGGCTGCCGTCCTGGCGGTAGTTGCGCAACACCACCTGACACGGCTTGCCCTGGGTGATGGCTTCGCGCATCTGGGTCAAGGCGGGCTGGTCGCGGTCCTCGCGCTGCAGCAGGCGGCAGTTCAGCCCCAGGACTTCGTGCGAGGCATAGCCCGTGATCTGCTCGAAGGCCTGGTTGACGTAGATGATGGGCTGGTTGGGCAAGGTCATGGACGTGATGACCACGCCGTCTGCCGACGAGGCCAGCGCCCGGTCGCGCAGCAGCAACTCCTGCTCGGCCCATTTGGCATCGGTGGTGTCACGCACGAACAGCGCCTGGATGGTCTCTCCCTCCAGCGTCACGCGGCTGGCCGACAAGGCCACGGGAAAGACGGTGCCCTCATTGCGCAAGCCGTGGGCTTCACGGCCGATCACGCGGTTCGAAAAACCGAAATCGTGGAACCAGGCGGCCATGTCGATGCCGCCCAACTCCGGCAGGATCTCGGCGATGCGCTTGCCCTGAAGGCCCTCCTGTGTGCGGCCAAAGATGCTGATCGTGGCCTGGTTGCACCACTGGATGAAGCCCTGCTCGTCGGTCAGCACGATGGCGTCAGGCGCCGTGTCCATCACCGCCTGGTTGCGAGATTGCGTGCGCTGCAAGGTGGCAGACATCTCCATGGCCATGTCCCGTGCACGCTTGCGTGTGGAAATCAGCATCAGGTAGACGTGAAGGCCGCCCAGGGTGAACAGCAAGCCTGCACTGGCCGCGATGAACATGGCCGTGTAGCGGGTCCAGGTGTCTTGCCAGGTGCGCCGCCGGGCTTCGGCCAGGATGGTCAGGTGCAGGCTGCCTTGGGCCAGCTTCACGTCCACCCCTCGCGGCGGTCTCGCATCGCCCTGGTTCGGGCGCCAAAGGCCGCCCGCGCGCGGCTCCTGCGGCGCCAGCATCCTGGCCTGCACCTTCCAGTACAAGCCATCGTCCAGGACCCAGGACAGGTCCAGCCCGTCGAGGGGCTTGATCACCCAGCCATCACCTGGCTGCCTCACCCGTTCCACCAGGAACCACGCCTCTGGCTGGGCGCCCACCCCGAACACCCTGCACAGGGTTGCCGGCAAGGCCTCACTGGTCTGGCGCAGACAGTTGGCCAACGTGTCGGTGCGCGTGGGGGCCAGGCCCACGAGCTTGGGCAGCAGCCCGGCCTTGAGCGCATCGCGACCGATGAGCAACACACCGCTGGATTGCCAGGCTGCCGAGCCGTTGCCGTCAAACGATTGGTAACTTGCCCAATCGGCCAGTTGGTGCACCAGGGCCGATTCGTGGTCGATGCGAGACTGCACGAGGTCCTGAAGTCGGCGCACGGCCACGTCGAAGGCCTGGGCCTGACGGTGCTCCTCGGCCCACCAGACCGAGCCCACCGCCATCGCCGTCATCAGCAGGCCCACCGCCAGGATGTTGAGCACCGCTCGCCACAGCGTCAAACGCCCCGTCCAGCGCTCCAGGCGGCCCATCACCTGCAGCACGGCTGCAGGCAACTCGACCTGGGGGTCGGCGTGGGGCATGGCGGCCTCCAGCGAGGCGGGCTCAGGCGGCCAGACCGGCCATGCCCTCCACGCGATCGATGAGCTCCAGCGGGCTGAATGGCTTGACCAGGTAGGCGTCTGCGCCGGCGGCTTGCCCGGCATCGATGTCGCTGGCCTGGCCGCGTGCGGTGAGCATGATCACGCGGATGTGGCGCAGCGCCGGGTCCTGCTTGATGCGGGCACAGGCCTGGTAGCCATCGAGCAAGCCGGGCATCATCACGTCCATCAGCACGACATGGGGCTGCAGTGCGCGCGCCAGGTTCAAGCCGGTCTCGCCATCGTGGGCTTCGTGAATTTCAAAGTCGCTGAACTCCAGCGTCATGCGGATGAGCTTGCAGATGTCGGACTGGTCTTCGACGATGAGGATGCGCTGCGTCATGGTGTGTCTCCTGTTCAGGGCTTGAGCACGGTGGGTGCGGCTGGCGCTGCCGGTGCCGGTGACGACACCGCGGCAACCTTGCGGGCCATGCTGCGCGCCATCAGTTGGGACATGTCGTGGGCGTAGCGCTGCGCCTGCTCGACGCTGAGTTGCGCGTCTTGCGTGGCCGGGGCGCCAGCAGGAATTTCCATCACGAAGTCGACGCTGTCGAACTCGTCTTCGATGCGCACGGTGCCCCCATGCTGCTCCAGGATGCGTTGGGCCAAGGCCAGGCCGATCCCTCGGCGCGGTCCCGTCGGCCTGGCACTGTCGCCCACGCCAAAGGGCACGAAGGCGTTGCGGCGATCGTGGTTGGACACGAACAGCCCCTGGTTGCGGGCACGCACCATCACCCGTGTGCCTGACGCCTGTATCGTCAGCTGGATGACCCCACCGGGCTGCGCACTGCGGATGGACTGTTCGAGGTATTCCGACATGGCCTTGGCCAGCCAGTGCGAACTGCCGTAAATGGCCGGCATGTCATCGTCGATGCTGGCCACCGCCACGGTGACGTTGCGGGCCTGGGCCTGGGGCATCACTTCGCCCAGGGCCTGACGCAAGAGCCCAGGCAGCAAGATGCGTTCATCGCGCTGGATGGCGCTTTCGCCGAACACCGAGACCAGGTCATGCAGCTTGCCCAGCTTGGCCGACAGCATCGCCGCTTCGTCCACCAGGGCCTGCAACTCGCCCATGGCGCCTTGCTGCAGCACCAGTTGCGCGGTCAGCGGCAGCTTCTCGGTGAGCGCCTCAATGGGCAAGGCCATCTCGGCGTCGATGTAGCCGATCAGGTTTTCCAGCGCTTGCGAGTACCAGCGCTCTTGCGAGACGTTGTTGAGCACCACCATCAGGTCCTGCCCGACAGGCGCCGGGATGACCACGGCGCGGATGGCGTCCGGGTGCGCTTCCTGCGTGGTCAGCTCGAACTGGAAGGGCAGCTTGAGCATGTCCTGCCCTGCCGCCTTGACGGTGCGCTCGGCCACCGGGTCCATCATCGGCTGGCCCAGCATCACCGGGGTCATCTGCACCGCGGCCTTGTTGGCATACCGGACCACACCATTGCGCTGAACCCAGACCACGCCGCTCGTGACCTGGTCAAACAGCATGCGGAAGGCTTCGTTCATGGCGGGGTTCCAGATCTCATCTCATGAGGCGCGCTGCCCCAATAGCCATCGGCCGACCCGCACCGCCACAGATTCGGGGGTGACAGGCAGGTGCATCACCTCGGCAGCCATGGGCAAGCCCCCGCGCCGGGCGATTTCGTGTTCATCGTGGTGGGTGAGCACCAGGATGCGCAGCTGGTTGATGCTTTCGCAGCGCTCCAGCGTGCGCAACATGGCCATGCCGTCCATGCCGGGCAGGTCCAGGTTGGTGATCAGCAGGTCAGGTGCCTTCTGGCCAATCTGCAGCAGGGCCAGGTAGCCCGTCTCTGCGTAGCGCAGCTTCACGGCATTGCCATAGGGCGACATCGCCTCGGCACAGCGTTGTTGCCAGTCCTGGTCATCGGCCACCAGCAGCACATCCAGAGGCTGCGGCTGGTTTCCTGCATCGCGGCCGGGCGTGCCGGCCGTCAGTGCAGCGTCGTTGAAGCGACCACCCTGGGCATCGGCCTGCCGGCTGAGCTCGCGGGCCTGGCTGCGGGAGATGGGTTCACCCCCCAGCCCCGTGCTCAAGGCCAGGGCCTCCACGGCGTTGTAGGGGATGCGGCGGTGACCACCCGGCGTGCGCGCGGCGGGCAGGATGTCGGCCTCCACCCACAGCTGAACCGTCCTCAAGGACACCCCCAGGCGCAACGCGGCCTCGCGGGTGGTCAGCATGCGGGCCGCAGGGCCCAGAGGAATCACTTGAGACATCTCACACCTCGACAACAGGGGTTGCTGTGAACAGCTTGCCTTGCTTATCGGCTGCGTGATTTCATTTTTGCGCGATCAAATCCACACGCCAGACGTGGGGCCCACACAAAGGGGCCCAAAGCGTGAGATACCGCACGGCCACTTTTAGGCACAATCCAGCCCCATGAGCAAGGCCTTCACCAAAGAGTCCAGTGACGAGGACGACGACGAGCTGTCGCTGCCCCCACTGCCTGCGGGCGGCAAGAACTACATCACCCCCGAGGGCTACCACCGGCTGCGCACCGAGTTGATCAACCTGATCGACGCCGAGCGGCCCAAGATCGTGGAGATCGTGCACTGGGCGGCCTCCAACGGCGACCGCTCCGAGAACGGCGACTACATCTACGGCAAGAAGCGCCTGCGCGAAATCGACCGCCGCATCCGCTTCCTGACCAAGCGCCTGGACATCGCCGAAGTGGCCGACCCCAGCGTGCACCACGGCAAAACGCAAGTCTTCTTTGGCGCCACCGTGACCTACGAGAACATGGCCGGCGTGAGCCGCACCATCACCATCAAGGGCATCGACGAGGTCGACAGCTTGCAAGGCGAGGTGAGCTGGGTGTCACCCATTGCCCGCGCGCTGATCAAATCCCGCGAGGGCGACGAGGTGCAGCTGATGACCCCGGGCGGGCTTGAGCGGCTGGAGGTGATCTCGGTGAGTTACCCCGCCCCACCTGTCAGCCACTGAGCCCACCGTTCAAGTCAACAGCATGCCCAGACCCATCAGGGCTGGCGTCAGCAGGGTCACCGCCACATTGGCACCCAGGTGCGGCAGCAAGGCCGGCAGCTCGTCGGCGTGCCGATGCACCCCGGCTGCGGTGCGCCACGCCAGCGGCAGCGTGATCAAGCCGCACAAGGCACCGGTTGGCAACACACCCCAGGCCACGCCGGCCAGCAAGCAGCCCCAAGCGAGGGCCCACTGAACCCAAAGCAAGCGGACGCAGGACGGCCGCCCCCACACGATGGGCAACGTGCGTCGCCCCACCGCACGGTCGGCCTCCACGTCGGGGAACTGGTTGAGCAACAACAGGTTGTTGACCAGCAAGAAGGGCACGGCCGCCGCCCACCAGGCCGCCACCGTGTGATGCCCCAGCAGCGCACAGGCCGTCCCGGCCACCATCAGGGCGCCAAAGCCCAGCCCCGGCGCCACCAGGCACAGCCAGGGGTGCCGCGAGATCCAGGGCGAGTAGCCGGCCACCAGGGCCACGCCCAGCAGACCCAGAGGGGCCAGCTGCAGCCAGGCGGTGGGCCAGGAGGCCAGCAAGGCCAAGCCCATGGACACCGACATGGCCAAGGCACCCAAGCCCAACAGCAAGGCCCAGCGGGCCAGCTCGGGATGCGCTGGCAGGGTGCCGCTGCCGCCGCTGAAGGGCGTGCGCTGGGTCATCGCGTCCAGGCCGCTGCGGAAATCCACGTACTCGTTGAGCGCGTTGACACTGATGTGGGCACCGAGTGCAGCGCCCAGGGCCAGGCAGGCCTTGAGCAACAGGGTCAAAGGCAGCATGTCCGGCGGCCTGGCCAGCCAGGCACAGGCCACACCCAGCAGCATGCAGGCGGGGGTGAGCAGCAAAAAGGGCCCGCGCATGGGGCCCCACCAGGGCAGCTTGACCCGATCGCCCGCCATGACTCAGGTCTTGCTGCGCTCGGCCTTGAGCACCACCGGGCAACGGTTGAGCGTACGGATCACGTCGACCAGGTGGTCGGCATCGCGCACAGACAGGGTGAGCTTGAGCTCGGCTGTCTCACCCAGGCGCTCGTCGCCCATCTCGATGTGGGTGATGTCGGTCTCGGCGCTGCTGATGGCCTGGGCCACCTGGGCCAGCACGCCCTTGCCGTTGGTGACCAGCACGGTCACCGGGGTCTCGAACAGGCGCGCGGGCTCTTCCGCCCAGCTCACGTCAATCCAGCGTTCGCTGTCGCGCTCAAAGAGACGGCGGCCCACCGAGCAGGTCTGCGCGTGCACCACCAGGCCTTCGCCGCGGCCCAGGTAGCCGGCAATGGGGTCGCCTGGCACCGGGCAGCAGCACGGCGCCAGCTGCACGGTGGCGCCTTCGCTGCCGTCCAGCACCACGCCGCCACGGATGGCGCTGTCGTCGGCAAAGCGGCCCAGGGTCAGCGTGACGGCATCGGGCCGTTCGCCGCCTTCGGCCATCAGCTGGGCCAGGCGCTTGGCCACCATGGTGGCGATCTTGCGGCCCAGGCCAATTTCGATGACCAGCTCATGCCTGTTGCGGTTGCCGCCCCAGCGGGCCAGGGCCTGCCACAGCAGGCCCGGTGCGCCTTCGGTCTCGTCGTCGCCGGGTGGCATGGTCAGGCCTTCGGCACGCAGGGCCTGGCTGAGCAGCTTCTCGCCCAGCTCCAGGCTCTCTTCGGCCTCCATGTTCTTCAGGTAGTGGCGGATCTTGGAGCGCGCCCGGCCCGTGCGCACGAAGTTCAGCCAGCCCGGGTTGGGCCGCGCGCTCGGCGCCGTGATGACCTCCACCACATCACCGCTGCGCAGCTCGGTACGCAACGCCACCGCCTCGCCGTTCACCTTGGCCGACACGCAGCGGTCGCCCACACCGGAGTGGATGGCGTAGGCGAAGTCCACCGGCGTGGCGCCCTTCGGCAAAGCCACGATGCGCGACTTCGGGGTCAGCACATAGACCGACTCGGGGAAGAGGTCGATCTTCAGGTGCTCCAGGAACTCGGCCGAATCGCGGGTCTCGTGCTGGATGTCGATGAGCGACTGCAACCACACCGCCGCCTGCTGCGGTGAGGCATCGCTGCCGTCCTCATGTTCCTTGTACATCCAGTGCGCGGCGATGCCCTTCTCGGCCACGGCGTGCATGGCCTGCGAACGGATCTGAAACTCGACCGCGGTGCCCACCGGGTTCACCAGCGTGGTGTGCAGCGACTGGTAGCCGTTCGCCTTGGGGATGGCGATGTAGTCCTTGAATCGGCCGGGCAGCGGCTTGTAGAGCTGGTGCAGCACGCCCAGGGCGCGGTAGCAGTCCAGCAACTCGCGCGTGACGATGCGAAAGCCGAAGATGTCGCTGACCTGCGCAAAGCTCAGGTTCTTTTCGACCATCTTGTTGTAGATGGAGAAGATCGTCTTCTCGCGGCCATAGGCCTCCACCACCATGCCGGCCTCGCCAAAGGCGTGTTCCACCTCGCGGCGGATGCGGTCCACCAGGTCACGCCGGTTGCCCCGCGTGCGCTTGACGGCCTTGACCAGCACCCCGTAACGCCAGGGGTTGATGTACTGGAAGGACAGCTCCTGCAGCTCGCGATAAGTCTGGTTCAGGCCCAGGCGGTGCGCAATCGGCACGTAGATGTCGAGCGTCTCGCGGGCGATGCGCGAGCGCTTGTGCGCCACCATCGCGTCCATGGTGCGCATGTTGTGCAGGCGATCGGCCAGCTTGATGAGGATGACGCGCACATCGCGCGCCATGGCCAGCAGCATCTTGCGGAAGGACTCGGCCTGGGATTCTTCCTTGGTCGAGAACTGCAGCTTGTCGAGCTTGGTCAGGCCGTCGACCAGTTCGGCTGTGGGCGCGCCAAAGCGCTCGATGAGTTCGATCTTGGTGACGCCGCAGTCCTCCATCGCGTCGTGCATGAGCGCGGCCATGATGGCCTGGGCGTCCAGCTTCCAGTCGGCACACAGGCCGGCCACCGCGATGGGGTGGGTGATGTAGGGCTCGCCGCTGGCGCGGAACTGGCCCAGGTGGGCCTCGTCGGCAAAGCGGTAGGCTTCGCGGACGCGGCGGATGTCCGCCTCGTCCAGGTAGTCAAGTTTGTGGGTCAGTGCGGCAAATGAGGCCGCTGCTGCATCGGTGGCCAGGGTCATGCTCAGACTGTAGCGTGTTCACGCTGCCACGTCGTTGGCAGGGCACGCCCGGAGGTCGTTGAAACGCCCGCTTGAGCGGCATGCGCACGCTGCGCCTCCGCATGCTGGCGCCGCCACAAAGCAAAAGGCCCGTGCGCACGACGCGACGGGCCAGATGTCACCGGCGTTTGAAGGCCGGTCAGGTGCGCGCCTGGATCAGGTCGGAACCTTGCGCAGCATCTCCAGGCCGACCTGGCCGGCAGCGATTTCACGCAGCGCGGTCACGCCGGGCTTGTTGCGCGATTCGATCTTGGGCGTGTGGCCCTGGCTCAGCATGCGGGCACGGTAAGTAGCGGCGAGCACCAGCTGGAAGCGGTTGGGGATCTTTTGCAGGCAGTCTTCGACGGTGATGCGGGCCATGTGGTGCTCCGGAAAGGGAAAGTCAAACCAGGTTCAGGGCGCGGAACACGACAGACTTGTTCCGGCGCTGAGCCGCGTATTTTAACCGCTGTGAGTGAACAATGGCTTTTAAATCGAACAGCGCCGACTCAAACAGGGCATTGACGACGATGAAATCGAAGAATTGGGCCTCAGAGACCTCGATCCGGGCGTTTTTCATGCGCAGGTCGATGACCTCCTGCGAGTCTTCGCCCCGGCGGTTGAGCCGCTGCAGCAGCTCTTCGTAGCTGGGCGGCAGGATGAAGATCAGCACGGCATTGGGGAAGATTTTCTTGATCTGCAAGGCCCCTTGCCAGTCGATCTCCAGCACCACGTCGTCGCCATGCTGGATGCGGGCCTCGATGGCCTTGCGCGAGGTGCCGTAGTGGTTGCCGTGCACCTCGGCGTGCTCGAAGAAGTCCCCGTGGTCCACCATGCTCTGGAACTCGTCCTTGCCGATGAACAGGTACTCCCGACCCTGCTGCTCCTGCCCGCGGGGGGCACGCGTCGTGTGCGACACCGAGACCTGCAGACGCGAGTCCAGCTCCAGCAAGGCCATGACCAGGGTGGATTTGCCCGTGCCGCTGGGGGCCGAGACCACAAAGAGGTTGCCTGGGTAGTCCATGTCAGGGCTTTCGGTGGGCAAGTGGAGGCTTTGGGTAGACATATCGGCCGTCATTCGATGTTCTGAACCTGCTCGCGCATTTGCTCGATCAGCACCTTCATGTCCACGGAGATCTGGGTCAGCTCCAGCGCGGCGGCCTTGGAGCCCAGGGTGTTGGCCTCGCGGTGCAGCTCCTGGATGAGAAAGTCCAGGCGCTTGCCCACTTCACCGCCTTTTTTGATCAGGCGGCCGATTTCATCGAGGTGGGCCTTGAGGCGCTGCAGTTCTTCGTCCACGTCGATGCGCAATGCGTAGGCGGCGGCCTCGGCCATGGCGCGTTCTTGCGCGGCCTCGGGGGTGATGCTGCCCCCCACGGCCTGCAACGCTTCCTGAAACTTGACCATGAAACGCTCTTGCTGGCGCGCCACGGCCTGGGGTACCAGGGGCTGGGCCTGCTCGGCCAGGGCCTTGAGGCCGGTCAACTTCTCCTTGAGCACCCCCACCAGGCGGGCGCCTTCGCGTTCGCGCGCTTCCGTCAGGGCCGCAATGGCCTGGCGGCAGGACTCCATCGCGGCCTCTTCCAGCTTCACCGAGGTGGCAGCTGCGCGGCACCAGTTCAGCACCTCGTTGACGCTCAAGGCGCCGGCCTTGGGCAGCCAGTTCTGCACGGTGTTTTCCAGCCGCGCCAGGGTGTGCAGCTGGTCGGGCTGGGGCTGGGGCCAGGTGGCGTCCGAGGCCCGCTGGGGTTGAAGGCGCAGCTCGATCTTGCCGCGCTTGAACGCTGCGGTGAGCAGCTCGCGCATGGCCGGCTCCAGGCCGCGGAACTCGTCCGCCAGCTTGAAGCTGAGGTCCAGGAAGCGGCTGTTGACGGAGCGCAGTTCTGCCCCCACCGCGCCTGTCGCAGCCTTGCGGGAAACGGTCGCGCCGTCCCCGTCTTCAGGGGTTTCACCGGGGTGCTCGGCAGATGTGGCCACCGCGCTGGCGAAGCCGGTCATGGAGTAGACTGACATGGATTCCTGGACACCAGACAAAACCCGATTATGTCAAAGCCGAAACCCGCTCCGTTGCCTTCGGGCACCGTCGTGGGCGGCTACCAGATCATCAA